>PNOJ01000021.1 GCA_013824755.1 Gemmatimonas sp.
CATGGCCTGGATCTCGGCGAGCCGGCCCTCGGCCATCGCCGTCCACTCCGGTTTGCCGTTGGTCTGCACGATCCGGTTGTAGGCCTGGACGGCGGCGTTCCAGTCCCCGCGCTCCTCGCTGATCTGGCCGATCTGGGCCAGGCTGGCGATGCGGTGCGGGGCCGCGACGTCGGCGCCGCTGGCGGACATCTCGTAGCTGGCGACGGCCTGCTCGATGCGGTCGAGCTTCTCGTAGCACTGGCCCTGCCGGTAGCCGATCTCCTCGATGCCGGCCTCGCCCTTCTCGAGCGCCTTGCCGTAGGTCTTCGCAGCGTTCTCGTAGTCGCCGAGCTCGTCCTGGTACAGCGTGGCGATCTGGAAGGAGAGGCCCTGGGCCCGCTCGTCGTCGGGATAGTCCGCCTGGAAGCGGACCAGCGCGCCGATGGCGGCCGGCCAGTCCTCGAGTTCCTGGTAGCAGAGGCCGGCGTTGAACAGGGCCAGGGGCGAGTACTCGCCGGCGGGCATGGTGTCGACCAGGTACTCGTAGGCCTCGGCCGCGTCCGCGTACTGCTCCGTCTTGTACAGGACGGTGCCCTCGCGGAAGCGCGACAGCCCGACCAGCTCGTGGTCGGGGTTCGTCTTCAGGAAGTTGCGGTAGCCCGCGAGCGCCATCGGCATCTGCTCCAAGCGGTAGTAGCTCTCGGCCAGGTAGAAGAGGGCGCCCGGGGCGCTCTCGCTGTCGGCGTAGTCCATGGTGACCTTTTCGAACGCCTTGGCCGCGGCCTCGTAGTTTCCTTCGGCAAAGAGGTTTTGACCTTTAGTCCAGTAATAGTCCCCGGCCAGGGGGCTGTCCGGGCGGTTGCCGAGGTACTCCTCCATGTCCTTGCCGCTGCGGTAGTAACAGCTCTGGATGCCCAGCTCCGCGTCCTCGACGCGGGGATCCTGCGGGAAGGCCTCGACGAAGGCCTGGAAGGCCGTGATCGCGGCCTGGTCCTGCTGCTGGTTGTAGTGGCAGTTGGCCAGGCCGAAGGCGGCGTCGGCGGCGTGCGGCCCGTCCGGGGCGCGCTTCTGCAGCGCCAGGTAGCTGGCGCGCGCCTCCTCGAAGCGGGCCAGTCCGAACTGGGTGTCGGCGAGGCGGTACAGGGCCTCCTCGGCCTCGCTCGCCCGCGGGTAGCTCGTGACCAGCTTCTGCCAGGCCTCCACCGCGTTCTCGTAGTACTGCAGGCGGTAGTAGCAGTCGCCCTGGTTCAGCAGCGCGGCCGCGGCCTGCGGGCCCTCGGGGTTGCGCTCGAGGAACCGGGTGATCTCCTCCAGGGCCTTCTGGTAGTCGTGCTGGTTGAAGTAGAGGGCGCCGAGGGCCAGCGAGTTGCCGCCCTCCTCGCTGTCGGCGTTGGCCAGTTCGAAGAGGAACTTCTCCTGCTCCTCGAGGGCCAGGTCGTACTCGCCGATCTGGCTGTAGCTGGCGACGAGGCCCTGCAGGCTGGCCGCCGCCACCTCGCTGCGCGGGTAGCCCGTCAGCACCAGCCGGTACATGCCGCCCGCCTCGCGGAAGAGGCCCTCGTGGTAGTAGGCCTCGCCGAGCTGGTAGTAGGTCCGCGCGCGCCAGGGGCTGGGCGTGGGCAGCAGGCGGTTGGCGATGAAGTGGTAGTTGGTGATCAGGCGGTCGTACTGCTCCAGCTTCAGGTAGGTGTCGGTGGCCAGGAACAGCGCCCGCTCGCCGGCATCGGTGTTGACGTGCCGGTCCATGACGTTCTGGAATTCGCGCACCGCGAGGTCGTACTCCTGCAGCTCCTTGTGGGAGTAGCCCAGGAGCACCTGGACCCGGGCGGCCAGCGGGTCGCCGGGGAAGATCTCCAGGAACTCGTGCGCCATCAGGACGGCCTGCGGGTAGTTCTTCTCGGCGATGTAGGCGTAGACGACCTTGTGCATGGCGGCGCTGGCCAGTTCGGAGTCCCGGTAGCCCTTGACCACCTCGGTGAAGGCGAAGATGGCGTGGCTGGTGCGCCCGAGCGCCATCCAGGCCGAGCCCATCAGGTAGTTGGCCGGCGCGCAGATCGGCTCGCCGCCGAGGTCCTTGCAGAGGTCCTCGAGCTTGCGCACGCACTCGTTGTACTCGCCGGAGCGGTAGTCCACGCAGGCCTGCTTGTAGCGGGCCATCGGCACGAACTTGCTCTCGGGGTATCCCTCGAGGAAGTCGCGGTAGCTGCGCGCGGCCACCTTGTTCTGGTCGCTGTTGTAGAAGGCCTCCGCGACGCTGAACGCGGCGTCGTCGGCCAGCGGGCTGTCCGGGTAGAGCCGCAGGGCCTGGCGGTAGCGCTGCACGGCCAGGATGTACTGGCCGGTGGCCTCGAGGCAGCGGCCGAGGTAGTAGAGGCCCAGGTCCGTGTCCACCTTGTCGAAGTGCTGCGTGGCCGCCTCGTAGTCCTCCTTGACGTAGGCGAACAGCCCCAGGACGAACTGCACCTGCGGCAGCTTCTGGTAGCCGGGCCGGTCGGCCAGCAGCTGCTTGTAGGTCTTCTCCACGCTGCGCCAGTCCTGCAGCGAGGCCTGGGTCTGCCCCATGGCGAACAGGGCCTCGCCGGCGAGGAAGCTGTCCGTGCTCTGCTGCAGCAGCTGCGTGAACGTCTCCAGGGCCTGATCCTGCTTGCCCAGGTTGAACTGGCACTCGCCACGGCGCAGCAGCGCGCTGCCCGCGAGGTACGGGTCGCCGCCCTTGAACTTCCCGACCCGCTCGTACTCGCGCAGCGCCGTGTCGTAGTCGCCGTTGCAGAAGTAGCACTCGGCCACCATGTACTGGGCGCGGGCCGCGCGGTCGGTCTTCTTGTAGTGCGTCAGGTACAGCTGGTACTGCTGCAGGGCGTTGCCCTTGTCGGCGTCGCGGGCGAAGGTGTCGCCGGCGGCGCGCCAGAGCGCGTCCTCGTTGGGGACCACCGCGTCGTCGTCGCCGGCGAAGGCCGGCGGGGCGGCGAGGACCAGCAGGGCCAGCAGGACCCAAGGGGCCGGGCGCCGGGCGGCACGAAATCGTTTCATCGGTCGTCCTCTCGCGATTTCAGGCTCTCGGAACCGTCGACGTCGATGCGGATCGGGGTCCGGGTCCGGTTGCGGAAGCCCATGATCTCCACCTGGACCACGTGCTCCCATTCCTGGCCCAGGTCGTCCAGGACCACGACGGTGGCGCGGTAGACGCCGTCGCCCACCAGCCGGCCGTTCTCGTCCTCGCCGCCCCAGTCCACGGACTCCGGCGGCGGACCCTCCTCGAAGATGCGGCGGACCAGCTCGCCCTGGTCGTCGCGGATCTCCACGCGCCACTCCGCCACCTCGCCGCGCAGCGCCGTGTTGATGCCGAAGGACACGCTGCGGTCGTTGCCCGACGGGCTGAAGCGCAGGCGGTCGCTGTGGATCTCGACGCCGTCGGTGATGCCGAAGCGCATCGTGGCGCTGACCACCGTCGTGGAGCCGAGGTCGTGCGCGACGTGGGCGTAGTCGAGCTGCCAGTTCTGCCAGCGCACGCCGGCCCCGAAGCTGGTCTGGTCGCGGACGGTGTCGTAGCCGCCGCGCAGCACCAGCTGGTGCAGGGGCCAGGCCTCGATGCCGCCCTGGAAGTCCAGGTCCATCAGGTCGGTGCGGACCAGGTCGGTCAGCACGAGCATGCGGTTGTTGAAGAAGTGCAGGCCGGCGCCGGCGCGCAGGGTCCGGGCCAGCTTCTCCGGCTCTTCGAGCAGCGTGATCTCCGGCTGCAGGGCGTTCTGGTAGGAGATGCCCAGGCTGAGCCGGCGCTCGGGCCGCAGGTAGAGGCCCACGTCGGCGCCGTAGCCCGAGCCGGTGAAGCCGCCCACGTCCTGGGAGATCGACTTCAGGGTGGCGCCCCAGCCCAGGCGGCTGTTGCCGCGGGCGTAGGTGAGCGCGAAGATCCCCTCCTTCTCCTGGAAGGTGTCGGTCATGTCGACCCACTCCGTCGCGCGCTCGAACTCGCCGCTGTTGGTGAAGGTGCCGCTGAAGGCGAAGGTGCCCCGCCCCTCGCTCGGCAGCCCGAAGGCCACGTACGAGTAGCGGGTGTCGCCGAAGAGGGTGGCCCCCATCGCCGTCACCTCCATGGTGCGCAGCTGCGACAGGGCGGCCGGGTTCCAGTAGACGGTGGCGACGTCGCCGCCGAGCGCGCCGACGGCCCCGCCGAGGGCGAGGCTGCGGGCGCTGCTGCCGAAGCGCAGGAAGGCGCCGGGCGCGCCGCCGTCCTGGCCGGCGAGGACCGGTCCGGCGGCCAGCAGGGCCGCCAGGAGCAGGAACGCGGGGTACCGTCGATCCGCCGCGCCGCCGGCGCGTCGGGGGTGCTGGCGCTGGTTGTCGTCCGCGTGGCGCTTCATGGCCTCTCCTACTTCACCACCGCGATCTTGCGGCGGAAATCGAAGCCCTGGCCGGTCACCCGGCAGATGTAGCCGCCGTTGGCCACCACGTCGCCCTGGCCGTTGCGGCCGTCCCAGGCGAACTCGGTGGTCTGGTCGGCGGCGGCGTTCAGGTGGTGATTCAGCACGATCGTCCCGTAGAGGTCGTAGATCGTGATGTTCACGGTGCCGGTGGCCGTCGGTTTGAACAGGATCCGCGTCAGCCCGTGCGCGGGATTGAACGGGTTCGGGCGGTTGGTGATCTCCCGGTCCCCGTCCAGAGCCTCGGTGGTGTACAGCACGACCTGGCGCAGCGCCTCCTGCACGCCGGTGTTCTCTTCGGCCAGGAAGCGCAGGACATGAATCCCGGATTCGCCCGGGACCAGGTCGCCCAGGGTGAAGGGGCCCTCGTAGGCGGTCAGCGGCTCCACGCCGTCGGACTGGTCGACGTCGAAACGGATCGTCGTGGTCGCCTCGGGGATCCCGGGGATCGCCGTCAGGGTGATCCGCGTGTCCTCGCTGACGTACCAGCCGTCGAGGTACTCGCTGGCGACGCCCGTGAACGACAGGGTGGTGACCGGCGGACCGGCCACGTGCAGCAGGGCCTCCTCGGGATCGAGGGCGTCCACGACGGCCCGCAGCAGGACGTCCGTCGTGCCGTAGGCGCCCACGCGCAGGGTCGTCTCGGCGACGCCGTCGCTGCCGGTCGTGAGGGTCACCGCGGCGGCGCGCGCCGAGCCGAGCGCGGCCTCGCCGGCGCGGATCTCGAAGACGGCGGCGGCGCGCGGGGCCGGATTGCCGCCCTCGTCGCGCGCCGCGACGCGGACGCGGATCTGCTGGTCGGGCCGCAGGACGCGGTCGAAGGGCGAGCCGTCCGTCTCGTGCAGGCTCAGGGTGAAGGACTGCGCCGGCGCGGCGAGCACGGTGATCAGCCGGCTGAGCACGTCGCCGCCGGCGGCGTCGGTCACGCGCAGGTAGATCGACTCGGCGCGATCGTAGGCCTGGTCCTCGAGCTGCGCGCGGCCCTCGACGGTGGCGCCGTAGGTGAAGCGCAGCACGCCGGCCGGGACCAGCGCCGGGTCGGGACGCACCGCGCCCGACCAGGCGTTGATCGCCGAGATGCTGAAGGTCTCGTCGTAGCCGGTGACCAGGCGGCCCGTGGTCACGTCGACGCGCGTCACCGACAGCGGCCAGGGCTCGCCGGCGACGACCGTGTCGGGAGCCGTCACCGCGTAGGTCACGCCCACCGGGATGACCGTCACCACGTCGCTGTCGGTGGTGCGGCCGCGCTCGTCGGACACGCGGATGATGATGCGCTCGCTGACGCCGTAGCTCTGCGTCGCGATGTCGGCGGCGCCCTGCAGCAGCGTCCACTCCGTGACGCCCAGCTGCCCGTCCGGGGAGCCGAAGTCGTAGCGCAGCGCCTCCAGGGAGATGCGGTTGCCCGCCGGCACCGTCGCGCCGGTGGCCGCGTTGACCAGGCGCACGCCCACCGCGAAGCGCGAGGGCGGCCCCACGAAGGTCGTGTCCGGGACGCTGACCTCGTAGACGGCCTCCGCCACCGGGATGGTCACGTGGCCCTGGCCCGCCTCGGGGTGCTGGGTGTCGTCGGCGTTCAGGGTCAGGTTGCCGGCGCCGTCGAGCACGATCCCGACCTGCCGGCGGCCGCCGACGAAGGGGGCGTGGTAGTCCGCGGGGTTCTGCCAGGCGAACAGGTCGGGCTCCGAGCAGTCCAGCTCCAGGGCGCCCCCGTCCAGCGAGGTGACGGTGTTGAAGAACTGGTCGACCGCGCGCAGCTCCACGACGAAGGGCTCGCCCGCCGTCTGCACGA
This sequence comes from Gemmatimonas sp., assembly GCA_013824755.1. GTDB lineage: Bacteria > Krumholzibacteriota > Krumholzibacteriia > LZORAL124-64-63 > LZORAL124-64-63 > PNOJ01. The sequence goes on from PNOJ01000021.1 coordinate 6,190, forward strand.
CCGGTGCGCCGGTCTTGCCGGTGCCGGCCTCGGCGCCCGGATCGGGCGTCTCGCCGGGGGCGACGACCTGCAGCTGCTTGAAGCCGTCGGCCGCCAGGCGGCAGCTGTTGGAGAAGCCCTCGTTGCCGTCGCCGTCGAGGACGCGGAAGTAGACCTCCTCGGCCAGCGTGTAGGTCTGCTGGACGTCGGCGTGGCCGCCGACGAGCATCTGCTGGACGGTGCCGAGCACGCCGCCGCCGGCCGCGGCGGTGGCGGCGCTGAGCACCGAGATCTGGATCAGGCCGCTGTGGGCCGTCACGCGCTCGCCGGTGTTGCTGTCGATCAGGTCGATCGACAGCGGGAAGGTGGCCGGGCCGCCGACGGTCGCGTCCGCGGGGGCGACCACGTCGTAGTAGAGGCCCCCGGTCTCCATGGCCACGACGCCGCTGGTGGCCTGGCGACCGAAGTCGTCGGACACCCGGACGCGCAGGTCCTCCAGGGCGCTGTAGCTCTGGTCGCTGATGAACGAGACGCCGTTGACCAGGTAGACCTCCGCGGTGCCGAGCACGCCGGCGCCGGGCGCGAAGCCGGCCTGCAGCGGCGTCAGGACGACGCGGTGGTCGGCGCCGGCGACGGGGTCCCCGGTGTCGGGGTCGAGCAGCCGGACGGTCATCGCGAAGCCCGGCATCCCGCCGGTCTGGGCCGTGGCGGGCACCGTGACCTCGTAGACGTACGGCCGGCGCACCGGCACCGCGACGGTCTGCCCCGGCAGCTGCGGGGCGTCGAGATCGCTCACGGTGACACCTACCGAGCCCTCGGCCACCAGGAAGGCCTCGACGGCGCGGCCGCCCAGGAAGAACGGCGCGTCCTGCGGGTCGGGGTTGTCGGGCCAGGAGAACGAGCCGTCGGTCGTCGCCAGGTGGATCCGGCCGGAGGACTCGTCGCCGATCGGGTTCCAGTACTGGTCCACGGCGCGCACGGCCAGCGGGAACGGCTCGCCCGAGCGCTGGGTGTCCGGCAGGGCCGATTTGCCGGTGGCCGCGAAGGCGGCCGCGCCCGGCCGCGCCGTCTCGCCCGGCGCCAGCAGCTGCAAGCGCTGGTAGCCGGCCGGACGAACGGTGAACAGGGGGCTGTCGCCGGCCAGGCCGCTGGGGTCGAAGGCGCGCACGGCGAACTCGCCGGCCTGCGTGTAGGTCTGCTGGAAGCTGACCTGGCCGTCGACGAGGCGGCGCGAGGTGATGCCGACGGCGCCCGCGCCGAGCGCGCCGGCGTTGTCGACGATCGCGACGCTGAAGAAGCGGTCGTCGTCCACCAGCGACCCGGTCTCGGTGTCGCGCAGCCGCACCGTCACCGGGAAGGCCGCCGGCGGTCCCGCCACGGGCAGCGGGGTCGTGCCGACCGTGACGTCGTACCACAGGCCGTTGGGATCCATGCGGATGATGTCGCTGTAGCCGAGGCGGCCGGAGGAGTCGCTGACCTCGATGACGATGCGGCTGGCGACGTCGTAGCCCTGGGCGGGGATCGCGACAACGCCGGCGGTCAGCTGGGCGCCCGTCACCAGCAGCACGCCCGGGGCGGGCTGCAGGGTCGGCGTCAGGGCGCGCAGCGTGACCTGGTTGTAGGCGTTGGCCATGACGGTGCCCGCCTCGTCCACCAGCTCCACGGTCATGGCGAAGGAGCTCGGCGGTCCGACGAGCGCCGTGTCGGGGGTCGTGATGCGGTACTGGGCGCCGGCGGCGACCTGCACGATCACGTCGTGGCCCAGGATCCCGGCGTCGGTCAGGTCGTAGGCCGTCAGGGTGACGTAGCCGAGGCTCGACAGGGACACGGGGAACACGATCTCGCCGGCGGCCAGGGACTGGCCGTTGTTCAGCGGGTTGCCGGGGACGAGCGAACCCTCGTCGCTGCCCAGGTGGATGTTGTGGAAGCCGTTGTCGACCCGGTTCCAGAAGCGGTCGACGGCGTGGACGGTCAGCGGGAACTGCAGCGTCGCGGTCTGCACCGCGGGCGCGCCGGTCTTGCCGTCGACCTCGGGGCCGCCGGGGTTCGGCGTCTCGCCCGGCGCGATCGCCTGCAGGCGGGTGAACGCGTCCGGCGTCACCGTCGCGAGGCTGGAATCGCGGCGGGCGGACAGCGCGAGGTCCCGCACGCGCAGCGTCTGCGCCGTCGCCGTGCGGAAGGACAGCGCGAAGTCCGAGGAGCCGTCGGGCTCCAGCGCCACGTCGTTGGCCGAGATCAGGTCGGCGTAGGAGCTGCTCGACACCCTGACGATCGGGCTGGCGGGCGTCGGGTTCCACCAGGCGTCCAGGGCGGTCACCGCCGCGGTCGCCGTCGCGCCGGCGACCACCGGCAGCGGGTCGCCGAACTTGCCCGGGGACTCGCCCGGCGTGGCCGTCTCGCCCGGCAGCAGGACCTGCAGGCCGGTGTAGGCGCCCGGCAGGACGTCGAAGGGGTTGCTCGCGCCCGAGCGGCCGTAGATGTCGTCGACGGCCGACACGGTGATTCCCTGGCCGGCGCGCGTGATGCGCAGGCTGCCGCGCCACACGCCCTGGTAGACGCCGGTGCCGTAGCCGTCGGCGAGGCTGACGCGCAGCGGCGACAGCACGTCGCCGCCCACGTTCAGGCGCAGCGAAACGCTGTCCGTGTAGGTGCGGATGTGGTTGCCGTAGGCGTCGCGCGCGATCACGGTGAGGTTCGGCAGCCAGGCGCCGGCCTGGTGATCGGGCACCGGGTCGAGGATGTCGGTCGGGTCGGGGTTCGTGCCGTCGTTGACGCCGATCTCGAAGTGGTCGATCACGCCGGCCTCGACCGGGATGAGCGCGGACGCGGCGCGGGCGCTCACCGGGTCGGTGGCGGTGACCAGCTGCTGGTTGGGCTCGGCCAGGGTCTCGAGCGTGACCTGGAAGACGCCGGTCCCGGTCTGCAGGCTCTGGGGCGCCGCGGGCAGGGTCGCCTGGGGATCGGTGCTGGTGAAGGCCAGCGGGATCGGCAGGAACGGGCTCGCCGCGTCGATCGGGTTGTAATAGTAGTCGGTGGCGATGACCTGGACGTTGAACGGCGAGCCCGCGTCCTGCGGGGACGGGGTGCCGACCTTGCCGGGCGCGTAGATCGTGCCGGCGTCCAGGGTCTCGCCGGGCGCGATCACCATCAGCCGCTGGTAGGTGTTCGGCGAGACGCGCAACGGGCTCGAGAAGCTGTCCGCCTGGCCGCCGACGCTGGCCTGCAGCAGCTGGTCGCCGTGGGTCGCCATCAGGGCGCTGAAGAGGCCGGTGCCGTTCAGGGTGATGACGCCGCTCTCGATCAGGGTGCCGCCGCCGTCCAGCAGCAGCAGGTGGCCGGTCGGGCAGGTGATCGCGACGGTGCGCGCGCCCGAGACGAGGTTGCCGTAGCGGTCCACGGCCCGGATCTCCAGCGGCTCGACCATCTGCCCGGCGACGATCGGCGTGGGCAGGCCGATGTTGCCGCCGAAGGCCGGGTCGTTCAGGCCCGGGGTCCAGGTCTGGCCCGGCAGCGTGAACAGGACCTTCTCCATGGGGCCCGCGTTCACCTGGAAGTCGCCCGACAGCGTCACCACGCCGGTGTTGCTGTCGACGATCAGCCGGGCGCTGAACGCGCGCTTGGTCACCTGCACCGAGGCGTTCAGGACGCCGGCGACGAAGTTGTTGCTGGTGGTGATCAGGTAGTCCGCGCTCTCGTCGCCGGCGCCGATGCGGACGCGCATCGAGACGGGCCCGTTGTACGGGAACACGTTGTTGAACGAGTCGTAGGCGCGCACCCGGATCTGGAACGGGGTCGTGGTCGCCTGCACGGCGTTGGTGTCGAGCACGGCGTAGTCGAACGAGAAGTGGTGCAGCCCGGCCGGGTTGACCTGGACGTTGGCCGAGCTCGAGGTCGAGATGGCCCCCGAGGCGGTCACGGTCACCTGGCGCAAGCCGGAGGTCATCAACGTGGCCGACTGGTCCTGGACGGTGTTGCTGCTCATGGCGCCGCCGGCGGGCAGCGACACGCCGGGCGCCGCGTCGTTGGCGCTCCAGGCCAGCGTCGGGAAGGGGGCGCCCGCCACGGGGTTCCAGTACTGGTCGGTGGCGTAGACGTCGATGCCGGTGAACGGGAAGCCCGAGATCTGGGCGATGGCCGTGCCGCTGCGGCCCGGGCTGACGCCCGGCGTCAGGGTCTGGCCCGGCAGCAGCAGCACGACCCGGCTCAGGGCCCCCGGGTAGAGGGGGGCGACGATCCCGCTGCCGGCCGCGGCCGCGGCCTGGGTCGGGTAGACGACGGTGTTCAGGGCGTTGACGGTGTTCTGCTGCAGCGCGGGGTCGGTGCCCTGGAACACCACGGCGACCGTGGCGACGCCGAACGTGAACGAGCCGCCGCCGACGGTGATCGACGGGCCGGCGGTGAAGTGGCCGAGGGCCGGCGACAGCACCACGTCGTCGTCGAAGTTGCGGACGGCCACGTTCAGGAAGTCGCGGGCGGTCACGGTCAGCGTGACGGTCTGGCCGACGTACTTGTCGCCGGCCGGCACGCTGAACTCGAAGTGGTGGACGAAGTTGTAGCAGTTGATCTCCACCTGGGCGAACGGCACCGAACCGTCGTCCTGGTCCGCGACGCGCAGCCGGACCGGCTGGCCGTCGTCCAGGAAGTCGATCCCGGCGAAGATGCGCTCGCCGTTCTGCAGGTAGGCCGATCCCGGCATGTTCGCGGCCACGTCCGGCGAGGAGAGCGCGGCGCGGATGTAATCCGCCGCGGTGTCGGTCGTGCCGTCGGCGTTCACCGCCCGCACGAGCACGCTGAACTGCTCGTAGATGGTCACCGCAGGCCGACCGTCGACGATCTCGGGGTTGATCACCGAGATCTCGAGGTGGTCGAACGCCTGGGCGACCGTCGGGGCCAGGGCCAGGAGGCCCGCGGCCAGGACGGTGGCGAACCTGCTGCGCTTGCGCTCGTTCATGGTCATCCCGCCGTGGATGGGAGCCTGGGACGTCCGGGGTGCGGACGGCCGTGCAGAATGCAAAGCCGGGCTTGGAGATCCGGCGTTGCGGCACGGGCCAGCGGGTCCAGGTGCAAGCGATATGCCACAGGTCGGGGTGAGCGTCGATTCCGTAACATCCTTTTGCACAGTGCATTGCAGTCGTCCCGACTTCCGGGTCGCAATGTGCTCGTGGACGGGGGGTTGGCATCCGGTGCGGGGCTGCCGGACCGCGACCGGCGAACCGCCGGGGAACGCGACGACCCCCGCTCGGCGCTGAAGTCGGCATCCGCGATCACGACGGGGGCGGAACGGGTCAGGCATTTCCTGACGGCGGGCGAGCCGACCGTGCAAGATCCGATGACGACGCGACGGGGATCACCGCGGCGACGGCGCATCGGATGCCGGCGTTCGAATGGGGGTTGTTCGCAGCCGTCGCCTGTGATTATGTTCCCCGGCGCCGGCGGCCCGCGCGGGGCCGCCCCCGGAGGACGTACGATCGGGAGAACACACCTTGTCCAGGACCGCCAGGCGCCCGCGGCTGACCGCCGCCACCGCCGATCCCCACTGGCTCTACGAGAACGCCGTGCAGAACCCCGAGGCCGAGGTCGAGTTCATCGACCGCGCCTTCGCCGCCGCCTACGGGCGCCTCCCGCGCGACCTGCGCGAGGATTTCTGCGGCACGCTGAACCTGGGCTGCTGCTGGATCCGCCGCCGGCCGGACAACACGGCCCTGGGCGTGGACCTCGACGGCCCGACCCTCGACTGGGGCCGCGAGCACAACGTGCTGCCGCTGGGCGCCGCCGCCGCGCGCGCGACGCTGGTGCAGGACGACGTGCGCCGCGTGTCGGGGCCGCCGGCCGACGTGCTGGCCGCCACGAACTTCTCGTGGTGGTGCTTCCACGGGCGCGCGGAGCTGAAGGGCTACCTGGAGAACTGCCGGCGATCGCTGCGGGACGAGGGCATGCTGATGCTGGACATCTTCGGCGGCTCGGAGGCCCAGGTGCTCCAGTTCGAGGAACGCGACTGCGAGGGCTACACCTACGTCTGGGACCAGGACGCCTTCAACCCCATCACCCACGAGTACGTCTGCCGCATCCACTTCCGCTTCCCCGACGGCAGCGAGCTCACCGACGCCTTCGTCTACCGCTGGCGCCTGTGGTCGATCCCCGAGGTCCGCGACCTCCTGCTGGAGGCCGGCTTCTCGCGCGTGGACGTCTACTGGGAGGGCGCCGACGAGGACGGCGAGCCCAGCGGCGACTTCCAGCTCGACGACGCGGGCGACAACTCCCCGGCCTGGGTGGCGTACATCACGGCCTTCCGCTGAGCCGCGGCACGAGCCGCGTAGTACGACGAAGGCGGGGAGGTTCGTCCTCCCCGCCTTCTCCGTTTCCGCGTTCCCGGACGCGGTCAGCCGCAGTCGCCGCCGCCGCAGCTGCCGCCCCCGCACTCGCCGCCGAGGCGGTCGGCCAGGTTCAGCGTGTAGCCCTTGCGCATGCCGTCGTCGACGTAGTCGATGACGATGCCGCCGCCCTGCTCGACGACCGACACCACGTCGGGCGCCATGATGAATTCGAAGACCTTCGTCGTGACCGTCCTGTCGTCGTCCTTCGGCTCGTCCAGAGCCATGCCCACGGCGGGGCCGCCTCAGCCGAAGCCCTGGAAGTAGAGTCGGATGGCGCGCGGGCCGCCCGCCGGCAGGTCGAGGGCGCCGAAGGCGTCCGCCGCCGCGTCGGAGATCCGGATCAGCTCGTTCACGTCCCACATCCTCGCTGGAGTGTCGAAACCGGTCGTTCCAGGGTAATCAACGAAGATCGAAACTGCAAGGGAAAGCCCCGGCCGCGGGGCCGGGGCTTCCGTGCGTCCTGGAAGCAGTCGCGGAGCGGCTACTTCACCAGCATGAGCTTGCGGACCTGCATCACGTCGGCGCCGATGCGCAGACGGGCGAAGTAGGTGCCGCTGGCCACCTGCTGGCCCGCGTTGTCGGTGCCGTCCCAGGCCACGACGCGCTCGCCGCCGCCCTGGAGCCGCTCGTTGACGAGCGAGGAGACCAGCTCGCCGCGGATGTTGTAGACGTTCAGCTGCACCAGGTTGTCCCGCGTCAGGACGAAGCGGATCTCCGTCTTGGGGTTGAACGGGTTCGGCACGATGCTCGAGAACCCGCCCGCGGGCAGGACCTGGGGCAGGTCGTCGCCGACGGCCGTGACGCCGACGGTGATGTCCTCGTCGCGCAGCGGGACCAACTGGAACTCGCCGAAGGCGTAGTCCATGAAGCCCTTCACGGTGACCTGGTCGCCGATGACCGGCGCGTACACCATGTTGAAGGCGGCGTTGACGACCAGCGAGTCGGCCCGGACGCCGGTGTCGGAGCACAGGAACTCGCTGTACACGGCCGAGCCCAGCGTGTCGAGCACGGTCGAGGTGAAGGTTCTCACCAGGACGCTCTCGTACGCCTCGCCCAGGTAGCCGCCGGGCGACGTGTCGTCGGACAGCACGACGGTGTGCACCTGGTTGTAGGCGGGCAGGGTGTTCTCGAAGGAGACCAGCTCGACCGCGGTCCCGTTGTGCGGGTTCAGCTCGGTCAGGCCGAAGTACTCCTCGATGTAGCCGCCGACCTGGACCTCGTCGCCGGGCAGCAGGAAGTTGGCCGCGGTCCCCTCGTAGCAGAGCAGGCCGCTGAAGGTGCCCGAGCCGTCCTGCATGATGAACTTGCTGGCCGAGCCGGCGTCGCCGGTGCCGGCCGTCACGATGCCCTGCACGTTGACGACGCGGCCCGTGAACGGCGAGTTCTGCGGGGTGGTCGCGGGGTCGACGTACTGCACGTCGTGGATGGTCGTGAAGCCCACCGCGACCTCGTACCAGCCGGCCGGGGCGTCGCCCGGGTTCAGCGAGATGGTGCCGCCGCCGTCCAGCGCGCGGACGTAGAAGTCGACCTGGCGGCCCAGGAAGCCGCCGGGGATGGTCCCCGACCACGTGCTGCCGACGGTGTTGCTCATGGCGACGCTCAGGAAGACGCCGGTGCTGTCGCCGGAGTCGTCACGGTAGTACAGCGCCGCGGAGGTCACGGCGACGTCGTCGGTGATCGTCGCGGTGACGGTGATCGGGTCGCTGGCCAGGGGGGTCCAGTCGGCGCAGTTGATCGCGTCGATGATCGGGCCCGTGCCCTCGATGAGGTCGCTCTGGCGGCGGGGCTTCAGCTCCATGATGCCGCCCGTGTAGTTGACCAGGGGCGAGATGATGGTGTAGGCGTCGCCGATCGCGACCGCGCCCAGGTTGATCCCGGTGTCGCTGTCGATGTAGACGATGATGCTGTCGGTGCCGGAGTGCAGCTTGAACTGGCCGCCGGCCGGCGCCGTGGCGATCAGGCCGGACAGCGAGACGAACTTGCCCACGTTCTCGTAGTCGGACTTCGCCTGGGCGATGGTCATCACGACGGGCGTCGGGACGGCCTCGGCGCCGAGGAAGGTGACCGTGGGCGCCGGGGAGATCTGGATCTCGCCCTGGAAGATGCCGACGGTGCCGGTGACCGAGACGCGGTCGCCGTAGGTCAGCGGGGGCGCCGCCGAGTTGTAGAAGGCGATGCCGTTGCCGGAATCGTCCAGGATGTAGTGGGAACCGCCGTTGTAGGTGCCCTTGATCACGTAGACCCGACCTTCGACGGTCTGGGTCGTTCCGTTGTAGGGGCTGGCCGGAACGCCGGTCGTCGGGTTGTAGTACTGGATGTCGTCGATCGTCTGGGCGGCGGCAATGCCGGACACGCACACGATGACGGCGAGCGCCACGGCGCTCTGGATCAATCGCTTCATGCTGTCTCTCTCCTCTGCTTCGGACACACGTTTCCCGCGCAGGGCACGAGTAGGGAGTCGGATCCGGGCGTCAAGTTCAGGAATATGAAGCGTGGAAAGCGGATCACGGCCCAGGACTCGGTGCACGGTTGATGATACATCGTAGCCTCTGATTTGTCTACAACTTCGCAGGTTTTTCATACGATGTGACAAAGAGGCCGCGCGAACGGCCTCCTTATTGAATTTATGAGTTCGAAATCAGGGCGCCAGGAGGGATCGGCCGGTCATGGCGTCCGGCAGGGGCAGTCCGAGCAGGCCGAGCATGGTCGGGGCGATGTCGCGCAAACCGGCATCGGCGCGGCCGTCCAGGGCCCCGTCGCGGCCGGCGAATTCCCGGCCGACCAGGACGAAGGGCACGTCGTTCAGGGAGTGGTTGGTCAGGACGCGCCCGTCCGGGGTGATCATCTCCTCGCAGTTGCCGTGATCGGCGGTCAGCAGCAGGACGCCGCCGCGCGCCAGCACCTCCGGCACGATCCGCGCCAGCAGCCCGTCGAGGGTGCGGACCGCAGACACCGCCGCCTCCAGAACGCCGGTGTGGCCCACCATGTCGCCGTTGGCGAAGTTCACCACGATCACCTCGTGGCGGCCGGCGGCCAACGCGTCCAGGACGATCGCGGCGACCTCCGGCGCGCTCATCTGCGGCTGCAGGTCGTAGGTGGCGACCTTCGGCGAGGGCACCAGCCGGCGGTCCTCGCCCGCGAACGGCTCCTCGCGCCCGCCGTTGAAGAAGTAGGTCACGTGGGCGTACTTCTCGGTCTCGGCGGTGCGCAGGTTGGGCACGCCGTGAGCGGCCAGGACGTCGGCCAGCAGGTCGCGGGGGGCTTCGGGGTCGAACATGACCGGCAGGCCGAGGCTCTCGTCGTAGACCGTCATGCAGAGGTAGTCCACGGCGGGGCGGATCGGCCGCGGGAAGCCGTCGAAGCCGTCCACGTTGAACGCCCAGGTCAGCTCGCGCGCCCGGTCGGAACGGAAGTTCCAGAAGAAGACGGCGTCGCCGTCGCGGACCGTCGCCACGGGGGCGCCGCCCTCGTCGACGATCACGGTCGGGAGCACGAACTCGTCGGTGAGCCCGCCCGCATAGGATTCCTCGATCGCCGCGACGGCGCCGGCCGCCATCCCCCCCTCGCCGTGGACCAGGGCGCGCCAGGCCTTCTCGACCCGGTCCCAGCGCTTGTCGCGGTCCATGCCGTAGTAGCGGCCGCCGACGGTGGCGATCCGGCCGCGGCCGAGGCCGGCCAGCGTGTCCTCCAGGTCCTGCACGTACAGCCGGCCGCCGCGGGGGTCGGTGTCGCGCCCGTCCAGGAAGGCGTGGATGTAGATCTCCTCGACGCCCTGGTCCGCCGCGATCCGGACGATCTCCTTCAGGTGGTCGACGTGGGAATGGACGCCGCCGTCGGAGACCAGGCCCAGCAGGTGCAGCCGCCCTCCGCGCCGGCGCAGTCCTGCGACCAGGCCGCGCCAGGCGGGGTGGTCGGCGAAGGCGCCGCTCGCGAGGCTGCGCGTCACCAGGTTCAGGTCCTGGTCGATGATGCGGCCGGAGCCGATCGTCAGGTGCCCCACCTCGCTGTTGCCCATCTGGCCCTCGGGCAGGCCCACCTCGAGCCCGTGGCAGCGCAGGGTCGTGTGCGGGTAGTCGGCCAGCAGGCTCTCGTAGAACGCCGGCTGCGCCTGCGCGATGGCGTTGCCGTGTTCGGAGCCGGGGCCCGTCCGCCAGCCGAAGCCGTCGAGGATGCACAGGACCAGCGGGGTGTGGGGACGACGGCGGTCGGTCATCGGTACTCCTCGGCGAGGTGGTCGGCGGTCGCGTCGAGCCGCGCGAACGTGCCGGGGGGCAGCCGCCACAGTTCGGCGTCGCCCAGGGCCATCAGCACGCAGACGTCCAGCGGCGTCCCGACCCGCGCGGCCGCGGCATCGTGGATCGTGAAGCAGAACCCGGCCTGCAGCACCGCACGGCAGACCTCCCGGCCGTCGTCCAGGAACTCGGACAGCCGCAACCGGCCGTGCCGCACCACGAAATCGCCCCAGACTTCCGGGTGGTGGATCTGGTCGGCCGTCAGCCGTATCCTGGCTGTCCGCTCGCTCTCGAGGCGGGTCAGGGCTCCCGCGCGCCGCACGAACAGCCGCGCGTCGCGCAGCAGTTCCAGGGTCGGGGCGGCGGCGGCGGCGATCGTGTCGTTCAAGGCGCGGCTCCGTTCGGGTCGTGTTCGCGATCGGTGGCAGACGTTAGCACGGCCGAAGCCGCCCCGCCATCCCTTGACACGCCGCGACGGCCGGCCTATGGTGGGCCGGTCAACCGTTAGGGGTGGCCTTCGAGGCCTGAGAGAGACCCTTGGAACCTGACCCGGGTCATGCCGGCGTAGGGAAACGGGAATCTGCAACGACCGCCATGCGGCCGGCCCCCTCGACGGAGCCGGCGTTTGTTTTTTCGACGCCGGTTCCCAGGCCCGCAAGGGAGGAACCATCATGGCGCGTCTCCTCGTCGCCGCCGGCCTCTGCGTCGCGGCCCTCGCCTGCCCACCGCCCACGACCGCCGCGACGGCGGATCCGGCCGCGGCGCTCCCCGACACGCTGACCTGGGCCCCCGAGGTCGTCGTCACGGCCTCGCGCTACGGCGCCGGCGTCCGCCTCAGCCAGCAGGACATCACCGCCGCGGAGCTGCAAGACCGCCTGGGCGCGGCCGACCTGCCCCTGCTGCTCGAGGACACCCCGGGCCTGCACGCCACCTCCGATGCGGGCAACGGCGTCGGCTACACCTACCTGAACATCCGCGGCTTCGACCAGAAGCGCGTGGGCGTGATGATCAACGGCATCCCGCTGAACGATCCCGAGGACCACCAGGTGTACTGGGTGGACGTGCCCGACCTGGCGGCGTCGCTGGAGGACGTGCAGGTGCAGCGCGGCATCACCAACTCGCTGGGCGCGACGACCGCCGTCGGCGGCACCGTGAATCTCGTCACCGAGCAGTTCGACGACGAGGCCGGCGGCCGCGTCGCCCTGCAGGGCGGCAGCTTCGGCACCTGGCGCGGTTCGGTGGCCTGGCAGACCGGTCCGGTCGGCGACGGCTTCAGCAGCGCCGCCCGCTGGTCGCGCATCGTCAGCGACGGCTACCGCGACCGCACCGGCAGCCGCCTGTGGGGCGCGTTCTGGAGCGGGCGCTGGCTCGGCGAGCGGCACTCCCTGCAGGCCAACGTCTACACCGGACACGAGGTGAGCAAGCACGGCTGGAACGCGGCCGCCGAGGCGGACCTGCTGATCGACCGCCGCGCCAACCCCGAGACCTACCCGCACGCCGTCGACGACTTCCGGCAGCCGCACTACGAGCTGCACCACCGCTGGGCCCTGTCCGACCGCGTGACCCTGGTGCAGGCCGCCTACCTGATCCACGGCGAAGGCTTCTACGAGAACCTGAAGGAGGGGGTGCGGGCCGGCGACTACAGCCTCGACCGCTCGCTGGGAATCGGCGCCGACGACGAGGTCGACCTCGTGCGCCGCAAGCTCGTGGACAAGGACCAGCTCGGCTGGGTGCCCCACCTGGAGATCCGCCACGCCGGCGGCCGCACCATCCTCGGCGGCGACCTCTACGACTTCCACAGCGACCACCACGGCGACGTGCTGTCGGTGGCCGGCGTCGCCGACGGCCTGCAGGGTGTCGACTACTACCGCTACACCGGCGACAAGCAGGCGCGGAGCGTCTTCGTCAACACCATGTACGAGGTGGCGTCGGGCCTGACCCTGATCGCCGACCTGCAGCTCCAGCACAAGCGGTACGCCTTCCGCCAGGCCGAGCTGGGCAACTTCACCGGCGAGGACCGCCACGCCTACGTGGTGGAGTACGACTGGTTCAACCCCAAGGGCGGCGTGCACTGGGAACTGCCGGCGCGGCCCTGGGGCGGGCGCGCGGCGACGTACCTCCACGTCGGCGTGACCCGCCGCGAGCCGACCGACGGCGAGCTGTACGACACCTGGTACGGGCCCGACGACCTGGGCGTCGCCCCGCTGTTCCGCACCAGCCGCGGCGTGGACGAGGACGGCGACGGGGACGCCGACTACCTGCAGTGGTCCGACCCCTACGTCCGCGAGGAGAAGGCCGTCGACTGGGAACTGGGCTGGTCGTGGCGCGGCGAGCGGCTGAGCTGGACGCTGAACGGCTACTGGATGGACTTCACGGACGAGATCGTCCCCTACGGGGCGGTCGACGACGAGGGCGCCGCGATCCGCGGCAACGCCGAGCGCACCCTGCACCGGGGTCTGGAACTGGGCCTGACCGCGCGCCTGGCGGACCGCCACGAACTGCGGGTGGCCGCCTCGCGCAGTTGGGACGAGTTCGACGCCTACGTCGCGACCCTGGATCCCGACACCTGGGAGAGCGGCAGCTTCGACTACTCCGGCAACCCGATCCCGCTGTTCCCGCGGCACCTCGCGAGCGTCACCCTGGCCTCGGACTTCGGCGCTCTCGACACCCGCCTGCGGCTGCGCAGCGTGGGCCGCCAGCACCTGGACGCCACGGGCCGCGGCGAGCGCACGATCGACGGCTACGCGACCCTCGATGTCGGCGCGGGCCTGGATCTGGCCGACCTGGCGAGCGGCCTGCGCGGCGCGCGCTTCTCCCTGGACGTGCGCAACCTCCTGGGCGAAGAGTACGAGACCAACGGCTACTGGTACGACGGCCGGTACCTGATCCCCGCCGCCGGCCGCAGCATCCAATCGGGGGTGCGCGTTGAATTCTGACGGCCCGGCGGGCGCGCTCGACGCGATCCTGCTGCCGAAGCTCGGCCGGCGCGCCGTCGTGCTGGCCGACGGCGACCCCCCGCCGGCGCGCCTGCTCGCCGCGCACCTGGCGCTCGCCGATCTCTTCCTCTGCGCCGACGCGGCGGGCCGGCCCTACGCCGCGCTGCCGCGCCTGCCGGACGCGATCGTGGGCGACCTCGACACCCTGGGCGCGGGCGTGCGCGACGTGCCGGACGGCGTGACGGTGCTGCGCGACGTGCGCGAGGACACGACCGACGCGGAGAAGGCCCTGGACTTCGCCCTGCGCGAGGGCTGCCGCGAGGCCGTGCTGCTGGGCGGGGGCGGCGGCCTGCTCGACCACGCCCTGCACAACGCGCTGCTGCCGGAGCGCTGGGCCGGCCGGCTGCGCCTGCTGCTGGCGGACGCCGGGACGGCGGCGGTGCGGGTGGGCGCGGGCGAGTCCGTCGTCTGGGACCTGCCGCCCGGCACCGCGCTCTCGCTGCTGCCGCTGCCGGGCGGCGCGCGCGGCGTCGCCTGCGGAGGCGTCCGCTACGTCCTGCGGGACGCCGTGGTGGACGGCCGCGGCCCGGCCACCGTCTCCAACGAGGTGGTCGGGGGACCCGTCCGGCTGACGGTCGGCGAGGGTTCGCTGCTGCTGGTCGTGCGGCGGGGCGCCGCCGCCCCATGATCCTCGTCGCCGCCTACGCCCTGTTCCTGGTCTACGCGGTGCTGCGCCTGTTCCGCGCGTCGTCGCGCGACGAGACCGACTACCTGCTCGCCGGCCGGCGCCTGACCCTGCCCGCCTTCGTGGCGACCACGGTCTCGACCTGGTACGGCGGCATCCTGGGCGTCGGCGAGTACGCCTGGACCTACGGCGTCAGCAACTGGCTCGTGTTCGGGGCGCCCTACTACCTCTACGCCCTGGTCTTCGCGCTGGTCCTGGCCGGCCGCGCGCGCCGCGGGCTGGCGCTGACCATGCCCGACCTGCTGCAGGAGCGCTACGGCACGCGCGCCGCCGTGGTGGGCGCGGGCGCGATCTTCGTGATGACGGTGCCGGCTCCCTACGTGCTGATGATGGGCGTGCTGGTCGAGATGGCCCTGGGCTGGCCGCTGTGGCTGGGCGCCGTGATCGGCATGGCGCTGTCGGTGGGCTACGTGGTGCGCGGGGGCCTGCGCGCGGTGGTCGGCACCGAGATCGTGCAGTTCGTCCTGATGTTCCTGGGCTTCATGGTGCTGGTGCCGGTGTGCGTCGCGAAGTTCGGCGGCTGGGATTTCCTGCGCGACGCGCTGCCGCCGCAGCACCTGACCTGGCACGGGGGCCGCGGCTTCCAGGCCGTGGCGATCTGGTACGTGATCGCGGCCTCCACCCTGGTCGAGCCGGCCTTCTACCAGCGCTGCTGCGCCGCGCGCGACGAGCGCACGGCCCGGCGCGGCCTGCTCGTCTCGATCCTGTTCTGGGTGTGCTTCGACTTCCTGACCACCACTTCGGGGCTCTACGCGCGCGCCGTGCTGCCGGGCCTGGCGGATCCGGTGGCCGCGTTCCCGCGCTTGGCCGCCGTGGCCCTGCCGCCGCTCCTGCAGGGGCTGTTCCTGACCAGCCTGCTGGCGACGATCATGTCCACGGTCGACTCCTACGCCTTCATCGCCGCCATCACCGGCGGCCGCGACTTCTGGCTGCGGTTGCGCCGCGACGGCCCTCCCGTCGACGATCCCCGCACCACGACCGCGGTGCGCGTGGGGCTGCTGGCGACATCCGTCCTGGCCGTGGTCCTGGCGCTCTGGTCCGGCTCGGTGGTCGGCCTGTGGCACCACCTGGGCAGCGTGGGCACTCCCGTGCTGCTGCTGCCGGTCACCCTCGGCTATTCGCGCTGGCGGCCGCGCCCGGGTCGCGCGACCGCCGCGATGCTCGCCGCCGGCGGCGCCTCGCTGGCCTGGTTGGCGCTGGGGCGCGGCGGGCCCTGGCTCGGGGTCGAGCCCATCTTCCCGGGGCTGCTGGTGTCGGCGGGCGTGCTGCTGCCGGGACTGCGGCGCGGCTAGAACAGCTTGTAGGTCACCCCGAACCCGAAGATCTCGCGCCACCGTCCGCGATCCGAGATCTCCCGGTCGTAGAGCCACTCCAGGAACAGCGTGGTCTGGATGTACTTGGAGACCTGCGCCGAGAACTTCGTCTCCAGGGCGACGTCGGTGCCCTGCCAGTCGTCTTCGCCCGGGGTGCCGGCGAGGTCGTCCTTCAGGCTGCTGGTGACGGCCTGGAAGACGCGCAGCTTCGAGACGACGTTCAGCTGGGGATTGAAGGTGTGCGTCAGGTCCGAGACCCACTCCAGGCCGGCGTCCTGGACGGTCGCGACCCGGTAAGCCGTGCGCTGGCGCACGCCGAGACCGACGCGCGTCGTCAGGTCGGTCGTCTCGTTCTTGACCAGCTGCCGGCCGACGCCCGCGGACTCGGTCAGCAGGGCCGGCGTCAGCGGATTCTTGTCGCCGTCGTGGAACTGGGTCTCGGCCGCGAACGCCACGTAAGGCGTGATCGGGCGCTCGACGCCGAAGCGCATCAGCGATTCGAGGAAGATGCGGTCGGTCGACTTCAGGGGCGAGGCCCACGCCTTGCCCGCGGCGGTCTCCCGCTCCTGGTGGGTCTGGCCGTAGGTGAGCTTCAGCGTGTTCTTCCAGTTCGTCGACGCGTTGAGGTCCTTCTGCGCCGCGACGTCGCCGCTGAAGGTCCAGACCACCGAGCCCAGCTCGCTGCCGGCCCAGGATCCGCTGTACCCGCTCTGGCTGAACATCAGCCCCAGGTCCGCCGATTTCTGCCACTCCCCGGCCGCCGCCACCGACACCAGGCACAGCGACCAGCTGCGATCAGAACGAGTTCGACTTCACGACCAACCTCCAGGGTACGATCCATGGCCTCGACGATTCCGGTGCCGATACTAATGACGATCGTCGACCTGCGCAACCGCCGGAGGACCCGACGACGGACGCGGGCGCGTCCCGGGTCGGTTCACAGCGGCGCGCGCCGCAGCGGCATCGTCATGCAGCGCGGACCGCCCCCGCCGCGGGGCAGCTCGGAGCCGGGCAGGACGATCGCGCAGCGGCGGTGGCCCGCGGGATCGACGCGCCCCTCGGCCACGTCGCGGGCCTCGACGATCGCGAAGCCGTGGCGGTCCAGCTCCTCGACCGTGTGGATGTTGCGCGCGTAGACGATCACGCGCCCCGGCGCCAGCGCGAAGCTGTTGGTGCCGGAGTGCCACTGCTCGCGCTCCTGCAGCCAGGGATCGGTGTGGCCGCCGCAGGCCACCGGCTCGAGGTCCAGCCCGAGACGGCGCAGGCAGTCCAGCAGGTGCTCGTCCTCGCGGATCGAGACGACGCGCCCCCCCTCGACGCGCAGATGCACCGTGCGCAGGCGCGACGGCCCCGTGATCACGGGCTCGTAGACCAGGCAGGCGTCGCGATCCAGGATCGTGAAGACCATGTCGAGGTGGATGAACGACTCCGGCGCCGCCGGCAGCTCCTGCACCACGACGTCGAAGCGGCCGCGGGTCTCGCGCAGCCGCTCGACGACGAAGTCGACCGCCTGCGGCGAGGTGCGCTGGCCGAGCCCGAAGATCAGCAGGTCCTCGCGCGCGACCAGCACGTCGCCGCCCTCGAGCTTCAGGGCGGCGCCGACCGGCGGCTCCGGCTCGACGGTGCGCGCCTGCAGCGCCGGATGGCAACGCAGCACCGCCTCGAGGATGACCGCCTCGCGCTCGCGCACCGCGCTGGCCATGCGGCCGACCAGGACGCGGTCGCCGACCACGGCCGCCGCGTCGCGCATGAAGAACAGGTTGTGCAGGGGGCGCAGGGCGTGGCGCTCGGCGCTGAGGTGGTCGGTCAGCGAGGCCGGCTCCAGGGCGATGCCTTCCACGAGGCGCCGCGCCAGCTCGGCGGCGGGCAGCGCCGCCAGGGCGCCCTCGAGCCGGTCGACGCCCTCGCGCGCGCAGATGCGGCGCAGCAGCGCGGCGCGCGCCGTCTCGTCCTCGAGCACGTCGGCCAGCAGGCCGTCCACGTGCAGGACCCGCGCGCTGCGGGCCAGCACCCCCTCCAGCACGGCGTACTCCGCCGCGGCCTCCTGCAGGTTGAGGATGTCGCTGTAGAGCGCCCGCTCGGCGTTCTGCGGCGTCATGTTCTCGATCTCGGGGCCCGGACGGTGCAGCAGCACCGCTTCCAGACCGCCGATCTCCGAGTCCACCGCCACCTGGATCCTGTCGGTCATCGCGGTCTCCCTTCGGGTCGGTCCAGAGTAAGCCGGCGCCGCGGGACGGCATATTGGAAAAGCAGGGCGCCGGCCCACAGCGACCGGCGCCCCGCCTTCCCTCACCTGCCGGAAGCGGATTATCGATAGAGGACCTTCACGCCGCCCCAGGTGGCGTCCTCGTTGCCGACGTAGGTGCCGGCCTCGATGGCGGCGGTGTCGAGCCGCGCCTCGGGCCAGGCCACGATCTCCATGTCGTCGTCCTGGCTGGCGACCAGGGCCAGGCCGACCTGGACGGGACCGTCCCGCAGGAACGCCCAGCTCGCCACGGCGGTGCCGCCGATGGTCAGGAACGGCGTGCTGAGGTCGAAGGCGCCGGTCAGGGGCATCGTCACGGCCCACAGGAAACCGCCCTGGGGATCGGGCACGAAGGCGACCAGATCGGCGACCCAATCCACGAGGACGCCGGCGCCGTCGCGACGCTGGCCGTTGAAGGCCTCGCCGGTCCAGTGGATCGACAGGTCGGCGATCGAGCCGACCTCGGGCGCGAGGGTGAAGGTGGTGGTCCGGGCGCTCTCCCCGAATCTCGCGACGTACATCCCGTCGAGATCCGTCAAGGGGATGACCAGGGGATCGGCCAGCGCGGGTACGGCGGCGATCAGGCAGAACAGCAGCAGCAGGCGCATGGATGTCATGTTGGTCTCCCGGTTCGCAGCAACTCGAGGTACGTTCACGTCACCCGGCCCAGCAGGCCGGTCTCGATGTCAATAATTATACCATCGTCAGAATTATTGATCAATAGTGATTATTGCAATAAGATGCTGGAGATTCGCCATGCGGGGCGCAGGAGGCGGGAGGCGCTCCAGGTCGCGCAACAGATCATGCAAGTGATTCCATGCCAATGGGATGTGATCTCGGAAGGCTCGTTTGCCCTTGACGTTCGACAGGAACGCGAAGGCGCCCAGGGCCTGCATGACGCGCTGCAGCCCGGCCAGCGTCGCCTCGCGGAGCAGGTCCGGTTCGGCGCGCGGGGCCGGACCGCCGGCGGCGGCGCTCGCCCGCCGGAAGCGGTCCAGGAGCTCGCCGCGCAGGTCGTCGCCGAGGTCGACGTAGGCGTCGCGCAGCAGGGACATCAGGTCGTAGGCGCAGGGCCCGAGCCGCATCCCCTGCACGTCGACCAGCCGGACGCGGCCGTCGCGCCAGAGGATGTTGCGCGACTGGAAGTCGCGGTGCATCAGCGCGCGCGGCTGCGCCGCCACGGCGTCGGCCAGCGCGGCGAACTCGTCGTCGAGCCCGGCCAGGTCCCCCGCGGGCACGCCGCGGTCCTCCAGCAGGAACCGGCGCCGGAAGTAGGCGGTCTCGGCCAACAGGTCCTCGCGACCGAAGACGCGGTCGCCGGCGGCGGGACATGCGTCGCGGCGGGCGGTGCCGCGCGCCTGCAGGTCGGCGAGCAGGTCGACGACGGGACCGTACAAGGCCGCGCGGTCGGCGCCCGGGGCGTGAGCGAGGCGGTGCAGCGAATCGTCGCCGAGATCCTCCATCAGGGCGGCGCCGTCCTCGCGGTCGGCGCCGAGCACGGCCGCGCCACCGAGATCTTCCGCGTGCAGGAAGGCGGCGACCGCCACCGCGCGGTCGAACTCGGGATCGCGGGGGCGGTCCTTCATGAGCACGGCGCTGCCGTCGTCCCGGCGCAGGCGCCAGAAGCCGCGGTCGGAGCCCTCGGGCGCCAGACGCGCGACGTCGGCGTCGCCCCAGCCGCCGGCCCGCACCACCGGCAGGGCCGCGACGGCGGCGGCGGCCGCGCAGGCGTCGGCGGGGTCGTCCAGGGCGAGCAGCGCCTCGAGGTAGCGGCCGGGCGTGCCCAGGTCGGACCAGCCCAGGCCGGCGGGCGCGACGCCGCGCACCGCGCCGGGTTCGCGCCCGATCCACGACAGCAGCGCGTCGGCGAGCGCGCCGGGGCCGTCGGGCAAATCGTCGAGGAAGCGCGCCGCCAGCACCGCGACGCCGGTGTAGGTCAGGGAGCGGTCGCCGTCGCGCGCGGCGGCGCCGGCGCGGCCGCCGACGTCGCGCACGACCCCGTCGCCGCCCAGCAGCACGGAGTTGACGGGCGGCCAGTCGGCGAGCAGCAGGGTCGCGGCCGCGCCCGTGGCGAGGTGGTCCGCGACGAGGGCGCCGAGGTCGGTGTCGGCTTCCACGTCGCCGTTGTGCAGCAGGACGTGCGGCTCGTCGCGGAAGAACTCCCGCGCGTTCGCGATCCCGCCGGCGGTGCCCAGGATGACCGGCTCGATGAAGACGCGGATCTCGTCGAATCCCGCCAGGCCGTGGGCCGCCGCCGCGATCCGCTGCGGCAGGTGGTGGGCGTTCACGGCGAGGCGGCGCGCGCCGGCGCCGCGCAGCCGCGCCGCGATCCGCGCCAGCAGCGTGCGGCCGCCGAGCTGCACCAGCGGCTTGGGGGTCGTGTCGGTCAGGGGGCGCAGGCGCGTGCCGAGCCCCGCGGCCAGGATCATGGCGCACGGACGCCGGGTGCGGGCTCAGTCATCGTCGCGCAGCTCCCGCAGCTCGTCCTCGAAGCGCCGCAGCTCACCGTTCCAGCCGGCGACGAGCTCGCGCGGGTCGGCGCCGGCGTCGACGCCCTCGCGCAGCCCGCGGCCGCCGGCCAGGATGTCGATGGGCGGCTTCACCGTCTCGTACTCGTACGGCGGCTCCTTCCAGCGGAACTCGTCCGGCCACAGCTCCCGCGCCGCGCACAGGACGGCGACCGCCGTCAGGACGGGGCGGAATTCGCGGCGGTCGGTCACGTGCAGCTGCAGGCCGCCGCAGAGCCGGCCCTGGTGCTTCTGGAAGGTGGGTTCGAAATGCAGGGGGCGCAGGCGCAGGCCCGGCAGGTCGTAGGCGTCCAACCGGTCGGCGAGCCGCTCGGGCGCGAGCCAGGGCGCGCCGAAGATCTCGAAGGGCCGCGTCGTGCCCCGGCCCTCGGACAGCTGGGTGCCCTCGAGCAGGCACATGCCGGGGTAGACGGCGGCGGTCTCCAGGGTGGGCATGTTCGGGGACGGCAGAACCCAGGGCAGGCCGGTCTCGTCGAACCAGGCCGCGGGATCCAGGCCGCGGCAACCGACCACCTCGAGGTCGACGTCCAGGCCGCGGCGGCGGCGGAAGAGCCGGGCCAGTTCGCCGACCGTCAGGCCGTGGCGCATGGGCAGCGGCTCGAGGCCGACGAAGGAGCGGAAGTCCGGGTCCAGCACGTTGCCCTCGCGGGCGTTCCCCAGGGGGTTCGGGCGGTCCAGCACCAGGACCGACCGGCCCTGTTCGGCGCACGCCTCCAGGCACAGCAGCATGGTCCAGATGAAGGTGTAGTAGCGCGCGCCGACGTCCTGCAGGTCGATCACCAGCAGGTCGACGTCCGCGAGCATCGCCGCGGTGGGCTTGCGGTGCTCGCCGTAAAGGGAGTGGGCCGGCAGGCCGGTCGCCGGATCGGCGAAGCCGCGCCACTCGACCATGTTGTCCTGGGTCTCGCCGCGCAGGCCGTGTTGGGGGCCGAGCAGGCAGCGCAGGTCGGCGCCGACGGCCGCGCGCAGCAGGGGCGCGGCGTGGCGCAGGCGGCGGTCCACCGAGGCGGGGTGGCAGAGCAGGCCGACGCGCCGCCCGCGCAGCGGCGCAAAGTCGCGCTCGACCAGGACGTCGAGACCGGTCAGGATGGCGTTGCGGGACATGTCGCCGCCTCGGCTGGAGTTCGGCGCCAGTGTAGGCGGCGGGCGTGCAACTGTCGAGGCGCGGTTGCGTAACCGTCCAGCGCCGGCGCCGGTCCCGGCCCGGTCCCACTCCCGAGAGAGGCGGCCCTCCATGCGCACCCCCCTGCTGCGGATCATGCTCGTCGTCGCGTGCGGCGGCGCCGGCGGCCTCGCCGCCGCGACGGACCTCGCCACCGCTCCCGCGCCCCCCGTCGCTCGGGTCGAACCCCACGTCTTCCGCGAGTTCGGGGGCGAGCGCGTCGACGACTACTACTGGCTCAACCGGCGCGAGGACCCCGCGGTGATCGCCTACCTCGAGGCCGAGAACGCCTACTCCGAGTCGGTGCTGGCGCCCACGGCCGCGCTGCAGGAGACGCTCTTCGCCGAGATCACCGGGCGCATCAAGAAGGACGACGACACGGTCCCCTACCTCGACCGCGGCCACTGGTACTACACGCGCTTCGCCGAGGGCCAGGAGTACCCGGTGTTCTGCCGCCGGTCGGACGAACCGGGCGCGGTCGAGCAGGTGATGCTGGACGTGAACGCCCTGGCCGTTGGCCACGCGTTCTTCCAGGCCCGCGGCACGACGGTCAGCTCCGGCGGCGGCATGCTGGCCTGGGCCGACGACGCGGTCGGGCGGCGCCTCTACACGATCCGCTTCAAGGACCTGGCGACGGGGACCACCCTGCCCGACGCCATCCCCAACGCCAGCGGCAACCACGTCTGGGCCGAGGACGACCGTACCCTCTTCTACACCAAGAAGGACCCGGGCACCCTGCGCTCCTACCAGGTCTGGCGCCACACGCTGGGCGAGGATCCCGCCGACGACGTCCTGGTCTACCAGGAGGACGACGAGACGTTCGGCGTCGGCGTCAGCCGGACGAAGTCGCGCCGCTACGTGCTGATCACCAGCTACCAGTCGGTGAGCACCGAGGTCCGCTACGTGGCCTCCGACCGCCCCCGCGACGGGTTCCGCGTCTTCCAGCCCCGCGAGCGGGACCACGAGTACTCCGTCGACCACCTGGGTGACACGTTCTTCGTGACCACCAACTGGCAGGCCCGCAACTTCCGGCTGATGACCGCCACGGAGACCGCCACCGGCAAGGAGAGCTGGGACGAGCTGCTCCCCCACCGCGAGGACACGCTGCTGCAGGGTATCGAGCCGTTCCGCGACTGGCTGGTCGCGAGCGAGCGGCGCGACGGGCTGACCCGGCTGCGCGTGCGCGCCTGGCCGGGCGGCGACGGGGCCTGGGAAGACATCGACTTCGGCGAGCCTGCCTACGTGGCCTACGTCGGCGTGAACCGCGAAGCCGGCACCGACGTGCTGCGCTTCGGCTACGAGTCCCCGACCACGCCCTTCTCGACCTACGACTACGACATGCGCACGCGCCGCAAGACCCTGCTGAAGCGCGACGAGGTCCTCGGCGGCTTCGACCCGGCCGACTACGCCTGCGAACGCCTCGCGATCGAGGCCCGCGACGGCGCGCGGGTGCCCGTCACCCTGGTGCACCGCCGCGACTTCCCGCGCGACGGCACGCGCCCGCTGCTGCTCTACGGTTACGGCTCGTACGGTTCGAGCACCGAACCCGACTTCGACTCCGCCCGGCTGAGCCTCCTGGACCGCGGCTTCTGCTACGCCATCGCGCACGTGCGCGGCGGGGACGAGCTGGGCCGCCGCTGGTACGAGGACGGCAAGCTGCTGAACAAGATGAACACCTTCGAGGACTTCATCGACTGCGGGCGCGGCCTCGCGGCGGCGGGCTACGCCGACCCGCGGCGGCTCTACGCCATGGGCGGCAGCGCCGGCGGCCTGCTCGTGGGCGCGGTGATCAACCTGGCGCCCGACCTGTTCGCGGGCGTCGTGGCGCAGGTGCCGTTCGTCGACGTGGTCACCACCATGCTCGACGAGACGATCCCCCTGACCACCGCCGAGTACGACGAGTGGGGCGACCCCCACGACGAGGCGGCCTACCGCTGCATGCTGTCCTATTCGCCCTACGACAACGTCGCGGCCGTGCCCCGCCCCCACCTGCTGGTCACCGCCGGGCTGCACGACTCCCAGGTGCAGTACTGGGAGCCGGCGAAATGGGTCGCCAAGCTGCGCCGCCTGAAGGCCGACGACCGCCGCCTGCTGCTGGTCACGAACATGGAGGCCGGCCACGGCGGCGCCTCGGGGCGCTTCCAGCGCCACCGCGAGACGGCGCGGGAGTACGCCTTCCTGCTGGATCTGGCGGGGATGGCGAGGTAGGGGGCGGCGG
>PNOJ01000022.1 GCA_013824755.1 Gemmatimonas sp.
CCCCGCTACAAGGTCATGGAGCCCTGCATCAGCCCGGACGGCGCGCTGCTGTTCTTCGCCAGCGACCGGCCCCGCGAGGGCGACGGACCGGCTCGCCCCGACCACGACATCTGGTTCGCCGAGCGCATTCCCGGCGGGTGGGGCCCGGCGCGCCCCGTGCCCGGGGGCGTCAACAGCGAGGCGCCCGATTTCTACCCCAGCATCGCCCGCAACGGCACGCTCTACTTCACCCGTGACGATCCGGCGACCGGCCTGAGCGAGCTGCGCCGCGCCACGCGCGCCGGCGGCGCCTGGAACGAGTCGGAACGACTGCCCGAGGCCGTGCAGCTGGGCCGCACGCGGTTCAACGCCTGGGTCGACCCCGACGAGCGCTTCCTGATCATCCCCGTCTTCGGGATGCCCGACTCGCGCGGCGGCACGGACTACTACCTGGTGCGGCGCCTGGCCGATGGTTGGAGCGAGCCGGCCAACCTGGGCGACGCCGTCAACAGCGCTGACCGCCGCGAGTACTCGGCCTGCCTGTCGCCGGACGGCCGAGCGCTCTTCTTCATGTCGGCCCGCAACGACCTGGCTGCCCGCGCTCCCCGCCCGCTGACCCTGGCCGGCCTGCGCGACTTGGACGCCGCCCCGGGCAACGGCAGATCGGCCATCTGGTGGGTCGACGCCAGCTGTATCGAGACATGGCGCGCTGACATCGTGATGATGTTGACGTTTCAACGGGAATTTGTCTTGACCTTTGGTCGGTTCGTGATATCGTGGCCCCTGTTCTCGGCTGGGGGGCCGGGAATGAGCTTATCTTTTGTGAATTAACATGCTTTGGACATCGATTTTTTTCGATGTCGCTATAGACTACCCGCGAGGTCTCCTTTATAATGGAGCTCTCTCACGGATGATCAAGCAGCGATCAGCCTGACAGCGATGGTGCCACGGCACCACTTGGGGAACGAACATCAGAAGGACTCAGTCGAAGATCATGGTCAATTTCAGTGACAGCGCTCAAGCCTCGCTGCAGCACCCGAACCAGCTGGACCGCGTCGGCCACGAGACCGCACGCCTGTTCCAGGACCTGGAGCGGCGGGCACCGCGCTCCGAGCCCCGGCATTCGCCGCTGTACCTGGGCCTGCGGCGCGCCAGCGACATCACCGTCTCCGTGCTCGCGCTCTCGCTGTTCGCGGCCCTGCTGCCGATCATCGCCCTGGCGATCGTCTTGGACTCGCGCGGCCCGGTCTTCTATTCCCAGACCCGCATCGGCCGCAACCTGCGCCGCCGCAACGCCGGCCACACGGGCTGCGAACGTCGCAAGGTGATCTACCCCGGCCGCCCCTTCCGCATCTGGAAGCTGCGCTCCATGCGGACCGACGCCGAGCGCAACGGCCCCCAGCTGGCCCAGGCCGGCGACGCCCGCATCACCCGGGTCGGCCGCTTCCTGCGCCAGACGCGCCTGGACGAGGTGCCCCAATTCTGGAACGTCCTGATGGGCGAGATGACCCTGATCGGCCCCGCCCCGAGCGGCTATGCTTCGTGCGCCAGTACGAGGCCACGGTCCCCGGATACCTGACGCGTCTGGACGCCCTGCCGGGCATCACGGGCCTGGCCCAGGTCAACAACGGCTACGACGAGGACCTGCGTTCGATCCAGCGCAAGTTGCGCCTGGACACCTTCTACATCTCGCGGGCGAGCTGGATGTTGGACCTGCGCATCCTGCTTTCGACCATCCGCGTGGTCCTGACGGGCGAGGGCGCGCGCTGACGCGCCCACGCCCCGATCCCCGATTTTTCTATACCTGATTCCTGTTTTGATATATCATTGGAAGATGTGATGCGGAGGCCCGCGCCCCTCCCTCGATGATCGTCCATGGGATGCTGCATCCCATGTCGCCACACACCCGCTCCGCGAGGATGGGAATGATGACCAGAGTCGGACTCGAAATCCTGACCCGGGGGAGAGCCGCATCGCGCAGCGTCGTCCCGGCATCGCTGCTCGTGATCGCCCTGTTGACGGTCTTGAGCTTCAGCGCCGCCGCCGCCGACCGGACCGCCAATCCCGCCGCGGCGACCGGGCTGCGCCCCTTGGCGGGCGTCGAGGTCTTCGCGGCCGACACCGTCGACCGCGACCAGGCTCTGGCCGAGGACGTCGTCCGCGCACGCGACGGCGAGCCCCCCCGTTTCGCGATCCCCCAGCAGACGTTCATCGCGCCCGACACCCACGGCACGTGGGAGGTCCTGTCCGAGAGCACCCGGCTATGGCGGCTGCGGATCTCCAGCCCCGGCGCCCTGTCCCTGAACCTCGGCTTCACGCGCTTCGTCATGCCCGAGACCGGCCGTCTGCTGATCTACCCGGCCGACGGGTCGCAGCCGGCGATCGCCTTCACCGCCGCCGACAACCGCGACCACGGCCAGCTGTGGACGCCCATCGTCCCGGGCGACGAGCTGGTCGTCGAGGTGCAGATCGCGGCCAAGGCCGCGGCCGACCTGGAGCTCGAGCTGACCTCGGTGAACGTGGGCTACAAGACCTTCGGCGAGACCCTCGTCGACAAGTCCGGCACCTGCAACATCGACGTCGTCTGCCCCCAGGGCGACGGCTGGCGCGACGACATCCAGTCGGTGGCCGTGATCTCGACCGGCGGCAGCACCTTCTGCTCCGGCTTCATGGTCAACAACACCGCCCAGGACGAGCGCTCCTTCTTCATGACCGCCTACCACTGCGGGATCCACACCACGCAGGCGCCGTCGCTGGTCACCTACTGGAACTTCTTCAGCCCCAATTGCGGGCAGCAGGGCGGCGGCTCGCTGTCGCAGTTCCTGACCGGCAGCACCTTCCGCGCCGAGTCCAGCACCTCGGACTTCACGCTGGTCGAGCTGAACTCCGTGCCCGACGTCTCCTGGAACGTCTCCTACGCGGGCTGGGACCGCGGCACCCAGGACCCGACCTCGGCCACGGCGATCCACCACCCGAGCACCGACGAGAAGAGCATCAGCTTCGAGTACGACCCCCTGACCACGACCACCTACCTGCAGACCGCGATCCCCGGCGACGGCACGCACCTGCGCGTCACGGACTGGGACGTGGGCACGACCGAGGGCGGCTCCTCGGGATCGCCGCTGTTCGACCAGAACCACCGCGTCGTCGGGCAGCTGCACGGCGGCTACGCGGACTGCACCAACAATTCGTCCGACTGGTACGGGCGCTTCTCCCGGTCCTGGACCGGCGGCGGCACCTCGACCACGCGCCTGAGCAACTGGCTCGACCCGCTGAACACCGGCGCGCAGACGCTCGACCTGCTGGCCCCCTACGCCAGCGGCCTGCGCGTCGCTCCGGCCGGCGGCCTGACCACGCAGGGCGACGTCGGCGGCCCGTTCACCCCCGCCAGCAAGGACTACACGCTGTCCAACGCCGGCGACGCCGTCATCGGCTACCTGGTCGCGGCCGACGTCGCCTGGGTGAGCGTGGGCAACGCCAGCGGCACGATCCCCGCGGGCGGCGACGTCGTGGTGACCGTCTCGGTCAACGCGGCGGCGAACTCGCTGGCGACGGGCATCCACACCGGCACGCTGTCGTTCACCAACACCACCGACCACGACGGCGACACGACGGCGCCGCTGACCCTGCAGGCCGGTCTCCCGGAGCTGGTCCACGGGTTCGACATGACGACCAACCCCGGCTGGACCGTCGAGGGCCAGTGGGCCTGGGGCATGCCGTCCGGACTCGGCGGCGCCTACGGCGAGGCCGACCCCACCGGCGGCTGGAACGGCGGCGCGGTCTACGGCTACAACCTCGCGGGCGACTACGCCAACAGCCTGCCCGAGCGCCACCTCACCACCACGGCCCTGGACTGCAGCGGCCTGTCGGCGGTCACGCTCAAGTTCCGGCGCTGGCTCAACGTCGAGCAGCCCGCCTACGACCACGCCTACGTGCGCGTCAGCAACGACGGCGTGAACTGGACCACGGTCTGGCAGAACACGTCCGAGATCACCGACGCCGCCTGGTCGCTCGTGGAGTACGACATCTCGGCGGTGGCCGACGAGATGCCGACCGTCTACGTGCGCTGGACCATGGGCGCCACCGATTCGAGCTGGCAGTACTCCGGCTGGAACATCGACGAGGTCGAGATCTGGGGTCTCCAGCGCAGCCAGGGCACCGGCGCCGACGACCTGCCGCGGGCCGGCCAGGCGACCCTGCTCGGCGCGACCCCGAACCCGTTCAACCCGCGCACCGAGATCCGCTTCGACCTGCCGGCGGCCGGCGCGGCCCGCCTCGCGGTCTACGACATGCGCGGCCACCTGGTGAAGATCCTGAGCGACGGCGAGCTGCCCGCGGGCGAGCACGTCGCGGTCTGGGACGGCACCGACGACCAGGGCCGGGCCCTGAGCAGCGGCGGCTACGTCTTCCGGCTGGAGGCCGGCGACGTCGTCAGCACCCGCAAGGGCCTGCTGGTCCGCTGATCCCGGGCCGTCGCGACGGCGCCACGAAGAGGAGGCGGGGCCCCGCGGGGCCCCGCCTCCGTCCGTTCCGGGGCGATCCGCGTTGGCTGTCCCGCCGGTCCGTGGTATAATGGGGTCGAGCCCTCGGGATCCCGAAGGTGCTTCTCGCCGGACATCCCGAGGGCGCAGCCTGGGAGGCATGTCATGGCCGTCAAGATCTACAGCGCGCCGTACTACACCACCACGGCGCCCGACATCCCGGGGGAAGCCTGCCGACTGTTGTCGCGCCTCGCCCGGGACGACGTGAACCTGCTCGCCTTCACCGCCCTCCCCATCGGCACGGGAGAGACCCAGCTCGTCATCTACCCGCTGAACACCACCTGGCTCGCCGACGTCGCGCGGCGCACCGGCCTGGTGCTCAACGGCCCGCACCACGCGTTCCTGGTGCAGGGCGACGACGAGCTCGGCGCGCTGGTGAAGATCCACCACCGGCTGTGCGACGCCGACATCAACGTCGTGACGTCCACGGGACTGGCGGACGGCAAGGGCGGTTACCGCTACCTGCTGCACGTCCACCCGCAGGACTTCGCGAGGGCGTCCGACGTGCTCGGCGCCACGCACATCCCGTCGCGGTGGGACAACTTCGAGCTGAAGATCCCGCGCCACTTCGAAGCGTCGATGTAGGCAGGGGTCGGCGGGCGGTATCGGGAAGGCGCCGCCTAGGCGGCGTGGGCGATGCGTGCCTGCGTCAGGTAGGTCCGCAGTTCCGAATCGGCGAGCCGGCGGTCCAGCCGGTGCTCGTGATCCATGACCACCTTCAGGATCGGCACCGAGGCGTGCTTCAGCAGCGCGCGCAGCGATTCGCGCGCCGCCGGCGTCTGCTGCACCCAGCGCGAGCGCACCAGCAGCAGCGTCATGTGCTCCAGCCAGGCCTGGGCCGCGCCGGACGTCTCGCGCCCGGCCGGACCGTGGGTGCGGCCGCGGTCCAGGAACTCGTCGATCAGCCCGTGCGCCTCGTCCACCAGCGCCGCGTGCGACAGGTGGTCGAGATGGGTCACGCCCTCGCCGCGCCAGATCGCGCCGAGGAACTCGGCGGCGGTGTCGCCCGGCGCCGCGGTCCAGCCGCGCCCGACGGCGCCGGTGTGCGTGTCCGACGACGCGGTCAGGGGCAGGCCGCGCTCGGCGGCCAGGCCGGCGGTGATCAGGTTCTGGGCCGGCGTGCGCGCGGCGTTCAACTCCAGCACCGGGAAGCGCGCGGCGATCTCCGGCACGCGCGCGAAGTCCACCTGCCCGCGCCTCAGCTCGGCGCGCTCCCACCACGTTGGATGGTTGTACTGGTAGCGGATGCCGTGCTCGTCGCAGAACCCGCACAGGTCGTCGAGCGTGCGCACCGCGACGCGCAGGCGCGCGTAGGCGTCGGGATCCAGGCCGTAGAGGTTGACGTGGATCGTGAAGCCGAGACCGGGATCGGCGAGCGTGTGCTCGACGGCGGGGATCACCAGGGCGCGGTCGGCCTCCGGCAACTCGCGCACCAGCGCGGCCCAGCCGGCCATCGTGTCGTGGTCGGTCAACGTGAACCAGTCCAGCCGCCGCTCGGGGTCGGGATGCCCCAGCGCGGCCTCGAAGAGCGCGCGCGGGTGCAGCGCCGCGAGGTCGGGCACGTCGAACGAGAATGATGAATGGACGTGGAGGTCCGCTTTCCTGAAGGTGTCGCGCATGGGGCCTCAAGCTAAGTCGATTAAGGCGGGGCGCCAGGAATTTCACCTGCGGTAATTAAAGCGCCGCCGCCACAACGTGTTAGTCCCGTTCTACGTAAGCCGTGCCGGCCGGTTCCCTTCCCCGCGGGGCGGAGGCAGCAGTTCCCGGATCTTGCGCTCGAGGCGCGCGACGGCGCACCCGTCGATGACCCCGAGCCTGGCCTCGGCCAGGACCTTCTGACGCGGCCGACGCTCCCCGAACAAGGCGAGCACCGTGTCGGCCAGCTCCGGCGGCCCCGCTTCGGGCACGACCGCCAGGGTCTCGGCGCGCGACGGCGCCAGGTCGGGCGGCCAGGCCTCGTCCCGGACGCCGCGGGCCAGCACCGCGGGGGTGTCGAAGAGCAGGGCCTCCCAGAACACGCCCGAGAGGTCGCCGATCACCGCCTGCGCCTCGGCGACGTGGACGAACGACCGGCCGTCCGGATCCAGCGCCCGGGCGCCGATCGCCCGCGCGCAACGCTCGACGTCCCGGGGCGGGGACAGCGGATGGGGCGCGAGCACGAGCTCCGCGTCGCGGGACAGCCGCCGCAGGGGCTCGCGCCAGCGGCGCGACATCAGCAGGCCGCGCGCCTCGGCGCGGGGGCCCCAAGTCGGCAGCAGCAGGACCCGCGGCCGGCCGGCGGGCGGCGGGTTCGTGAACGACCCGCCCGCCTGCAGGAAGCCGTCGCAGTGCAGGTAGGCATCGGGCGCGAACGACCAGTCATGGACGGTCAGGTTGCCGGCCGCGGCCACGCCCGGCCCGCCGACCTCGCCCGTCGCGGCGCGCCGCCGGGCCGCGTCGGCGCTCGTGCCCGGCTTGC
The DNA here is from genome assembly GCA_013824755.1 of Gemmatimonas sp. GTDB lineage: Bacteria > Krumholzibacteriota > Krumholzibacteriia > LZORAL124-64-63 > LZORAL124-64-63 > PNOJ01. Next base: position 6,979 of record PNOJ01000022.1, read on the forward strand.
CGCTGCGCCCGTGCGTCAGCGCGACCAGCGCGATCGGCCGCGGCGAACCGCCCAGCACCGGCACCATGGCGTCGTAGTTGAAGTGGGCGGTGACGATGACGTCCAGCGCGTAGTGCGCGATCGAGGCCGCGGCGGCGGTCGCCGCCTGGTCCTCCGGCAGCAGGGCGCACGGCGCGTCCGGGAAATGCCGGCGCACCAGTTCGCGCCCCCCCTCGCCCACGAACCAGACGCCGCCGATCCGCGCGTAGAGGTCCCGCAGGTGGTCGAAGATGTGGGTGCGGCTCCAGTCCGCCCGGCCGCTGTACAGCCACCAGCCGACGGCCGGCACCGCGGCGCGCAGCCGCGTGCTGTCGATCCCCGGGGTGTGCGGCAGCAGGACCAGTTCCAGGCCCAGGCGTGCGATGAGCTCCTCGCCCCAGCGCCGGCGGTAGGCCGCGGGTTCCCAGTCGTCGCCGTGGAAGACGAGCTTCACCCCGAAGTCGCGGCACATCCGGGCCCGGTCGCTCCCGACGACCACCGTGTGCGCGATCCCCAGGGCGCGGACCGCGGCCGCGCGCTCGAGCTCGGAGTTGGCGGGCTGCACGCCCTTGTAGCGGCGCACCTCGTCGTCGGTGTGCACGCCGACCACCAGGCGATCGCACAGCCCCGCCGCGCGCCGCAGCAGGCTGACGTGGCCTTCGTGGCAGAAGTCGAACACGCCCAGGGTCAACCCCACGACGGGGCTGCTCCGGCGCCTCCCCAGCAGGGACATGCAGGCCGACAGGTGCGCGCGGGCCGCCGCGGACGGGTGGAACAGGTGGTTGCTCATGTCCCGATGGGTATCGGCCGCCACGGGCGGGAATCAAGTCCGGGATTGCCCCGGAGCACCGTTCGCGCCATCCTCGCGTCGGCCGGAACCCACGGAAAGGGCGCCATGTGCGGACGCTTCACGCTGACCCTGACCCCCGAGGAAACCGCGCGTTTGCTGGCCCTGGAAGCCGCCCTGGACGGGGAACCGGCCTCGCCGCCCAGATGGAACATCGCCCCCGGCCAGCCGATCGCGGCCGCGAGCCAGGAGTCCCCGGACGCACCGCGACGCCTCCGCTACCTGGACTGGGGACTGGTCCCCCGCTGGTCGCGCGGCCCCGGCGGCGGCGCGCGCCCGATCAACGCCCGCAGCGAGACCGTCGCCGACAAGCCGGCCTTCCGCGACGCCTGGCGCCGCCGCCGCTGCCTGGTGCCCGCCGACGGCTTCTACGAGTGGCAGCGACGCGGCGGCGCGAAGCAGCCCTGGCTGTTCCGCCTGAAGGACGCCCCCGGCTTCGCCATGGCCGGCATCTGGGAAACCTGGACCTCGCCGGAAGGCCTGCCCCTGCACACCTGCGCCCTGCTCACCACCGAAGCCAACGCCCTCATGCTCCCCGTCCACGACCGCATGCCCGTCATCCTGCGCCCCGAGTCCTTCGCCGACTGGCTGGTCACGCCCCCCGAGTCCGCCCACACCCTGCACACCCTCCTGCGCCCCTACCCCGCGGACGAGATGACCGCCTGGCCCGTCTCCCCCGCCGTCAACTCCCCGCACAACGACGCCCCAAACCTGGTGCTGTCGTTCACCCCTCCCGATTCCGACGTGCAACTCCGCCTCCTAGACTGACTCGTCTCTCGATATGGACATCTCGCCCCGGTCGTGCACACGCGATCTGCAGGGGGTGTCATCCCGCCCTCTGCGCCAGGAAGGCGCAGAGGGCGAGATGCCAAGCAAGTCGGGCACAGGATGTGCCCGACGAGCGCCCCCCTGCAGATCGCGTGTGCACGACCGGGGCGAAGACCCCCCTAGGGAACGGTCACGATCTTGATGAGGTTGGTCCGACCCGATTCATGGAGCGGTAGACCGGCGGTAACAACCACGGAGTCGCCCGACACCACGTGCCCGGCGTCGAGCGCAAGGCGCAGCGCGTCGCGCTCCATCTCCTCGAGGGTGTCGCCGTCCGGCGAGTAGAAGGGCAAGGCCCCCCAGACCAGGGCCAGCCGGCGGCAGATCGCGGCGTCGCCGGTCATCGCCAGCAGCGGTTGCGGCGGGCGCGACTTGGCGACCAGGCGCGTGGTGCTGCCGCTGGTGGTCATGGTGATGATGGCGGCGGCGCCGATCTCGGCGGCCATGCGGCAGGCGGCGCGGGCCACCGCCTCGTCGACGTGCAGGCCGGCGCACGGCGGGAAGCGGGCGCTCCAGCCGTCGTAGGGGAAGGACTCCTCCGCGCTCTCGGCGATGCGCGCCATGGTGCGCACCGCCTCCACCGGGTGCTGGCCGACGGCGGTCTCCTCCGAGAGCATCACCGCGTCGCTGCCGTCGAGGATGGCGTTGGCGACGTCCGAGACCTCGGCCCGCGTGGGGCGCGGGCTCTCGACCATCGAGCGCAGCATCTGCGTGGCCGTGATCACCGGCACGCCGGCGGCGTTGGCCTTGTAGATCAGGGATTTCTGCACGCCGGGCACGTGCTCCAGGGGGATCTCGACGCCCAGGTCGCCGCGGGCCACCATCAGCCCGTCGACCACCGGCAGGATCCCGTCGATGTTCGCGATGGCCTCGCGCTGCTCGATCTTGGCGATGATGGGGCGCCGGCTCCCGAAGCCGTCCATGGCCGCACGGCAGGCCAGGACGTCGGCCGCGTTGCGCACGAACGACAGCGCCACGAAGTCGACGTCTTCGGCCAGCCCGAAGCGGAGGTCCGCCAGGTCCTTGTCGTCGAGGATGGGGGCGCTGATCGTGCCGCTCGGCAGGTTGATCCCCTTGTTCGCGCTCAGTTCGCCGCCGGTTTCGACGCGGCAGACGACGTCGGGCCCGGCCACCTTCTCCACCTTCAGGCAGAGGGCGCCGTCGGCCAGCAGCAGCGTGTCGCCGGGGACGACGTCCCCGGCGAGTTCCTTGTAGCCGACCGACACCTCGCTCGCGTCGCCGGGCACGTCGCGGGCGGTCAGGGTGAACTGGTCGCCCCGGCGCAGCGTCACCGGCCCCGCCGCGAAGCCGCCGATGCGGATCTTCGGCCCTGCGAGGTCCTGCAGGATGGCCACCTGGCGCCCCGCCTCGGCGGCGGCGGCGCGCACGTCGCGAATCGTGCGCCGCTTCGATTCCAGCGAGCCGTGGCTGAAGTTCAGGCGCACGACGTCCAGGCCGGCGCGGATCAGCTCGACCAGCACCGCCGGCTCACGGGTGGCGGGACCGAGCGTGGCGACGATCTTGGTGCGCCGCATCGGGGCTCCTTATTCGGGTGAAGACGCGGGCTCGCCGGACGGCGGCGAGTCGTCGGACGGCCACAGGCGCCACTCCGCGCCGTACTGGGCCAGGAACTCCGGCCCCAGGGCGCGGGCCGTGACGTAGACCGGCAGCAGGATGACGGTGCCCAGGTAGGGGATCGCCAGCACGAGCCAGCCGATGCAGCAGGTCGCCAGCCCCAGCGCGCCGATCGCGACGCCGACGACCATGGACAGCAGCAGGCAGAACAGCGCGAACAGGACGGCCTGGTCGACGTGTTCGCGCACCAGGGGCAGGGTGCGGCGCCAGGCCGCCAGCACGCCGGTGCCGTCGCGGTACATCACGGGCACCACGAACTGGTCGGTCCAGAAGGAGACCAGGGCGGCCGCGAGGCCCAGCACGACGCCCAGCATCGCCAGCCCGATCGCCCCCGCGATGCCGAGGCCGCGCAGGCTCTCGGTGGCGATCGCGCCGATCACCAGCAGCACGCCGGGCAGGATCAGGGCCAGCGCCAGGGCGCCGGCCACGATCTGGAAGGCCAGGCGCCACAGGAAGAGCGAGTCGCCCTGCTTCGCGAAGCGCCGCCACGGCTCGCCCACGCGGGCGCGCCGGTGCACGACGTTGTCCAGGAAGCAGAACTCGCCGCGGGAGCTCAGCCAGGTCAGCAACACCGCCAGCAGCAGCGCGAACACGCCCAGCCCGGCCAGGATCCCCAGGCCGAGCCCGCCGAGCTCGTGGCCGAACAATTCGAGATGGCGGAGTTCGTCCAGGCTCGACACCCGCCAGTCCCGGTCCTTGATGCTGACGAGGTCGCGGTCCCAGGAGCCGCCCAGGCCGGCGTTGTCCCAGAGGCGGGCCAGCCAGGCCGTGAACCCCAGCACCAACCACGTCTCGAGGCTCGCGCCCTTCAGGAGCATGCCCCGCGAGCGGGCCCAGGCCCTCTGCAGCGGCGCCGCGTATCCGACGTCCATGGTCCAACCCCCTGCTTGCGGAAGGGACGGCTTCGGTGCGATGATTCCACGTCCGGCACCGCCGTTCAACCTCCATTCACTCCGCCGCCGATCGGGAGACCGCCTTGGGAGAGTTCTACGCCCTGCTCTGCGCCGTGATCTGGGCGGTCGCCGTCATCCTGTTGAAACGCTCGGGCGAGACGGTCTCGCCGTTCGCGCTGAACCTGTTCCGGGTCGGGATCAGCAGCGTGCTGCTGGTCGCCACCGTCCTGGCGTCGGGCCAGGGGCTGGTGCGGGACGCGCCGCTGCGCGACGTGCTGATCCTGATGGCCAGCGGCATCATCGCCATCGCGGTGGCCGACACCCTGTTCCACCGCTGCCTGAACATCGTGGGGGCCGGCGTCACCGCCATCGTCGACTGCCTCTACTCGCCGCTGGTGGTGCTGTTCGCCTTCCTGCTGATCGACGAGCGCCTGAACGCGTGGCAGCTGGCGGGCATGGTGACGGTCATCGCCGCGGTGATGATCGCCTCGGGCCACCCCGCCCCGCCCGGCGTGCCGCCGCGCACCCTGTTCAAGGGCGCGCTGATGGGCATGGCCGCCATGGCGGCCGTCGCCCTGGGCGTCGTCGTCGCCAAGCCGGTGCTGGAGCGGCAGCCCGTGCTGTGGTCCACGACGGTGCGGCAGCTCGGCGCCCTGGCCGTGATGCTGCCGGCGGCCCTGGTCTCGCCGCAGCGCCGCCGCTACCTGGCCACCTTCCGGCCCGACGCCTCCTGGCGGTTCAGCCTGCCCGCCACGATCCTGGGCTCGTACCTGGCCCTGATGTTCTGGCTCGCGGGCATGAAGTACACCCAGGCGGGCGCCGCCGCGATCCTGAACCAGACCAGCACATCTACGTGCTGGTCCTGGCCTCGTTCTTCCTTCACGAACCGTTCACCCGGCGCAAGCTGGCGGCCTCGGCGCTGGCGATCGCCGGGATCCTGATGGTCACCAAGAACTGACGGGCCGCCGCGCCGAGCCGGAGGATCCATGCCCCACCCGACCGCACCGCGCCGCGCCGTCGCGATCTGCCTCGCGCTGGGGGGATTCATGCTCGGCGGCACGACCCCCGCACCCGCCGCCGGGCCGACCGCCGTGGAGCGCATCGTCGCCGCCGCGCTGGCCGACAGTTCCGCCTTCGCGTTGCTGACCGACCTCTGCGCCACCGCCGGCCCGCGCCTGAATGGTTCGGAGGGCCAGCGCCGCGCCGTCGACTGGGCCCTGCGCCGGCTGCGCGAGGGCGGGCTGGCCGGCGTGCGCGCCGAGCCGGTCATGGTGCCCCACTGGGTGCGCGGCCGCGAGACCTGCACGCTGCTGGAACCCTTCGCACAGCACCTGACGATGCTGGGGCTGGGCGGCAGCGTGGGCACGCCGCCGGAGGGGCTCGAAGCCGAGGTCCTGGCCGTGCGCGACTTCGACGAACTGGAGGCGCGCGCCGCCGAGGCCGTCGGGCGCCTCGTGCTGTTCGACCCGCCGTGGGAGGGCTACGGCAAGACCGTGCAGTACCGCTCCCGCGGCGCCGTCGCCGCCGCCCGCCACGGCGCGGTAGGCTGCCTGATCCGCTCGGTCACCGGAAGCAGCCAGGACACGCCGCACACCGGCATCATGCGCTACGACAGGGGCGACACCATCCCGCGGATCCCCGCCGCCGCCCTGAGCGTGGCGGACGCCGCGCTGCTGACGCGGCTCGCTCGTCGCGGCCTACCCGTGCGCGTGCGCCTGGCGATGGGCGCCACGCAGCTGCCCGACGTTCCGAGCGCCAACGTGATCGCCGACCTGCCCGGCCGCGAACTGCCGGACGAGTTCGTCCTGGCCGGCGCGCACCTCGATTCCTGGGATGTCGGCTGCGGCGCCCACGACGACGGCGCCGGCTGCGCCATCGTCATGGAGGCCGCCTTCCTGCTGAAGCGCCTGGGCCTCGCGCCCCGCCGCACGCTGCGCGTGGTGCTCTTCGCCGACGAGGAGATGACCCAGCAGGGCGGCCGCGCCTACGCCCGCGACCACGCCGCGGAACTGCCGCGGCACCGCGCGGCCCTGGAGTGCGACTCCGGCGGCTTCGCCCCGGCCGGCTTCACGGTCCAGGCCGACTCCGCGACGGTCGCCAGGTTCGCCGCGCTGGCCGCGCCCCTGGCGCCGCTGGGCGCGGACGCGGTGACCCCCGGCGGCGGCGGCGTGGACATCTCGTTCCTGGCCGAGGCCGGCGTGCCGCTGATCGGGCACCGCGTCCACGGCGAGCATTACTTCGACGTCCACCACAGCCCGGCCGACACCTTGGAGAAGGTCGACCCCGCGGACCTGCAGCGCAATGTGGCGGCGGTCGCCGCGCTGCTGTGGTCGATCGCGGAGGCGCCCTAGCGGCAACTTCCGGCGACCACGCCGGTTGACCGCCGACCCGCCGTGGTCCATGCTCGTCCGGCCCCCCTCCCCGGAAGGAGTCGTCATGCTTCGCGCGCTGCTGGCCTGCCTCGTGCTCGCCGCGGTCACCTCGGCCGCCTTCGCCCAGGACGCCCCCGCCCCCGCCGCCGATCTCGACCGGGTGCTCGGCGCCCTCGAGGACCTCGGCCACCGCCTCGACGCGCTGCAGAAGCAGGTCGACGACGGGCTCTGGTTCGACCGCGTCGGCGACGTCGCCCACATCGACAAGGTGCGCCTGTGCGGACCGCCGAAGTGGAAGGAGACCAACCCCACGGGCATCGGCGCCGGCAACCCGCTGAAGTTCTGGGCCTACGTCTTCATCCCGCGCGACCTCGATCCCGCCCGCAAGGCGCCGCTGCTGGTGCTGCCGCACGGCGGGGTCCACGCCGACTTCACGACCTACCACACGCACATCGTGCGCGAGCTGCTCGCCCAGGGCTACGTGGTGGTGGCGCCGGAGTATCGCGGCAGCACGGGCTATGGCCGCGGCCTGTACGAGAGCATCGACTACGGCGGGCTGGAGGTCGAGGACGCCCACGCCAGCCGCGCCTACGTCCTGGAGAACTACGATTTCATCGATCCGCAGCGAGTGGGCATGATCGGCTGGAGTCACGGCGGGCTGATCAGCCTGATGAGCGTCTTCGAGCATCCCGGCGACTACGCCTGCGCCTACGCCGGCGTGCCGGTCAGCGACCTCGTCGCACGCCTGGGCTACCTGGACCAGGAGTACCGGGACGATTTCGCGGCCGATTACCACATCGGCCAGACGGTCGGCGAGAACATCCCCGAGTACAAGCGCCGCTCGCCCGTCTGGAACGTCGCCAAGCTGAAGACGCCCCTGCTGGTGCTGTCCAACACCACCGACGAGGACGTGAACGTGCTGGAGGTGGAGCACCTGATCCAGGCGCTGAAGGCCGAAGGCAAGCAGTTCGAGCACGAGATCTACCAGGCCGCGCCCGGCGGCCACAGCTTCGACCGGCTCGACACCAGGGGCGCGCAGGAGATCCGGCTGCGGATCTACCGCTTCCTGGCGAAGTACCTGAAGCCGCCGCGTACCTTCGCGGACGTGAAGCAGCTCCACGCCGCGGGGTACGTGCAGCCGTGACCCGCCACCCGCGGTTACGTGAAACGGCGCGCCGCCTCTGGGGACCGGCCCTCGGCGGCGCGCTCGGTTACCTCTGGCACTACTGGCAGCACTGCAGCGGCTCGACCTGACGGATCAGCGCCAACCCGGTCGTCGCGGTCCTCTGGGGCGCGGCGATCGGGTGGCTGCTGACCTCCGGGCGGGGTCGACGCAGCTGACGACCGGCATCACCTGGCCGGCAGTTCGAGCAGCTTCTTGCGGGTGTAGGGGATCAGCCCCCCCGCATCGACGATCGCCTGGCGCGCGGGCGGCAGCGGCTCGGTGGCGAACTCCTTGCCGCTGGTCCTGTTGCGCACCTTGCCGGGGTCGAACTCGAGTTCGTCCCCCGCCTCGGCCTCGATGGTCGGGCAGATGACCAGGTTCAGGCCGAGGTTGATGGCGTTCTGCAGGAAGATGCGCGCGATGCTCCGCGCGACGATGACGAGATCGTGGCCCCGGATGGTGCTCACCGCCTGTTCACGGCTCGAACCGCAGCCGAAATTCTCATCGGCGACGACGACGCTGCCGGCCGGGATCGCCTTGGCCTTGAGCTGGGCGTTGAACTCCGTGCGATCGTTGAAACAGAACTGCGGCGTTTCGGTCGGGAGGACCGTGGCCATGAAGCGCCCGGGGTAGATGTCGTCGGTGCTGATGTCCTTCCCGAGCTTCAGTACGACCTTGCCCATGTCAGCGACCTCCTTCGCGCGGATCGGTGATGACGCCGGTGATGGCGCTGGCCGCGGCGACGGCCGAACTGCACAGGTAGACCTCGGATTTCGGGTTGCCCATGCGACCCTTGAAGTTGCGGTTGGTGGTGGCGAGCGCCACCTCCTCGTCGCCGAGCGCCCCCTGGTGGATGCCCAGGCACGGTCCGCAGCCCGAGTTCATCACCACGGCGCCGGCTTTCATGAACTCCTGCAGGTAGCCGGCTTCCAGCGCCTGGGAGTAGATCCGCCCGGAGGCCGGGAACACCAGCATGCGCGTGCCCGGAGCGACCTGCTTGCCCTTGAGGATCCCGGCGGCGATCTCGAGATCGTCCAGGCGGCCGTTCGTGCAGCTGCCGATCACGATCTGCTGGACGGCCTTGCCGGCGACCTCGCCGATCGGCTTCACGTTGTCGACCGTGTGCGGGCAGGCGATCTGCGGTTCGAGCCGCGACACGTCGACCTCGATGACCTTCTCGTAGACGGCGTCGGCGTCCGGCTGGACCGGCGCGAGGGGCCCGGCGACGCCGGCCTCCTGGCGCAGGTAGCGCTCGGTCTCCGCGTCGGCGGGCACGATGCCGCTGGTGGCGCCGGCCTCGACGCTCATGTTGCAGATGGTGAGCCGCCCGCTCGTCGACATGGCCCGGATCGTGTCGCCGTGGAACTCGAGCACGCGGAAGTTGGCGCCCTGGGCCGTGAGCCGGCCGATCAGGTGCAGGATCAGGTCCTTCGGACCGACGTGCTCCTGGAACCTGCCGGTGACGACGACCTTGATGGTCGGCGGCACCTCGATGTTGAGCGCGACGCCGAGCGCCCAGACCGAGGCCATCTCGGTGGCGCCGATGCCGAAGGAGAAGCAGCCCAGCGCCCCGTGGCTGGTCGTGTGGCTGTCGGTGCCGACGACCACGGAGCCGGGCAGCACGTAGCCGCGCTCCGGCAGGATCTGGTGGCAGATGCCGCCGAGGTCGCCGCGGATGTCGTGGAACTTGGCGATGCCGTGGCGCGCCACGAAGCCGCGGATGAGCTTCTGGTTGGTGGCGGTCTTGGGCCCCTCGGCCGGCACCCGGTGGTCGAAGATGATGGCGATGCGGTCGGGATCCCAGGGCTTGGGCTCGCGGCCGGTGCCCTGGTGGATCTCGTTGAACTGGTTGATGACCAGGGCCGCGTTCTCGTGCGACATGGCGAGATCGACGCGCGGCTCCACGATGTCCAGGGCCTTGACGGCTTTGGCGCCCGCCGCCCTGGCCAGGATCTTCTCGACGACTGTCATTCCCATCGTGACTCCTCGTGAGGTCCGGGGTTTCAGATGACTGCCTTCTGCTTGAGTTCGGTAAGCTGGTCCGCGGTGAAGCCCAGGCGGCCGAGGATCTCGGCGTTGTGCTGCCCGAGCGTCGGCGGCGGCGTGGCGACCGCGCCCGACTCGCCGTCGAACAGGGCGGTGAGGCCGAAGACCTCGATGTCGCCCAGGCCCGGCACGTTCACTTTCTGCAGGACCCCGCGGTGCTCGATCTGGGGCTGGCGCAGGGCCTGCCGCAGGCTCAGGATGTCGCCGCTCGGCACGTCGCGCGCGTTCAGGGCCTCGACCCAGTGCAGCGTCGTCTCCTCGACGAGGCGCGCCTCGAGGAGCGGCGTCAGGGCCCGGCGGTTCTTCTTGCGGGTGTCCCGCTCCTGGAAGCGCGGATCGGTCTTCAGTTCCGCGAGTTCGAGGACGTCGCAGACCGCCTCCCACTGCTCCTGCTTGTTGGCGGCGATGTTGACGTGGCCGTCGCGCGTGCGGAAGGTGCCGCTGGGCGCGGCCGTGAAGTTGTCGTTGCCCATGACCTGCGGCTCCTGGCCGCCGATCAGGAGATTCGCGGCCACCCAGCCCATGAGCGGCATGATCGAGTCCAGGAGCGCCACGTCGATGAACCGGCCCTCGCCGGTCCGCTGGCGGTGGAAGAGGGCGGCCATCACCGCGAACGCCGCGTTCAGCCCGCCCACGGTGTCGCAGACGGGGAAACCGGCGCGCAGCGGCGTCAGCCGCTCGTCGCCGTTGATCGCCATCTCGCCGGAGAGGCCCTGGATGATCTGGTCGTAGGCCGGCTTGTCGGCGTCCGGCCCGGTCTGGCCGAAGCCGGAGATCGCGCAGTAGACCAGCGCCGGGTTGATCCCGCGCAGGACGTCGTAGCCCAGCCCGAGGCGGTCCATGACGCCGGGACGGAAGTTCTCGATCACCACGTCGGCGTCCTTGACCAGCCGCTTGAAGATCTCCTTGCCGTCCGGCGACTTGGTGTTGAGGGTCACCGATTTCTTGTTGCAGTTCTGCGCCAGGAAGCTCGTCCCCATCAGCTGCTTGTTGTACTCCGGGACGATCCCGAGCTTGCGGGCCAGGTCGCCGTCCTTGGGATTCTCGATCTTGACGACCTCGGCGCCCAGGAGCGCCAGGTGGAGCGAGGCGAACGGGCCGGAGAGCACGTTCGTGAGGTCGAGCACCTTGATGCCGTCGAGCATGCGTTTCTGTTCGGTCATCGGAACACCTGCCTAGTAGGAGAGCGGGCCGGTCTTGTGGACCCGGCCCGGCATGTCACGTCCGAAATGCGCCGCGACCTCGCGGGCCACGGCGACGATCCCTTCGAGACCGATCTCCGTGCGCAGGCCGCTGCGCCGGAGGGCGTGGACCAGATCCTCGGTGGCCACGTTGCCGGCCGCGACCTTGGTGAACGGGCAGCCCCCCAGACCGGCGAACGAGGTCTCGAAGCTGGTGACCCCCGACTCCATCGCGGCGTAGATGTTGGCCATGCCGAGGCCGTAGGTGTCGTGGAAGTGGCACGTGCAACGGATCTCCGGCGCGAGCTGCAGGATCTTGCCGAACAGCCGGCGCACCTGCCCCGGGTGCGCGTGGCCGGCGGTGTCGGCGAGGCTGATGCTCGTGAGCCCGGCCTCGAGGTAGGCGCGCACGATGTCGAGGACCCGCTCCTCCGGGATCGGGCCCTCGAAACCGCAGCCGAAGGCGCTCTGCACCGAGACCTGGACCTTCTTGCCGGCCGCGACCGCCTCCCGGGCCGCGGCGATGATGCGGCGCTGCGCCTCCCCGGAGCCCATGCCGGTGTTCTTCTGGCTGTGGGTCTCGGAGGCCGAGACGCCGAGGCAGAACATGTCCACGCCGCACGCGAACCCGCGCTCGAGGCCCTTCTCGTTGAGCACGAGGCCGGAGAGGATCGTCCCGCCTCGCGACTGGGCGTCGAGGGCGCGGAAGATCTCGTCCGTGTCGGCCATCTGCGGCACCTTCTCCGGGTGCACGAACGAGCCCACCTGGACGATGTCCAGGCCCGCGGCGACGAGCGACCGGATCCACGCGAGCTTTTGGTCGGTCGGGACCACCTGCTTCTCGACCTGCAGTCCGTCCCGGGGGCCGACCTCGTGGATGATGATCTCGGCCATCGCGCTACACCTTCCTGGCGATCGCCTCGCCCATCTCCAGGGTCGTGGCGCTGCCGCCCATGTCGTAGGTGCGCACGTTCCCTTCGGCGATGATCTGGGCGACCGCCTTCTCGAGCCGGGCGCCCTTCTCGGTCTCGCCCAGCCAGTCCAGCATCATCTTGCCGGCGAGGATGGTGGCGATGGGGTTCACCTTGTTCTGGCCGGCGTACTTGGGCGCGCTGCCGTGGCTCGGCTCGAACACGGCGAGCTTCACGCCGATGTTGCCGGAGCAGCCGAAGCCGAGGCCGCCCACCATCTGCGCGGCGAGATCGCTGACGATGTCGCCGAACATGTTGGTGGCGACGAGCACGCCGTAGCTCTTGGGGTTCTTGAGCAGCCACATGCAGATGGCGTCGATGTTCGCGTCGTCCATCTGGATCCCCGGGTATTCCTTGGCCACGCGCTTCCCGGTCTCCAGGAACATGCCCTCGGTCGCCCGCACCACGTTGGCCTTGTGGATCACGGTGACCTTGGGGTAACCGAACTTCTTGGCGTACTCGAACGCGGCGCGGATGATCCGCTCGCAGCCCTTCTTCGTGTTGATCTTGCAGGTGATGGCGTAGTCGCTGCCCGGCAGCTTGGCGAAATGGCCGAACGGCTTGCTGAGCCGGCCCAGGACATCGACGAGCTCTTCCGGGACCGGGCTGAACTCGACGCCGGCGTAGAGATCTTCCGTGTTCTCCCGGAAGACCACCAGATCGATGCCCTCCGCGTAGTTGAGGGGGTTGCCCGGGTAGGCCTTGCAGGGCCGCAGGCAGGTGTAGAGGTCGAACAGCTGCCGCATGCGGACGATGGGGCTGCGGTAGACCAGGCCCTTGCCCTGCAGCTCGGGAACGAGCTCGCGTTCCGCGTCCTTCACGGGCTTGGAGGTGATGGCGCCGAACAGGGACGCGTCGCAGTTGCCCAGCAGATCGACGGTGCGCTGGGGAAAGGCGTCGCCTTCCTTGCACCAGAACTCCCACCCGATGTCGCCGTGCACGTAGGCGGCGTCGAACTTGAGGGCGTCGAGGCAGATCTTGGTCGCTTCCATGACCTCGATGCCGACGCCGTCACCGGGCAACCAGGCGATCTTGTACTTGCTCATGGATCCTCCTTCGGACCAGGGATTGGCTGACTGGCTCAGCCATTCCATGCAGTATTGGAATGACCAGAGGGACTCCCGTAAACGAAACCGCATGTCGAAGATGTGTCTTTCTCGTTGCCGCAATGGGAATTATGGTATATCATCACCCCAAACCGCAAACGATAATTTGTCAGGAGCCTGTTCGAAATAGTCATGACTACGCGACGAATCCTGCCCTCGCTCACCGCGCTCCAATACTTCGAAGCCTCCGCGCGCCACATGAGCTTCACCCGGGCGGCGCGCGAGCTGAACGTCACGCAGAGCGCGGTCAGCCGCCAGATCCGGCAACTCGAGGAATACGTGGGCAGGCCGCTGTTCCGCCGCCACAAGCAGCGGCTGGTCCTGACCGAACCCGGCGAAGCCTACGCCGCGGCCGTGCGCGACCTGCTCGACCGCGCCGAGGCGGCGACGCTCCAGTTGATGGCCTACGGCAGCGGCGGCGGCGTGCTGACCGTCGCCTTGCTGCCGACCTTCGGCTCGCGGTGGCTCATCCCCCGCCTCGGCGACTTCACCTCGCGATACCCCGACATCCAGCTCAACCTGGTGACGCAGGTGAGGCCGTTCGACTTCGCAGGCAGCGAGATCGACGTGGCCATCCACTTCGGGAGCGAGATCTGGCCGGGCGCGATCTGCCGCCAGCTGATGGGGGAAGTCGTCGTGCCGGTGGCGGCGCCGTCGCTGCTCGGAGGCGCCAGGCTGGTCAGCCCGCAGGAAGTGAGCCGCTACACGCTCCTGCAGCACATGACCCGGCCGCAGGCCTGGCAGGAGTGGCTCCGCGCCTGCGGCGTGGAGGACATCGACGGCCTCAAGGGGCCGCGATTCGAAGAGTTCCACATGGTCATCCAGGCCGCCATCGCCGGACTCGGGCTCGCGGTCCTGCCGCGGTTCCTGATCCAGGACGAGATCGCGAGCGGCCGGCTCGTCGTCGCGATCGACCGGCCGGTGAAGAGCGCGCACGCCTACTATCTCGTCCATCCCGAGCGCAAGGCGGATCTCCACCGCGTCGCGGTGTTCCGCGACTGGCTGCTGGAACTGTGCGCGACGCAGGGAGACGACCTGTAGGTCGCACCCGCAGTGGCTCCGGCGGCGGAGCCCCCCCTCACCTCACGAGCATCATGTTGCGCTGCTGCGTGAGGCCTCCCGCCTGCAGGCGGTAGATGTAGGCCCCGCTGGCGGCGTGGGCGCCCCGGTCGTCGCGGCCGTCCCAGACGACCTCGTGCGCGCCCGCCTCCCGGGCTCCCTCCACCAGGCTCCGCACCTGCCGCCCGCGCACGTCGTAGATGCGCAGGCTCACGGTCCCGGCCTGCGGCAGCGAGTAGCGGATGACGGTGGACGGATTGAAGGGGTTCGGCGCGTTCTGCTCCAGCATCGCGGTGCGGGCGGGCGTCCCGTCGCCCGCGCCGGTCGGGCTGCCGACCTGGATCGACAGGTTGTCGACGACCCAGCCCCAGCCGTTGACGGCGCCGTCGGCGTAGAAGCGCAGGCGCAGCAGGATCGTGTCGCGCACGGCGAAGGCGTCGTGCAGGTCGAAGACGTGCGACCGCAGCAGCGACGAGCTGCCCGGCGTGCCGGCGTACCAGGCGGTCTCCCAGGCGGCGTCGCGGCGGCAGTCGTAGCCGGGGGCGATCGGCACCCAGGTGACGCCGTCCTTGCTGCCCTCCAGGATCACGTAGTCCCAGAAATCGTCGTCGCCGAAGACGCTGCCGGGCTCGCCCGGCTCGACCAGGACGACCTCGTCGAAGGAGACGTAGGCATCCGACTGGGCGACGACGATCGGCACGGCCAGCATGGCCGTGTAGGTGGCGTTGTCGGCGTAGTCGTGCGGGAAGTGCAGGGCGTTGCCGCTGAAGCCGGCGTAGCCGCCGATCGTGAAGCCGCTGCCGGCGAAGTCGCCGGACGCCGAGAAGTCGCTCGCGTAGGAAGAGACCGGCGTCGCGAACACGAACACCTGGAGGCTGCGGGTGACCGAGTCGTGACCGATGCCGCCGCTGAAGGCGCGCGCGAACACGTTGCGCTGGCCCGCGCTCAGCACGGGCAGTTGCACCAGGGCGTCCTGCCGCAAGCCGCTGGCCGGCAGGGTGGCGCGCCGGACGCCGTCGACGAAGACCTGGGTCGAGTCGTACGGGGACCGCAGGTTCAGGTCGACGCTCAACAGGCCGTCCGGTCCCTGGTAGAGCGCGTCGATGAGCGGCTTGTAGGTCTTGCCGGCGACGAGCGAGGGGAACGTCACGCTCCAGATGCCGCGGCCGTGGCTGCCGACCACGACCTCGTCCTCGACCTCGGCCATCGACCAGATCGCCACGCCGGGCAGGCCGTTGTCGGCGAGGTCCCAGCTGGCGCCGCCGTCCAGCGACTCGACCAGGCCGATCTCGGTGCCGGCCCAGAGGTGGTCGGGGTCGTCGGAGAACACCTGCAGGTCGTACACCGCGACGTCCGGGAAGCCGTTGGTGCTCGGGCTGCCGCCCGCGAAGCCCGTGAGGTCGGTCCAGGTCTGGCCCAGGTCGGTCGTCTTGAGGATCTTGGGCCGACCGGCGAAGCTGAACAGGACGTAGGCCGCGGCGGGATTGGCCGGGTCGGTGGCCAGGCCCGAGATGCCGCCCATGGTCGCGGCCGTGTAGTTCGGCACCGCGGCGAAGGTGAGACCGCCGTCGGTCGAGACGTGGATCATGCCGCCGGCGTCCATGCGCGCGCCCGCCCACACGATGTCCGGGTCGGCGCGCGAGATCTTCACGTTGTGGAAGCTGCCGATCGTCCCCCAGGTGGCCGCGGCCAACGGGGACAGCGACCAGACGCCGCCGAAGTCGGTCGAGCGCCAGACGCCGTTGCGGCCCACGGCGAACAGCAGGTCGGGCGCCAGGTGGGACTTGGCGATCTTGGTGATGAAGGGCGCGTTGCCGCTGCCGGTGTCGCTCAGCCCGCTGGTGGCGCCGTTCCAGCTCTGGCCGCCGTCGAGCGAGCGCTGCAGTCCGTTGTACTGGTAGCCGCCGATCATCTTCAGCGGGTCGTCGAAGTGCCACGAGGTCTCGTAGCCGTCGCCGCCGATGGCGAAGGTCCAGGGGGCGAGCCGATCCGGGTCGGGCGCCGAGAACCAGGTGCCGTTGTCCTGCATGCCGCCGAAGTAGGCGCTGGCGCCGGGGCGCTTGTCGACGCCGTAGAACTGGGTGGTGGTCATGCCGTCGATGGGGGCGCTCCAGCCGGCGGCCTGGCTGGCCGCCACGCCGACGCCGCCGTCGTTGGTGTTGAGCAGGCGCCACGAGCCGCCGCCGTCCGGGATCACGAGCAGGCCGTGGTGGTCGACGTGCACCGGGCCGACGCTCAGCTGCACGGTGGTGCGGCTGGTTCCCGACAGCGTGATCTGCCACAGCCGCACGCCGCCGACGTACAGGAGGTTCGGGTCGGTCGGGTGGCAGACGATGGTGTTGTCGTACCAGCCCTGCGCCCCGAGCCAGTTGGGCTCCGTCCCGCTCTCGAAGGTCTCGGACCAGCTCGCGCCGGCGTTGGTCGAGATCCACAGCTCGGAGTGGCTGGCGCCCTCGGCCGCGGCGTAGAGGCGGCTCGCGTTGGCCGGCGAGACGACCAGCTCGAAGCGTCCGGTCAGGTCGGCGATGCCGGTGTTGATCCAGGTCCAGGAGAGGCCGGCGTTGGTCGACTTGAGGATGCCGCCCTCGTCGACCGTCGCGTAGAGCACGTTGAAGTTGCCGGGCGTGGCCACGAGCTGCTGGATCTTCTTGACCCGGCCGAAGGTGCCGATGTCGGTGACCGCGTGCACCTCGGTCCAGCTCGCCCCGCCGTCGGTCGACCGGAAGATGCTCGAGCGCTGCAGCACCGAATCCTTGTAGCGGCCGACGGTGGTCGCGGCCAGCACGACGTTCGCGTTCGCGGGGTCGACCACGATCCGCGCCACGTTGTTGAAGGACGGGTTGTCGACCGTCGCCGCCAGGTGCGACCAGGTCAGGCCGCGATCCGTCGACTTCAGGATGCCGTTGCCGTTGATGGTGTCGACGTTGAAGAAGCTCTCGCCGGTGCCGGCGTACAGGACGTCGTGGTTGCTCGCGGCCATGGCCAGCGCCTGGACCGACAGCACCGGGAAACCCGGGGTCAGGTCGGTCCAGACGGCGCCGCCGTCGGCGGTCTTCCAGACGCCGCCGCCGGCCGTCCCGATGTACCAGGTGTCGCCGCTCGGGTCATCGGGGTCGACCACGATCGCGCGCGCGCGTCCCGCGACGTTGCCGGGACCGCGGTTCTCCCAGGCCAGCACCGTGGCGGGCGTCCGCTTGGCGGCGCGCGCCCGGGCCAGCTCGCGCACGAGGTAGCCCGCCTCGTACTCGGATTCCTTGCGGTCGGCGGGGATGCGCATCTCGTTCAGCAGCCGCGCGAACTCCTCGGGCGCCTCGAAGGCGGGCTGACCGGCGAGCTTGCGCTCGATGCGGTCGATCTTGTGCGCGGCCTTGAAGCCGTTGGCCGACCCCGGCGCTGCATGGTCGCGCCGCAGCTCGAGCCGGGCGATCGCGCGCGAACGGGTCCTGCGGATCCCGGGCGCCCGAGCCGGAGTGGTAGGCCAAGGCACAGACCGCGAGCAGGCCGGCCGAAGCCAGCAGGGACGGAATCCGCGAGAAGCGCATGTCGGGACCTCGTTGGGAAGGGCGATGCGACCGGGAACGGCTGACGGGTACATCCAGGATATCAAATAATCGGCTCCGGGGCCAGCTTTCCGGCGCCTTGCGCGCGGATTGGTCAGGGCGCCCCTTCGAAGAAGTCCACGACACCGGTCTCCAGCGAATACTCCGCGCCGACGACCAGCAGCCCGTCCTCGCGGATGAGCTTCTCGAGGCACGCCGACCCGTGCCGCAGGTGGTCCGCCGAGACGCGGATGTTGGCCCGCACGGCCGCCTGCACCAGGTCCGCCGGGCGGTGCCGCAGCTCCGACGTCAGCAGCGGCGCCAGGGTGGGCCGGATGCGGTCGACGATCGAGCGCAGGTTGGGCGAGTAGTCGCCGGCCGCGCGCCCGAGGACCTCCAGCGTGGCGAGGATCGCGCCGCATTCGGAGTGGCCCAGCACCACGACCAGGCGCGTGCCGTACCGCTCCGCCGCGAACTCGACGCTGCCGACCTGCGACGGAGCGACGATGTTGCCGGCGACCCTGATGACGAACAGGTCCCCGAGGCCCTGGTCGAAGACGAGCTCCGCCGGCACCCGCGAATCGGAGCAACCCAGGATGATGGCGTGCGGCTCCTGGCCGGCCGTCAGTTCGAGGCGGCGGGCCTGCCGCGCGTCGGGGTCGCAGTTGCGGACCTCGCTCACGAAACGCCGGTTGCCTTCGCGCAGGCGCTCCAATGCCGCGGACGCCGAGATCATCGTCCCTCCCGAGGTTCACGGAGGGCCGCCTTCGCGAGCCCCTCCAACATGCCGCCGAACACCAGCCGGTGGATCGGGTAGAGTGTGTACCAATAGATCCGGCCGGGCAAGCCCGCCGGATCGAAGATCGCGGTCTGGCGGATCGTCGAGGCCCGGGCGTCGCCCGTGACCTCGAACTCCAGCCACGCCCGGCCTGGCAGCTTCATCTCGGCGGCGAGCCGCAACCGGCGGCCCGGCTCCAGCGCTTCGACGCGCCACCAGTCGACGGTGTCGCCCACGCGCAACGTCGTCGGCGAGGTCCTCCCCCGCCTGACGCCCACGCCGCCGACGAGCAGATCGAGGAAGCCCAGCAGCCGCCACAACGAGTTCCAGGCGTACCACCCCGTGGCGCCGCCGATCCTCTCGACGGGCGCGAAGGCGGCCGCGGGCGGGACCGGCGCGCGCCTCGTGCGCGAGTCGACCAGCCGGGAACCGAACTGCACGCCGCCCCACGACGGCGACGCGCCCGAGGAGGACAGCGCGTCGGACCAGCGCGTCGCCGCGTAGTGGCGTTCCTCGCTGGCGAAGGCCCTGCGCACCGCCTCCTCGACACCCACCGGCTTCACGGCGAAGACCGTGAGCGCGGAATCGTCCCGGACCACCGTGGGATGGACGATGCTCTCGATGAGCTTGCGCCCGATCCGCGCGTAGAGTGGCGTGACCAGCCCCAGCCACAGGCTCGATAGGTACGGGGTCAGGACCGGCACCGGGATCATGCGCAACCGCAGCCCGCGCTGCCGCGCGTACACGCGCATGATGTCCGCGTAGGACACTTGATCGGCGCCGCCGATCTCGTACACGCGGCACCCGGCGACGGGCAGCGTCAGCCCGGCCGCCAGGTAGTCCAGCAGGTCGTCGATCGCGATGGGCTGAGCCGGAACCTTGACCCACTTGGGCGTGATCATCACCGGCAGCCGCTCCACCAGCGAGCGGATCATCTCGAAGGACAGGCTCCCGGAGCCGATGACGATCGACGCGCGGAACTCCAGCACCGGCACGCCCGACGACTCCTTCAGGACCCGACCGACCTCCTGGCGGCTGCGCAGGTGGGGCGACAGCTCCTCGTCCTCGCAGCCCAGGCCGCCCAGGTAGATGATGCGCTCGACGCCCGCCGCCCGCGCCGCCTCGCCGAAATTCCGTGCCGCCAGCCGGTCCGCCTCGACGAAGGACCCGCTGGCGCCCATCGAGTGGACCATATAGAAGGCCGCGCGGACCCCGCGCAGGGCGGCATCGAGGCCGGGCCGGCTCAGGACGTCCCCGGCGACGACCTCCGTCGACGGGCCGACCCGCGATTTGAGCACCTCCGGTCGCCTGGCCAGGCAGCGCACGCTCCAGCCCCGGTCCTCCAGCAGTTTCAGCAGACGGCCGCCGACGTAGCCGCTGGCGCCGGTCAGCAGGACGAGCCCGTCGTTCAAGAGGGCACCTCGATCAGCACGAAGTCCGCACGCTCGCGCGCCTCGATGTCCAGGGCCCCCGCGACCCCGATGCGGGCCTGGTCGTTCGCGTCCAGTTCCCGGCCGTCGACCAGCAGGCGCCCCTCCTGCACGTACACGAATCTCCGCCTGCCGGCGGCGGCCTCGTGCGTGACGACGCGGCCGGCCTCCAGGTCGCAGCGGTGGATGACGGCGTCGGCGTTCAGGATGACGGCGCCGGCGTCGCCCCGCCCGGAAGCAACGGGATGCAGGCGGTTGCGCCAGTCGTCGGGGTCGAAGGTCCGCTGGTCGTAGGACGGCGTCAGACCCTTGCGCTGCGGGAAGATCCAGATCTGGTAGAGGTGGCAGGGTTCCGCGCCCAGGTTGTGCTCGGAGTGGGTCAGCCCCGCGCCGGCCGACATGCGCTGCACGTCGCCCGCCCCGATCAAGGCCCGGCTCCCCAGGCTGTCCCGGTGGGTGATCTCGCCCCGCAGCACCAGCGTCACGATCTCCATGTCCCGGTGGGGGTGCATCGGGAACCCCGTCCCCGGCGCGATGACGTCGTCGTTGAACACGCGCAGGGAGCCCCAGCTCACGTTCGCGGGGTCGTGGTAGTCGGAGAACGAGAAGAGCCAGTAGGACTGCAGCCAGCCGACGTCCGAGAAGTGGCGCCGGTCCGCCTTGACGACCTCGATCATGCTTGCTCCCCTTCGCGGGCGGCGCGGACGGCGAGGAGGTCGACGTACGCCCCCTCGACCAACTGGTCCGCCTGGACACCTAACTCGTCCATCAACGCGCGCGCTTCGGCGACCCCCGATGCAGCATCCTCGTCGTCGCGCAGGACGACCTCCAACTCCAGGAAGTCGCCCAGCCCCTCGACGCGGTCCAGATGCACGCGCGTGCGGCCGACGAGGTACACCGTGCGGTGCTTCACGACCCGGCCGACCTCCCCGTTCGACAGCGCCAGCAGCCGCCGCAGGGCGCCGGGCGCGGCGGTCGGCGAGATCACGTAGAACGACTCCTTGGGGCCCTGACGGTCGGCGCGGCGGTAGAAGATGAGTTCACCCCGGTCATCGGCGAAGGTGCGCAGCTTCAACCGGCCGTCCGCACACCGGAAGAACGTGTCGTCCTGGTCGATCTCCTCGGGACCGCCGGACGCCAGGGCGGCGACCTTCGGCAGCAATTCCGGGATGCCCGCGAGGCGGGCCTTGATCTCGATGTTCCGCGCCAACATCCGCCTCCGGTTCATCCAGCATGAGGGTGGTCGATTTCTTCCGCACCAGAGAGGTGATCACCAATATACTCTCAACCAACGCCGGGCTACCCCACGGTGCCCGGCTCCTGCCTTGACTTCCTGGTTAATTGTCGCTAGATTCCTACTTGATGTATTTATGCAGATAGGAACGATTTAGCATGATCAGCAACACCGAAATCCAGGCTCGGCTCGAGAAGTTCCAGGCGGCCGCCAGGGCGGCCGGCGTCAAGCTGACCCACCAGCGCCTGGAGATCTTCCGCGAGGTCGCCGCGAGCCTGGAGCATCCGGACGCCGAGGCCGTCTTCCGCACCGTGAAGACCCGCCTGCCGACGGTGTCGCTGGACACCGTGTACCGGACGCTCTGGCTGCTGCACGACCTCGGCCTGGTCGCCACGCTCGGGCCGCGTCGCGGGAGCGTGCGCTTCGACGCCAATCTCGAACCGCACCACCACTACGTCTGCGTGCGCTGCGGCCTGACGCGCGACTTCACCAGCGACCGGTTCGACGCACTGGACATCCCCGACTCCGTGAGTTCATTCGGCAGCATCGTCGTCGCGCACGTCGAGGTGCGGGGCGTCTGCCGGGACTGCGCCGCGAATTCCGCCGCGGCGGAGCCCGCCGACCCGTCCCCGCCGGAACAGGAAGCGAGGAGAGAGACATGACGAAGAAGAAGAAACTGACCACCAACGCCGGCGCCCCCGTCGCCGACAACCAGAACCTCATGACTGCGGGTCCGCGCGGACCGGCGCTGCTGCAGGACGTGTGGTACCTGGAGAAGCTCGCCCACTTCGACCGCGAGGTGATCCCCGAACGCCGCATGCACGCCAAGGGCTCGGGCGCCTTCGGCGCCTTCACGGTCACCCACGACATCAGCCGGCACACCCGGGCGAAGCTCTTCGCGGCCGTCGGCAAGAAGACTGACCTGTTCGTGCGCTTCTCGACCGTGGCCGGGGAGCGCGGCGCGGCCGACGCCGAGCGCGACATCCGCGGCTTCGCGATCAAGTTCTACACCGAGGAGGGCAACTGGGACCTCGTCGGCAACAACACGCCGGTCTTCTTCCTGCGCGACCCCCTGAAGTTCCCCGACCTCAACCACGCGGTGAAGCGCGACCCGCGCACCAACCTGCGCAGCGCCCGCAACAACTGGGACTTCTGGACCTCGCTGCCCGAGGCGCTGCACCAGGTCACCATCACCATGAGCGACCGCGGCATCCCCGCCTCCTACCGCCACATGCACGGCTTCGGCAGCCACACCTTCAGCTTCCTCAACGCGGCGAACGAACGCACCTGGGTCAAGTTCCACCTCGTCAGCCAGCAGGGCATCCACAACCTGACCGACGCCGAGGCCGAGGCGGTCGTCGGCAAGTGCCGCGAGAGCCACCAGCGCGACCTGTTCGACAGCATCGAGAAGGGCGACTTCCCGCGCTGGAAGCTGTTCGTCCAGCTGATGCCCGAGCAGGAGGCCGCAACCTGCCCCTACAACCCCTTCGACCTGACCAAGGTCTGGTTCAAGAAGGACTACCCGCTGCACGAGGTGGGCGTGCTGGAACTGAACCGCAACCCCGAGAACTACTTCGCCGAGGTGGAGCAGGCGGCCTTCAACCCCGCCAACGTCGTGCCCGGCATCGGCTTCTCCCCCGACAAGATGCTGCAGGGACGGCT
>PNOJ01000023.1 GCA_013824755.1 Gemmatimonas sp.
CGGGGTTGACCGCTATGTCAATCCGTTGCCGCACTTGTCGTTCGACTCGCCGTTTGTCTGACGCCCGGCTAATCCCTATAATCGCAGGAGACCGCCTCCCCCGCCGGATGCGCCCCGCGGCCTCGTGCCTCGTGGATCGTTTGCTCAATGGAGGTGGATCGTGCCGACACGCCTGCCGCTCCTGGCCGTCCTGCTGGGGGGGACCCTGCTGGTCCCCGCCGCGACCGTCCGCGCCGACAACCGGCTCAACATGCCGCTCGGCGGCACCGTGGCCGACTGCAGCCGGCCCGCGATCGCTTCGTCGCAGCCCATGTTCTCCCTGACCGCCTGGGAGGAGGCCGGGCGCGTCCGTTCGGCGTTCGAGGGGATCCTCTGCGTCGGGCTGCCGCAGGGCGCCCGCGAGTGGCGGCACGACCACGGCCCCGGCGCCAGGCCCGAGGTCGGCGTCCTGAACTTCCCGTTCTACGCTCACATCTACATCCTGGCCTACGTCCGCGGCGACAGCCTGGTCGTGCGCGAGTGCGACGGGGAGTCCGCCTGGTCGACGGTCGCCGTCTCCTACCTCGGTGCGCCGGCCCCGCTGACGAGCCGCCCCGACCTGTGGTGCAGCCGGAATCCCGACTTCCCCGACTCGGCCTGGCTGACCATCTGGTCCGGCACGTTCGCTGACGGCGGCCTGCGCTGCCTGCGCCGCGACCAGGACGGCTGGGGCGAGCTGCAGGCCGTGCCCGGCGCCGCCTCGGGGCTGCTGGACCTCTCGTTCCCCCAGGCGACCGACCACGACGGCCCGCAAGGGCCCCTGCCGCGTCTCTACTACGTCGACCTGGTCGACGAGCCCGTCCTGAAGCACGTCGACCTGTCGGACGCCGGCGACTGGTCGGCGCCCGTCGCGCACGACGGGATCCACGCCTTCGGCGGCGAATTCGACGCGGCCCGCTCGCCGGACGGCTACGTCTTCCTGACCAACGGGCTGCAGCCGACCTGCCCGTGCAACCGTGTCGACTTCTGCGAGTGGACGGAACAGGACGGCTGGCTGGAGCCCATCCCCATGACCGTCCCGACGGACACCTACGACTGGCCCCTGTCGCCGCGGATCGGCGTCGACGACGGTGGCCGCGTGCACGCGCTGTGGTTCCAGCTCGGCAGCGACGAGATGCTGGAACCGCGCCACAGGCGCCTCCACTACCGGCAGCGCGAGGATGCGATCTGGGAGGACCACACCGGCGACCTGGCCGAGATCCAGGACCTGGGCCTCGACGCCCACGTGTCGCTGGGGATCGACAGCGGCGGCGAGGCCGCCATGGCGTGGGCGAGCCGCGACACCATCGAGGGCGTGCCCCAACCCGCGACGGTCTGGATCTCCTTCTTCGACTTCTGCGGCCTGGGCGCCGGGGACGCGCCGCACCCCGCGGTGGCCGTGTCGGCGGCCCCCAACCCGTTCAACCCCACGGTCGAAATCAGCACCGCCGCCGACTTCGGGGCCGTTGCGGTCGAGATTTACGACACGCACGGTCGGCGCGTCGCCGCCATGACGCCCGCACTCGCCCGCGGATCGTGGCGCGCAATCTGGGACGGTCGCGACGCCTCGGGGCGCGCGGCGCCGTCCGGCACCTACCTGGCACGGGTGCGCGACGGGGCCGGGGCGACGGTTTCGTGCAAGATCGTGCTGGCGCGGTAGCTGCCGGCGTACGACCACGACACGCCAAGCGGCCGCTCCCATCGAGCGCCCGGCGACCGATCCCTACGGCGAACCCGTGTAGCCCTGCACCACCTGGTCCGCGGATGCGGCGAATCACCGGAGAAGGTCGATTTCCTCGATGAGCACCCGCTCGAGGTCGTCCTTCCCGATGTTGCGGTGCAGGACGCCCTTGCGGTAGATCGCGACCTTGGTCTTCCCGGCCGCGATCCCCAGGTCGGCCGCCTTGGCTTCCCCGGGCCCGTTGACGATGCAGCCCATCACCGCGATGACGCGGTCCGGCGGCAGGTCCTTGGCCAGCTCCTCGACGCGGCGCGCCAGCGCCACGACGTCGACCTCGACGCGCCCGCAGGTCGGGCAGGCCACCACGCGCGCGAAGCCCTCGCGCAGGCCCAGGGCCTGCAGCATGTGGAAGGCGGCGGTCACCTCTTCGACCGGATCGGCCGCCAGCGAGATGCGCACCGTGTCGCCGATCCCCTCGGACAACAGCACGCTCATCGCCGCGACCGAGCGCGAGATGCCGGCCTGGAGCGTGCCGGCCTCGGTCACGCCCAGGTGCAGGGGCACGTCGCACTGGCGCGAGAAGCGCCGGCAGGCTTCGATCACCTCGCGAGGTTCGCTGCTCTTGAGCGAGACGATGACGTCGGTGAAGCCGACGGCCGCCAGCACCTCCAGCTCGTCCAGCGCCGACTGCACCATGGCCCCCGCGGGATCGCTCTTCGCCAGCTCCTCGTAGCGCCGGTGCAGGCTGCCCTTGTTGACGCCGATGCGGATGGGGATGCCGCGGTCCTGGGCGGCGCGGGCCACCTCGCGCACCTTGTCGGACGAGCCGATGTTGCCGGGATTGAGGCGCAGCTTGGCGACTCCGGCCGCGATCGCCTTGAGCGCGAGTTCGTGCTGGAAGTGGATGTCGGCGACCAGGGGCACCGTCGAGCTGCGCACCAGGCGCGGCAGGGTGGCCGCCGCCGCGTCGTCGTTCACCGTCACGCGCACGATCTCCGCGCCGGCGGTGGCCAGCTCCAGGATCTGCTGCAGGGTGGCGTCGTAGTCGCCGGTGCGGGTGGTCGTCATCGACTGCACGCGGACGGGCTCGCCGCCCCCGACGCCGGCCGCGCCGACCATGACGCGCCGGGTGACGCGGCGCGGCGCGTTGGTGGGGTAGTCGCTCATGCTTCCTTCTTCAGAACCGGGCCGATGGTGCGCAGGTCGCCCACGCGCCGGGTGACGCCCGCGGCGTCGAGGTGCTCCAGCAGGGGGATGCCCAGCTTGCGGCTCAGGCCGGTCAGTTCGCGGAACGTGGCGAAGTTGAGGCTGCCCTCGGCGTCGAAGTGCGCCCGCAGGCGCGCGCGCAGCTCGTCCAGGGCGGCGGCGTGCACAGGATAGTCGTCCGCCACCATCACGGCACGCCCGCGGGCGACCAGGTAGCGCAGGTGCTCCTCGAGGTCGTGCCCGGCGAGCAGGCCGGCGGGCAGGTCCGCGGCGACGGCGGCCGCGCCGGGCCAGTCCAGGCCGCAGACCCGCAGGCGGGTCTCCACCGCATCGACGGCGCGCCGGAGGCCCTCCGGCAGCACGTCCGCCCCCGGCGGGCCGATGCGGTCGCCGGCGGCGCTCCAGCCGCGCGGCGGCCAGGGCCTCGACCAGCGCATTCCACTCCGCGGCCGAACCGGCGAAGCGCGCCTTGCGGCGCGCTTCTTCCTTGCCCACGCCCCCGCGCAGGGGGTTGAGCCGCCAGGCCTCATCGGCCAAGGCCGCCACGCTGTCGGCGATCCCGTCGATCAGGACGCGGTCGTAGAGCCGCTTGCCCAGCGGCTGCGCCGCGGGGTCGGCGGCGAAGGCCGCGTGCTCCGCCGCCGGCAGGCCAGCGGTGCCGGCTTCGCGCAGCTTCTGGCGGAAGAGCTCGGCCGGGTCGCCCTGCTCCAGGACCGCGAGTTCGGCCAGGGAAGTCTCGTCGAAGCGGCGGCGGCGGGGCGGGTCGCAATGCAGGACGCGGCCGCCGGCCATGGTGTCCAGCGGCGAGTAGAAGCGCAGCACCAGGCGGTCGCCGCGGCGTGCGACGAGCGGAGCTTCCAGCTGGAGCTGGACCAGGCCGCTGACGCAGCCGCTCTCGTGGGACAGCAGCTCCACGTCGAGCAGCGTCGCGCGGGCCAGCACCTCGCGGCCGGCGTGGTGGACGTGCAGGCGCTGGCGGTTCTTCAGCTCGCCGTCGAAGTGCGCCACCAGGTCGACGCGCGCGTCCAGCCGCAGCGTGGTGGTGCAGGCGCCGGGCGCGACCACCTGGAATCCGCGCTCCACCTCGTCCTTCTTGACGCCGTGCAGAGCCAGGGCCAGCCGCTGGCCGGAACCGCCGCGCGCCACGGCGCGCCCGTGGGCCTGCACGTCCCGCACGCGCACCTTGGCGCCGGCGGGCGCGAGCTCCAGCACGTCGCCCACGGCGGTCTCGCCGCTCCAGCAGGTGCCGGTGACGACGACCCCCGCGCCGGGCATGGTGAAGACCCGGTCCACGGGCAGGCGGAAGGGGCCGTCGCCGCCGCGGTCCGGCAGCGCGGCCGCCTCGGCGGCGAGCGCGGCGCGCAGGTCGTCGAGGCCCTCGCCGGTGCGCGCCGAGACCAGGGCCGCGGGACGGTCCTGCAGGAACGTGCCGCGCGCGAGGTCGCGCACCTCCTCGAGCGCGACTTCAGCCAGGTCGCGGTCGACCAGGTCCAGCTTCGTGATCACGATGACGCCGCCGCGCACCCCGAGCGCGGCCAGGATCTCGAGGTGCTCGACCGTCTGGGGCATGACCCCCTCGTCCGCGGCCACCACCAGCAGCGCGAGGTCGACGCCGCCGGCCCCGGCGACCATCTGCCGCACGAAGCGCTCGTGGCCCGGCACGTCGACGACGCCCAGGGACGTGCCGTCCGCCAGGGTCATCTCCGCGAAGCCCAGCTCGATGCTGATGCCGCGCTCCTGCTCCTCCTTGAGGCGGTCGGTCTCGACGCCGGTCAGCGCCTTGATCAGCGCCGACTTGCCGTGGTCGACGTGGCCGGCGGTGCCGAGGATGAAGCGGCGGGGTTCAGAACTCACTTGATCAGCTTTCGGTTGCCGGAGGGTTTGGCGCCGATTCGGGCAGGAACATAGCAGAGTGCGGGTGCCACGCAAAGAGGCGGGGGGGGATTTTGAGCTTTAATGGCGCCCATCCCTGATATCAGGGAAGGGCGTGACGATCGATCATTCGGCTGGCTCCCCCGTTGCCGCTCGCAGATCCAGTTCGCGCCGGTGCAGCGCCCGATGACAGCGCGAACACAGCGTCACCAGGTTCGTCGGCTCTGGCTTGCCGCCGGCCGCGGTCGGGATGCGGTGGTGGACCTCGAGATACTTGGTGTTCCGGCAGCCGGGTGCCTGGCACTGGTGCCCGTCCCGGGCCAGCACCGCGCGACGGACCCGCGGCGGCACCGCAGCACGGCGCGAGCCGTGTTCCCCCTGACGCAGGGCGTCGCATTGCGCGGCTTCCAACAACGCCGGCGGCGCCTCGAACCTGCCGCGCGAGTTGCGGATTTCCGCGGTGCCGCAGTCGGGACAGCGGGAAATCACCAGGAGGTAACGGGGACCGGGGTCGGTCTGGTCCGGGATGTCACGCCGCACCAGCGCGGCGTATGCAGCCAGCATCAGCTGTGCTCCGTCTTCGCCATGGCCCTGCTTGCGCAGGATCTCGAGAGAGGCGCTCCACATGTCGTATTCCTCGGGAGACAACGCGAAGCTGACGTGACACTCCCGGTTGGCGGGCGAGAGCGGCGGCGTCTTCGCCGCCGCCACGGTGGGCGCCGATACAGGAACTGCCGGCACTTCCGGCGGCATCGGAAACGTTGTGTTGGGTGATGCGGAGACCGGAGGCGAAGCCGTTCCGTGCGGCGAGTCTTCGGCATTGCCGTGAATCGCGGCGTTCATGTCCCTCGCGCCGAGTTTGCCGGCGGCATCGACCCAGAGATTTGCATCGGCCGGTGCGACTTGCGTGACGATCACCTGCGCCTGCGACCAGGAGAGTTCGCCCCGCTCCAGCGCCGCGCGGACTTCGGGGTACGTGCCGAGCCTTCGCCCCAGAGCCAGGAAGACCTCTGTCTGATTGCGGGTGAAACCGGCCACGGCCGCCGTGTAATCCGTGATCGTGGCGTAGCCCAGGGCGCGGTGGACCTTGCGGTCCTGGATCGCGACCAGGTAGTGCAGGCTGCGCACCAAGCTGCGGCGCAGCGTCTGCACGGAGGTCCGGAAGTTGTTGTGCAATGCCAGCGCAGCCGGTGTGGCCAGCACGGAACACGCGGCCGCGTCGGAACGCGGCTGCTCGGGGATTTCTGACATGACCGAATCGGTTCCGGGAGGGAATGATCTTGATCCATCATCACAGCCATCCCTGACATCAGGGACCCGCGACATCAACCATCAAATCATGAACGCATAGTCCGCGCCAAATTCGCCCCGGTTCCATTCAATCGCTGACGCGCTCGATCTTCCCGCCCAGAGCCGCGAACTTCGTCTCGATCCGTTCGTAGCCGCGGTCGATGTGGTAGATGCGGTCCACGGTGGTGGTGCCCGCGGCGGCCAGGCCCGCCATGATCAGCGCCGCCGAGGCGCGCAGGTCGGTGGCCATCACCGGCGCCCCGGACAGGCCGGTCACGCCGAAGATCGTGGCCGTCGCGCCGTCGAGCCGGATGTCCGCGCCCAGGCGCCGCAGCTCGGCGGTGTGCGTGTAGCGGTCCGGGTAGATCGTCTCGCTGATGTGGCTGGTGCCGTCGGCGCGCGTCAGCACCGCCATGAACTGCGCCTGCATGTCGGTTGGAAAGCCAGGGAACGGACGCGTCACGATCTCCACCGACCGCGGCCGCTCCGGCGCCGCCACGCGGACGCAGTCCGCCGTCTCTTCGACGCGGCACCCCATGCTGCGCAGCACCGCCACCGGCTCGCCCAGGTGGTCGGGCCGGCAGTCCTGGACCGTGACCTCGCCGCCGGTCATCGCCGCCGCGGCCAGGAAGGTGCCCGCCTCGATGCGGTCCGGGATCACGCGGCAGCGCAGCGGGTCGAGCGCGGCGACGCCGTGGATCGTGAGGGTGGTGGTGCCGCCGCCCTCGATGCGGGCGCCGGCCCCGATCAGGGCGTCGACGAGCTGCGTGACTTCTGGCTCCACCGCGCAGTTGGCCAGCACCGTCTCGCCCTCGGCCAGCACCGCCGCCATCAGCACGTTGCAGGTGGCGCCCACGCTGCTGGGCTCGAAACGGAAGTTGCCGCCGCGCAGGCCGCGCGGGGCGCGGGCGTTGATGTAGCCGCCCTCGAGGTCGGTCTCGGCGCCCAGCGCGCGCAGGCCTTCCAGGTGCAGGTTGACCGGGCGCGGCCCCCACGCGCAGCCGCCGGGCAGCGAGACCCGCGCCTCGCCCCGGAACGCGCACAGCGGCCCGAGCACGTACACGCTCGCGCGCATCGTCTTGACCAGGTCGTAGGGGGCCTCGATGCCGTCGGCGGCGGTGGTGTCCAGCCGCAGCACTCCCTCGGTCAGGTCGCACTTCACGCCCAGGATCGTCAGCAGGCGCATGAAGGTGCGCACGTCGCGCAGGTCCGGCACGTTGCGGATGACCGACTCGCCGCGGGTCAGCAGCGCGGCGGCCATCAGGGGCAGCACGGCGTTCTTCGCGCCGCTGCAGCGCACCTCGCCCGACAGGCGGACGGGGCCCTCGATCACGAAGCGGTCCATGCTGTGCTCCTCGCAGCCGCGGGCCCGGCCCGCGGCTCGTTCGACCGCCGCTACAACCGGCCGGTCACGACCCGATCACGGTCGCAGTAGTCCTTCTTCACCGTCAGGGACGAGAACCCCGCGTCCTTCAGCAGCCCGGTCACATCCAACGCCTGATCCTCGCCGATTTCAAGCGCGATCCACCCGCCCGGCATCAGCCACGCCGGGGCCGACCGCGCGATCGCGCGGTAGGCGTCCAACCCGTCGGGCCCGCCGTCGAGCGCCGCGACCGGGTCGTGTTCGCAGCGACCTCGCGCGGCAGCCCGGCGAGGTCGCCGCGGCGCACGTAGGGCGGGTTGCTGACCAGCAGGTGGGCGTGCCCGCGCAGGGCGGGCGGGAACGGCTCGCACCAGGGGCCCTCGTGCACCTCGACCCGCGCGGCCACGCCCAGCCGTCGCGCGTTGGCGCGGGCCAGGGCCGCCGCCCGCGGGTCGATCTCCGAGGCGTGGACGCGCAGCCGCGGCATCTCCGCCGCCAGCGAGCAGGCCACCACGCCGGTGCCGCAGCCGATCTCCAGCGCCAGGGGCGCCAGCCAGCTGCTCGTGCCCCCGGTCAGCAGCCGCACGGCGGCCTCCACCAGGCGCTCGGTCTCGGGACGGGGGATGAACACGCCCGCCTCCACCTGGAAGGCGCGCCCGTAGAACTCGGTCTCCCCCAGCAGCGTCTGCAGCGGCACGCCCGCGGCGCGCTGCCGGACCAGCTCGCGGTAGCGGTCGATCTCCCCGGGAGCCAGGGGGCGGTCGTGGTTGACGTAGAGGTCGATGCGCGCGAGCCCCAGCACGTGCCCCAGCAGGCGCTCGGCGTTCAGGCGCGCGGAATCGACGCCGCGCTTCTCGAAGAAGGCGGCGGTCGCCTGGATGAGCTCGCGCACGCTCTTGAGGGCTTCGGGCACGCGGATCTCCCGGCTGGAGGGTCGCCCCGGTCAGGCTCCGTCGCTGCGGCTGTCGGAGAGGGCTTCCTGGCGGCGGTGGTCCTGGATGGCCTGCACGACCTCGTCCAGGTCCCCCTGCATGATGGCCTCGAGGCTGTGCACGGTCAACCCGATCCGGTGGTCGGTGAACCGGCTCTGGGGGAAGTTGTAGGTGCGGATCTTGGCGCTGCGGTCGCCCGAACCCACCAGGTGCGACGCTCCGCCGAACGCGCGCTGTCCTGCGCGGCGATGGCCTGCTCGAGCAGGCGCGAGCGCAGCACCATCATGGCCTTGGACTTGTTCTTGTGCTGCGACTTCTCGTCCTGGCACTGGACGACCAGGCCCGTCGGCAGGTGGGTGATGCGCACGGCCGAGTCGGTGGTGTTGACCGACTGGCCGCCGGGGCCGGAGGCGCGGTAGACGTCGATGCGCAGGTCGTTCTCGCCGATCTGGACGTCGACCTCCTCGGCCTCGGGCAGCACCGCGACGGTGACGGCCGAGGTGTGGATGCGGCCCTGGCTCTCGGTGGCGGGCACGCGCTGGACGCGGTGCACGCCGCTCTCCCAGCGCAGCAGCCCGTAGACGCCCTCGCCGCGCACGGCGTAGCTGATCTCCTTGACGCCGCCGGCGGTGCCGGGGGTCGTCTCGAGCAGCTCGACCCGCCAGCGGCGGCGCTCGGCGAAGCGCACGTACATGCGGGCGATCTCCTCCGCGAACAGCGCCGCCTCGTCGCCGCCCGTGCCGGCGCGCACCTCCAGGATGGCGTCGCGGTCGTCGTTGGGATCGCGGGGCAGCAGCGCCAGCTCCAGCTCCGCCTCGGCCGCCGCGAAGTCGCGCTCGCAGAGCGGCAGCTCCTCGCGCACCAGGGCCAGCATCTCGGGGTCGGATTCGACGCGCAGCAGCTCGCGGTGGCCGGCGAGCGTCTCCGCCAGCGCCTCCCACCGCCCGGCGATCTCCAGCACGTCGCGCAGGTGGGCATGCTCGCGCGAGACGTCGCGGTACTTCTCGCGGTCCTTGACCAGGTCGCCGTCGCTGAGCTGCTGCTCCAGCGCCGCCGACTTCTCCCGCAGCCGGACGATGATGTCCTTCACGTCAGGCCTCCGCCGGCACGGCCGCCGGGGCGTCGTAGGTCCGCGTCCGGAAGCCCTCGGGCTCGGGCTCGAGCACCGCCCGCAGGGCGGCCAGGCCCACCTCGAGCTGGGTATCGTCGGGGCGGCTGGTGGTGATCTTCTGCAGCATCAGGCCCGGCCAGATCAGGGGCCGCACGAACCAGGCGTTGCGGAAGCGCCCCGAGAGCTTGATCGCCTCGTAGGCCAGGCCGCCGATGACCGGCACGAAGGCCAGGCGCAGCAGCCGCTGGCCCACGTCGTCGGGGCGGCCCAGGAAGCTGAACACGACCACCGAGATCAGCATCACGAAGAACAGGAAGCTGGTGCCGCAGCGCGGGTGCAGGGTCGTGAAGGGGCGCGTCTGGTCGACCGTGAGGTCGCGGTGCGCCTCGAAGGCGTGGATCGACATGTGCTCGGCGCCGTGGTACTCGAAGACGCGCGCCATGTCCTTCATCCGCGAGATGAGCATCAGGTAGGCCACGAACATCACGATGCGGATCACGCCGTCGATCAGGTTGAAGCCGAACCCGTGGCGCACGCCGGTCAGGTCGGTCAGCACCAGCGGCAGGTAGAAGAACAGGCCCAGGCTCAGGACGAAGGCCACGACGATCGTGCCCCACATCAGGGCCGTGTCCTTGAAGCCCTTCTTCGTCTCGACGCGCTCCTCGGTCATGGCCTGGTCGGCCGAGAACATCAGCGCGCCGATGCCCAGCCCCATCGACTCGATCAGGTGGATGCCGCCGCGCAGCACCGGGACGTTGAGAAAGCGCCAACGGCGGAACACGCTGCGGAAGGGCTGCTTGCGCACGACGATCCTGCCGTCGGGCGTGCGCACGGCGGTGGCGATGGCCGTCGGCGAGCGCATCATCACGCCTTCGATCACGGCCTGGCCGCCGACGGCCAGGTCCATCTCGCGGGGGTCGCAAACGCGGGGCGCCTCGCTCCCGGCGGCCGGTTGTCCGTTCATCTGGTTCCGTCCTCGCATGGCTGCAGGTGACTGCTCCGCCCGCCGGGCGGAGCGCGGCCCCCGCCGGGGGCTCCCACAAAGAACGAGGGTGCCGGCCCGTTCGCCAGCACCCTCGCGGAATCCTCCCGGGCGATCGTCCCCGGGTCCCGTCTCTCCGGGCGTCCGGCGCGGCGGCTGTCGCCGCTGCGCGCCGCTAGTTCTGCTTGTCGCCGTAGACGCCCTGATACCGCTTCTTGAAGCGCTCGATGCGTCCGGCGGTGTCGACGATCTTCTGCTGGCCGGTGAAGAACGGGTGGCAGTTGGAGCAGATCTCCACGTTGATCTTCGGCAGCGTCGAGCGGGTGTGGACCACGTTGCCGCAAAGGCAGCTGACCTCGCACTCGACGTACTTGGGATGGATGTCCTTCTTCATGGCACTCACCTTCGCATCCGTTGGTCTCAGCTCCGGGAA
The DNA here is from genome assembly GCA_013824755.1 of Gemmatimonas sp. GTDB lineage: Bacteria > Krumholzibacteriota > Krumholzibacteriia > LZORAL124-64-63 > LZORAL124-64-63 > PNOJ01. The sequence continues at coordinate 10,889 of PNOJ01000023.1, forward strand.
GCCCCATAATTAACTCCGGGATCCCGAAAGGGCAAATTTTTTGTCCGACATCGGCGCGGGGCGGGCGACCGGGCGGCGGCGGCCGGCCTCGGCCGCAACAGGCTGCCGACAATCGTGTTAGGTGTTCATCGCCGCCAGGAACTGCTCGTTCGTCTTGGTCTTGCTGAGCTTGTCGATCATGAACTCCATCGCCTCGTGCGGATTGTAGTCGCTGAGGTACTTGCGCAGCACCCAGATCTTGTTGAGGTCCTTGCGGTCGATCAGCAGGTCCTCCTTGCGGGTGCCGGACTTGAAGATGTCCACCGCGGGGTAGACGCGCTTCTCGGCGATCTTGCGGTCCAGGACCAGCTCCATGTTGCCGGTGCCCTTGAACTCCTCGAAGATCACCTCGTCCATGCGCGAGCCGGTCTCGATCAGGGCCGTGGCGATGATCGTCAGCGAGCCGCCCTCCTCGATGTTGCGCGCCGCGCCGAAGAAGCGCTTGGGCTTCTGCAGGGCGTTGGAGTCGACGCCGCCGGACAGGATCTTGCCGGAATGGGGCACCACGGTGTTGTGGGCGCGCGCGAGGCGGGTGATCGAGTCCAGCAGGATCACCACGTCGCGGCCGTGCTCGACCAGGCGCCGCGCCTTCGCGAGCACCATGCTGGCGACCTGCACGTGGCGCTCGGCCGGTTCGTCGAAGGTCGAGCTGACGACCTCGCCCCGGACCGAGCGGGCCATGTCGGTGACCTCCTCGGGCCGCTCGTCGATCAGCAGCACGATCAGCACGACCTTGGGGTTGTTCTCGCTGATGGCGTTGGCGATCTTCTGCAGGATGATGGTCTTGCCGGCCCGGGGCGGCGAGACGATCAGCCCGCGCTGGCCCTTGCCGATCGGCGCCATGAGGTTGATCAGGCGCGTCGTGATGTCCCCGTTGGCGCATTCGAGGTTCAGCATCTCCTCGGGGTACAGCGGCGTGAGGTTGTCGAAGAGCGTCATGTTCTTCGCCTTCTCGGGGTCCTCGTAGTTGACGGACTCCACCTTGAGAAGCGCGAAGTAGCGCTCGTTGTCCTTGGGCGGGCGCACCTGGCCGGAGACCGTGTCGCCGGTCTTGAGGTCGAACTTCTTGATCTGCGAGGGCGACAGGTAGATGTCGTCCGGGCCGGGCAGGTAGTTGTACTTGGCGGATCGCAGGAACCCGTAGCCCTCCTGCAGGACCTGGAGCACCCCCTCGGCGTAGATCAGGCCGTTCTTCTCGGTCTGCCCCTCGAGGATCTTGAAGATCAGCTCGGACTTGCGCAGGGTGCTCAGGCCCTCGATGTTCAGCCCCTTGGCGATCTCCACCAGCTCGGTGATGTTCTTGTCCTGCAGTTCCTTGATGTCCATTTCGCTCCCGTGGCCGTGGCCGGCCGGGCCTGGGTCGGTGGGTGTTCTTCCCCGTGGAGGTTCTATCGGCAAGGCCGCGCAGGGCGTTCGCGCGGCATATCGGACGGGTTGTCGCCGGGTCTGGATATCGCGTGCGGGTTCCGGAGCGGCCACCACGATACTGCAAGCGCCGTGCCTTGTCCAGACCGGGGCCCCGACGGCCCCGGCCGCGCGTCGGGGGTCAGTTTTCGCCCGACAGCTTCCGGTAGGTTGCCATGTTTTCGTTCATCAGGGCCTCGTTGCCCAGCTTCCCGTGGCACAGGCCCAGGTAGAAGAAGCCGTTGACGCTCTCGAAGTACTGCCCGACCAGGGCGTTGCCGGTGTTGACGCCCTTCTCGAACTGCTCGCGGGCCTGCCGCTGCAGCTCGGCCTGGCGCGCCGGGTCGGTCTCGGCGGCGGCCTCCTTCTCCAGGTCGTCGCCGTACTTGTAGTGGATCTGCAGCTTCTGCAGCAGGGTGTCCTCTTCGGGCACGGACTCCAGGCGCAGGGCCTTCTCGTAGAGGTCCAGGGCCGTGGCGTAGCGGTGCACGTCGATGCCGCTGTAGAGGCCGGCCGACTGCAGGACGAGGAAGTAGACGTCCTCGTCGTTGCCCACGTCGTCGTCGGACTCGTAGATCCCCACCACGCGGACCAGCAGGTCGGCGGAGCGCTCGAACTGCCGCTGGTCCTTCGACAGGTTCGCGATGTCGATCAGCAGCGGGGCATCGTCGGGATGGTCGGCCAGCAGTGGTCGTAGATCGCGGCGGCCTCGTCCTTGCGACCGAGCCTGCCCAGCACGTTGGCCTTGTCCGAGAGCAGCTCGTAGGCGCCGGGGTTCCCGGCGAGCACCTGGTCGAGCAGGTTCAGGGCCTCGGTGTAGAGCTCCTGGTTCTCGCCGGAATCGGTGGCGAGCTGGATCTTCATGCGCGCCAGGTTCTTGATCGGGGCGATGGAGTCGGGCAGGCAGGCGTAGGCGAGCCGGAACTGGCCCTCGGCGGCCTCGTAGTACTGGCCCTGGTACTCGTTCTTGGCGTCGTTGTTGCGCAGCACGTAGCTGTACATCAGGGACTCCTGGACCCGCTCGGCCAGCGTCGGGTCCATGGCCTTCGCCTTCTGGTAGTAGTCGTAGGCGGTGGTGTAGTTGAGCTTGGCCGCGAGGAACTCGTTGTCGCGCACGTTCTCCTCGGCCTGCTTGGTGTGCGCTTCGCCGAGGTAGAAGAACGCGTCCGCCTCGTCGGGGCTGTACTCCAACCCCTCGTGCAGCACGTCGATCGCCTTCTGGTACATCTGCTGGTCGATGTAGAGGATGGCGCTGGTCACGTGCGCGGATCGGCATCCGGGCAGGGCGAACAGCAGCACCAGGCCGGCGGACACGAGGATGCGCTTCGACGTCATTCGGATTCCCCCTGAGGACACGCACACGGCAGCCGGCCAGCTCGAGGATCGGGATCTGCCGGGGTGGGGACGTGGCGCCGGTTCCGGCCGGTCAAGGCGCAAGGGCCGCATGGAGACTGGGCGCCGCGGAAAGCAATGAGCAACAAGAATTAAATGCCGCCGCCGGCTCCCTGTCAAGAGGAGACGGCGGGAGGGGGCGCCTCAGCGGGAAGGGCGGGGGCCCCGCTCCCAGGGCAGCAGCTTCAGGAACTCGCGCCGCTCCTCGACCGTGATGCTGCTGAGATCCTCGACGAGCGCCTCGGCGACCGTCGAGTCGAGCCGGGCCTGGGCGGCCGTCATGGCCCGCACCAGCGGCAGGATCGCGGCCCGGTCCAGGTCGGGGCTGTTCAGGGCCTCGCGCAGGGCCAGCCGGGCGGTCTCGATCTCGTCGCGCAGGCCCTCGACGCGCGGGCGCATCCGCTCGCGCATCTCCTGCAACCGGCCGTGGCGCTCGGGATCGAAACGGCGGTTCGTGAGTTGCCCGCTTCCCTTGCCCCGCATCCCGCCGTCCGGGCCGGCGTCGTCCCGGAACCGGCAGGCCGCGACCGCGGCCGAGGCGTCGTCGCGCACCCGGCGCAGCGCCAGGCCGAGCCCGGCGTTCAGACCCAGGGAGACCAGCAGCAACAGCAGCAACAGGCGCTTCATCGTGTTTCCCCTTGCGCGGGTTCGTACCAGGCCGTGGCGATCAGGCCGTCCAGATCGGAGGCCGCGTCTTCGGACAGCAGCGTGCCGGCGATGATGTCCTGCGTCAGGATCCGCGCCACGCCGGTCGGTTCCCCGGCGAGCCGGTCGCCCAGCACGACGCCGCAGACCAGCGCCGCCGCCGCGGCCGCGGGGAAGGACCAGCGGCGCCAGTCCCGCACGCCGGCGCGCTCCTGCACCGGGTGCAGGGCGGCCGCGATCCCCTCCCAGGCCGGACGGGCCGGCGCCGGCGCCGGCAGCTCTCCCAGCGCGCTCCAGACGGCTTCGCTCCGCGCGAGGAGCCGGCGGCAATCCGCGCAGGTCGCGCAATGCGCCTCGATCTCCTCGCGGGCGGCCCGGTCGAGGCTTCCGCCCAGCCAGGCGGTCAGCCGTGTGTCGATGTGGTTCATCAGCCTGCTCCTGGTTCGGGTGCGAGTTCCCGGCGCAGCGTGTCCAGCGCCCTGACCAGCAGGGACTCGACCGCGCCCTCGCTCGTGCCCATCGCCGCGGCGATGTCGCGCTGGCTCAGGTCGTGATACCGCCGCAGCACCAGCGCCTCGCGCTGGCGCGGCGGGAGTCCCGCCAGAGCCCGCTGGAGCTGCTGCCGCAGCTGCTCCCCCGCGACGACCGCGTCGGGCGCGGGCCCGCGCCCGGCCCGGTCGTGGACGTCGATGTCGAAACGCACCCAGCCGACGATCTTGCGCCGCCGCGCCCAGCTGCGCGCCAGGTTGCCGGCGATGCGGAACAGCCAGCTCTGGAAACGGCCCTCGGGCCGGTAGCTCCCGGCGTGGGCGTGGACCTTCAGGAAGGTGTCCTGCGTCAGGTCCTCGGCCTCCTCGCGCGACCCGGTCATGCGCCAGTGGAAGGCGTGGACCTGGTGTTCCCAGCGCTCGACGAGGAGGCGGAAGGCCGCCTCCTCGCCCGCGGCGATGCGCGTCATGAGCTGGTCGTCGTTCACGGGTCGTCACTCTCCGCTTCACGCCTGGTCAGCGATTCCCTCCGCGCGACCCGTGCGGGCCGTCGCCGTCACACGCGCCGGGGGCGCAGGCCTGGCCGCCACGGTGCATCCCGCGGCCTCCCTGCTGGTCGCAGCCGCCCCGCTTGCCGCAACCGTCATCGGAGCCGGGCCGGCCGCCGCGACCGCCGCGGCCGCGCGGGCCGTCGCCGGGCAGCGGCATCCGGTCGCGCTGCTCGGGCGTCAGCTGCTCGCGGACCGCCAGGCGGGTCTGCATCCGACGCACCTGCTGCTCGGTGCGCAGCTCGCCCATCCGCTCGATGAGCCGCGCGGCGGCCGCGGCGTCGGGCTGGTCCTGCATCATGATCCCCTGCAGCTCGTGGCGCAGGCGCAGGATCTCCTTGCGGGTCTCGCGCCCGCGCTCGCGCGACTCCTCGCGGATCTTGGCGATGGCCGCGGTCTGGGTCTCGGACAGGTCCAGCCGCGCGAACATGCGGTCGGGGCCGTCCCCGTCGCCGCGGGCGCAGGGCGCGTTGCCGGGCCCGGCCCAGGCGGCGGCGGCCACGATCAGGATCAGGACGGCGATGATCGGGATGCGGGTCCTCATGTCGATATCCTCCGGCTTGTGGGGTCTTGCGGCAAGGTTCGTTGCCTCCGCTTGCAGATTCACGCCCCCGAACGCGCGGACGCCGCCGATCCTGCGCGGCCGGATCAGGGCCGCGCGAGCAGCGAGTCGACGCGGGCCAGCTGTTCCCGCAGTCCCGCGTGGTCGGGCAGTCGGCGCCGGCCTTCGTCGAAGACCGCGCGCGCCTCCGGATAGCGACGCGCGCGGGCCAGGACCACGCCCAGATCCAGCCAGCCGCGGGGATCGTCGGGCGCGACCTCCGTCAGGCGGCCGGCGAGCGCCTCGGCCTCGCCGTCGCGACCGGTCCGCGACGAGGCGACGACGGCCTGGTGCAGCAGGTCGGGATCCGCGGGCGCCTCGCGCAGCAGATCCAGCAGCACGGGCAACGCGGCCGCCGCATCGCCCTGGCGCACGGCCAGCGCGGCGAAATCGCGGCGGACGTCCGCGGCCGGAGCGGCGCGCGCCATCCCCTCGCGCAGACAGGCCAGGGCTTCCGCATCGCGGCCGGACCGCAGGAGCGACGCGGCCAGGCCGCGCCACGCCTCGGGGTGGACGGGATCGCGGGCGAGCGCGGCGCGGAACAGTTCCTCGGCGCGGCGCTCCTGCTGCCCGGCCGGGCCGTCTGCCGCCGCGACATCCCGGCTCGCCTCGGCGAGGCGCGACCAGCGGACAGCCTCGTTCAGATCGCCGGCGGCGGACAGCCGCGCGAGCCCGCCGCCCAGGCCCCAGGGCTGCACCGCCAGCGCGGCCGCGACGACCACGGCGCCGGCGACGGCCAGGGAGCGCCCGCGTCGCCGCAGCAGGGAGGCGACGGCGGCCCCGGTCAGCAGGGCCAAGCCCGGCACGAGCACCAAGCGGTAGCGCGAGACGACGAAGAACGGGCTCTGCGCGACGACGATCAGCAGCAGGCCCAGCGCCCACGGCCGCAGCCGCGGGTCGCGGCGCAGCGCCAGGGCGGCGCCGGCCAGCCCGCCCGCCGCGAGCAGCCCGTAGGGCACCCAGAACAGGCGCAGGACGGGCGCCTCGCGCGCCCAGGCGGCGTCGGGCGAGATCTGCGGGATCTCGGCCGCCACCAGGTGCAGGCGCACCTTGCGCAGCCACAGGCCGGCCGCGTGCAGGGGCCGCTCCTTCACGGCGCGCCAGGCCTCGGCGGCCCAGGCGCGGTCGGCGGCCCCTTCGTCGGCCAGCTCCCGACCGAGCCGCTCGGACAGGAAGCGGCGCCCCGACGGGTCCTCCCCGACGTCCAGCCCCCGGTAGGACTGGTACATCCCGTTGGCCTCGCCGCCGTTGCCGATGTAGAGGTTGATGCCGGCGTTGAGGCTCGGCCCGGCCGGGCGGCCCAGCCGCACGGTGTTGGACATGACGAAGGGCGACATCGCCAGCAGCGCCGCGGCGAGGAGCGCCGCCCGCCGTCCACGACGACCGGCGCTTCCGTCCGCCGCCAGCGCCGGCACGACCAGCAGCAGGGCGGTGCCGCGCAGCAGCGCGGCGAGCCCGAGGCAGGCGCCCGCCGCCGCGGCCCTGCGGCGGGAACCGCCGGCGCCGTCCCTGCCCGTCGCGATCGCGAGCGACATGCCGAGCGTGGCCAGGAAGGCCAGCGGCACCTCCATCAGGGCCGACCCCGCGAGCACCGCCCCCGGGCGGTAGAGCAGCCACAGCAGCGCCGGCAGCCAGCACACCCCCGGCGGCAGCAGTCGTCGGCCCTCGCGCAGCAGCAGCCAAGCCGTCCCCAGCCACATTGCGAACTGGGCCGCGCGCAGGCCCCAGGGCGGCGGTCCGGTCCGCACGCGGTGGGCGTCCAACACGCGCCCGCCGCCGGTCGCCGCCACGAGGTAGGGATAGAGGGGGGACATGACCGCCGGCCGCTCCGGAACCAGGCGTCCCGCGGCGATGGCGGCCCCCTCGCGCAGGTAGTGCGCCTCGTCGAGCACCGGGACGCGCGACAGGGGGGTGCGGTCGAGGTCGCGCCACGCCGCGAACCACGCCGCGGCCACGATCAGCGCCGCGGCCGCGGCCGCGAGCCGTCCCCAGCGGTTCCCGGTGGCGGAGCGGATCATCGATCTCCCCGCGTCACACGCTGAAGCGGATGTTCAGCACGTCGCCGTCGCGGACCTCGTAGGATTTCCCCTCCAGGCGGAGCTTGTTCAGCTTCTTGGCCTCGGCCAGGCCGCCGGCGGCGATGAGGTCCTCGTAGGATACGGTCTCGGCGCGGATGAAGCCGCGCTCGAGGTCGGAGTGGATCACGCCCGCCGCCTCCGGCGCCAGCGCGCCGCGGCGCAGCGTCCACGCGCGGCACTCGTCCTCGCCCACGGTGAAGAAGCTGTGCAGGCCCAGGGCGCGGTAGGCCGAGCGCACCATGCGGTGGGCGGCGGGCTCGGCGATGCCCAGGTCGGCGAGGAATTCGCTGCGCTCCTGCGGCGACAGCTCGGCCAGTTCGGCTTCGACCTTGGCGCAGAGGTCGACGACCTCCGCCCCGGTCGCCGCCGCGGCCGCGAGCACGTCCTGCGGCACGCCGCCCTCGTCGCCGTTCAGCACCAGGATCAGCGGCTTGAGCGTGAGCAGGGAGAAGCCGCTGGTCAGCTTGCGCTCGTCGGCGTTCAGCTCGAGATCGCGCAGGGGCTTGCCGTCGCTCAGCGTCGCCTGGAAGCGCTCCATCAGCGGCGGCTCCAGCGGCTGGTCGTTCTTGCCCTTGCGCTGCTTCTCCTTGGCCAGCTTGTCGATCCGGTTCTCGACGACCTGCAGGTCGGCCAGGACCAGCTCCAGGGCCAGCGACTCGATCTCCGCCAGGGGGTCCGGCGTCTCGAAGTCGTTGTCGAAGCAGCGCACGACCTGCGCCAGGGCGTCGACCCGCCGCGCGTGCTCCAGGAACCGCGTGCCCTCGCCCGGGCCGGCGGCGCCCGAGGGCTCGAAGCCGGGCACGTCGACCCATTCCACGGTGGCATGGACCTCGCGCTTCGGATTGAACATGGCGGTCAGTCTCTCGAGGCGCGGGTCGGGGATCCTGCCGACGGCCAGGTGGGGCTCCACGCCCCCCTGGCCGGTGGGCAGGGAGGCGCCGGTGACGGCGTTGAACAGGGTGGTCTTGCCCGTGAATTTGAAGCCCAGGATGCCGATCTGCACGCGGATCTCCTCGGGGTCGGGGGTGGGAGCGGCCCGATGATAGTCCCGCAGCCCGCGATCTGCAATCCGGGCCTGCCGGGGCCGGAGCTGGCGCCGGATGGAAAATCTACGCGCATTTCCTTGTGATTCCGAAGAGCGGGGCCTACCATCGATGTGAATTGATTAACAGCAATTCCACCCTCAGCAAGGACAGAGGCCATGTTCCGCAAGAAGCACTCCCACGCCTCCGGTTTCCCCACGCGCATGGAACTGCTGCACGACCCCGCCCTGAACAAGGGCTCCGCGTTCACCGACAAGGAACGCGACGCGCTCGGCCTGCGCGGCCTGCTGCCGCCGCGGGTCCACACCATCGCGGACCAGGTCGACCGTGTGCTGGAGAACTTCCGCAAGCAGCCGACGGACCTGGCGAAGTACATCTTCCTGATCGGCCTGCAGTCGCGCAACGAAGCCCTGTTCTTCCAGGTGATCCTGAACAACCTCGACGAGATGATGCCCATCGTCTACACGCCGACCGTCGGCCAGGCCTGTGTCGAATACGGCCACATCTTCCGCAAGCCGCGCGGCCTGTTCATCACGGCCGAGGACCGCGGCCGCATCGAGGACATCATCTGGAACTGGCCCGAGGAGGACGTGCGCATCATCGTCGTCACCGACGGCGAACGCATCCTCGGCCTGGGCGACCAGGGCGCCAACGGCATGGGCATCCCGGTCGGCAAGCTGACGCTCTACACGGCTTGCGCGGGCGTGCACCCGGTGCACACGCTGCCCATCACGCTGGACGTGGGCACCGACCGCGAGGAGCTGCTCAACGACCCCCTCTACATCGGCATGCCCCACAAGCGCCTGCGCGGCCCCGCCTACGACGAGTTCATCGAGGAGTTCGTGGTCGCCGTGAAGAAGGTCTACCCCAAGGCGATCATCCAGTTCGAGGACTTCGCCAACCGCAACGCGTTCCGCCTGCTCGCCAAGTACCGCGAGCGCGTCTGCAGCTTCAACGACGACATCCAGGGCACGGCCTCGGTGGCCCTGGCCGGCCTGTTCTCGTCGCTGCGGGTCACCGGTCTGCCGCTGTCGCAGCAGAAGATCCTGTTCTTCGGTGCGGGCGAAGCCGGCATCGGCATCGGCGAGCTGATCGTCTCGGCGATGGTGGCCGAAGGCATGGACCGCCAGGCGGCGATGGGACGGATCTGGTACGTGGACTCCACCGGCCTGGTGTGCAAGACGCGCACCGACCTGGCGGCGCACAAGAAGCCCTTCGCCCACGACCACCCGTTCATCGGCAGCCTCGCCGAGGCCGTGGACAAGCTGGAGCCCACCTGCCTGATCGGCGTCTCGGGCACGCCGCAGACCTTCACCAAACCGCTGGTCGAGGCGATGGCCCGCATCAACACGCGGCCGGTGATCTTCGCGCTGTCCAACCCGACCTCGAAGGCCGAGTGCACGGCCGAGCAGTGCTACGCCTGGACCGAGGGCCGCGCCCTGTTCGCCAGCGGCAGCCCCTTCGACCCGGTGGTGCTGAACGGCAAGCGCCACGTGCCGGGCCAGGGCAACAACGCCTACATCTTCCCGGGCGTGGGCCTGGGCGCGATCGTCTGCGAAGCGACGCAGATCACCGACGAGATGTTCTCGCGGGCGGCCCACGCGCTGGCCGAGCAGGTGACCGAGAGCGACCTGGAGACCGGCTGCCTGTACCCGCCGCTGAAGCAGATCCGCAAGGTGTCGGCGCACATCGCGGTCGCGGTCGCCGAGGTCGCCTACGACGAGGGCCTCGCGCTGAAGCCCCGTCCCGACGACCTGCTGCAGGCCATGAAGGACGCCATGTACAACCCGGCCTACGTCAGCTATCTCGATTGACCCGCAGGCGGGCGACCACGCCCGCCGCGGGCCGGCCGTCGGGGTCGCGGTCCTCCACATGCGCCAGGATGTCGAACCGGGAGGCGGGGAAGAACTCGAGGAGTTCCCCCGCCTCCAGGCAATAGCGCCGTTTCGGCAGCAACGCGACGTCGGGCGCGAAGCGGAAGGTCCGCACCACCGCCACACCGCCGGGCGCCAGCAGCTCCGGCAGCGCCGCCAGCAGGGGGCGGTGCAGGAAGCGCAACGCCAGCGCCAGCGCCCACGGCCCGGCGGGCGCCGCGCCGGCGGCGGTCAGGTCCCGGCACAGCGTGCGCACCGCGACGCCCCGTCCGCAGGCGAGCCGCTCGCAGAGGGCGAGCGCGTCCGGCAGATGGTCCACGGCCGTCACCTCGTAGCCTCGCCCCGCGAGCCACACCGCTTCGCGACCGCCGCCGCAGCCGAAATCGATCGCCGGCCCCGCGTCGGGCCCGGGCAGCAGGTCGGCGTGGGCGGCCAGGAAGGCGTTCGGCCGCCAGAGGACGCGATCGCCCTCCCCGGTTACCCAGTCGCCCGCCGGCGCGTCCTGCGCCTGCAGCACCGCCCCGTCGATCCATCCGCGGCCGCGATCGCGCAGCCAGCGCACCGCCGCTGCGACGAGACCGGGTTCGTCGCCGACCAGCAGCAGCGGCAGGTGCCGCGGGGGCAGCAGCGCGGCGGGCAACGCGGCGGCGAAGACCGCGGCGAGGTCCGACCCGTCGGGCCGGGCCTCGGCCGCGACCGGCAACGACACCGCTCCGCGCGGGTGACCTTCGCGGTGGACCGCCGCCGGCCGCAGGTCGGCCACGTCGCCGGACCGCCAGGCGGGATGGGTGCCAACGTCGTGCCAGGACAGCAGTTTCAATCGTCGCCCCCCTTCCCCGCCGACCGCGGGTCTGCTATGATCCGCGCCGACGCCGGCCCCGGTCCCGAACCGCGGCCGGGATCACCGACGGCGGGTGGACCATGCTGCGTTACGCCTTGTTGCGAACCGTCCTGGACCCCTTGCTGGCAGTCGCCGGCGACGAGGGGCTCGTCCGCCTGGAATTCCTGCCGCGCGCCTACCAATACCACATCCACGCCCACGCCGTCGCGCGGTCGCTCGGCGACGAGCCGGGCCTGCGGGAGCACGACGCGTCGTTCGAGCCCCTGCGATCCCAGCTCGCCGAGTACTTCACGGGGCGCCGCGAAACCTTCGACCTCGCACTGGACCCGCACGGCACGCCGTTCCAGGCGGCGGTATGGCGCCGACTGCTGGCGATCCCCTGCGGGAAATTGCGCACCTACAAGCAGGTCGCCGCCGAGATCCAGCGTCCCGACGCGGTGCGGGCCGTCGGCCAGGCGGTCGGCCAGAACCCTCTGCCCATCCTGATTCCCTGCCACCGCGTGGTCGGCTCGGACGGCGCGCTGGTCGGTTTCACCGGCGGCCTGTCGGTCAAGGCCCAACTGCTGCGCCTGGAAGGCCACACCCTCGGCGACGCCCCCCGCCTGGAACCGCCTCAACTCTTCTGATCGCGGGCCGAAGACAAGCCCGTCTCCGGGCTGGCGCGACGCGTCGTCCCCGGGTTATCTTCCCCGGCCGAACCGCCCCGCACGGGGGTGGACGGCCCAGACTGTCGATCGACGAGGAGTCCCCATGTCCGTGACCGAGCGCTTCGGACCCGAACGCTCCCTGCCGGCGTCGTTGGCGCCGCTGTACGAGATCGCGCACAACCTCTGGTGGACCTGGGACGCCGAGGCGACGCGCCTGATGATCGAGCTGGACCCCGTCCTCTGGAAGAGCTGTCGGCACAACCCCCTCGCGGTGATCGAAACCCTCGACGCGGCGAGGCTGACGGCCCTGGCCGCCGACGCGGACTTCACGGCGCGACTCGCGGCGGTGCGCGATCGTCAGCGGGCCTACCTGGGCGGCGGCGAGCCGCCGATCGACCTGGACTTCGGCGGGCGCCTGATCGGCTACTTCTGCGCCGAGTTCGGCATTCACGAGTCCCTGCCCATCTATTCGGGCGGCCTGGGCATCCTCGCCGGCGACCACCTGAAGGCCGCCAGCGACCGCGACCTGCCGCTGGTCGCCGTCGGGCTGGCCTACCGCTACGGCTACTTCCACCAGGAGGTGGACCTGGCCGGCCGCCAGCATGAGGTCTACCTGGCGAACGAGTTCGAAAAGCTGCCCATGGCCCTGGTGCACGACCGGCACGGCGAACCCCTGACGCTGTCGCTGCCGTATCCGGGCCGCAAGGTGCTGGCCCATGTCTGGAAGGTGAGCGTGGGGCGCATCGCCCTGTACCTGCTGGACACCGACGTGCCCGGCAACAGCGCCGAGGACCGCATCATCACCGGACACCTGTACGGCGGCAACGAGGACACGCGCGTCCGCCAGGAGTTCCTACTGGGCGTCGGCGGCCTGCGCGCCCTGCGCGCGATGGGCATCGCGCCCGCGGTCTGCCACCTGAACGAGGGCCACTCCTCGTTCCTCTGCCTCGAGCAGCTGCGCCGGCACATCGTCGATGGGAGCCAGACCTTCGAGCGGGCCATGGCGTCGGTGCGCGCGGGCTGCGTCTTCACGACCCACACGCCGGTGCCCGCGGGCAACGACAACTTCGAAGTCGCCCACGTCATGCAGTACCTGCGCCCCCTGGCCGCGGGCATGGACGAGCCGGTCGAACGGCTGATCGGCCTGGGCCTGACCGACCCCGGCGACCCTCACGGGCGCTTCGAGATGACGGTGCTGGCCCTGCGCCTGTCGCGCTTCGCCAACGGCGTTAGCGCCCTGCACGGCGAGGTGTCGCGCGGGATGTGGCAGCACCTCTGGCCCGACCGCACGGTCTCCCAGGTGCCCATCACGAGCGTGACCAACGGCGTGCACCTGCCCAGCTGGACGTCGCCGGAGATCGAGACCCTGCGGCGCGAGGCGGGCGCCGGCACGCCGGCGCCGGACCGTCTCTGGCGCGTGCACGAACACCTGCGCTCCGAGCTGATCGGTGGCGTGCGCCGGCGGCTGCAGCGCCAGCTGGAGCGCAACGGCGCGCCGGCGGCGGAGATCGCCGGCGTCGCCGGCGTGTTCGACCCGCACACGCTGACCATCGGCTTCGCCCGCCGCTTCGCCGAGTACAAGCGGGCCACGCTGCTGATGAGCGACCCCGACCGTTTCGTGCGCCTGCTCACGAACGCCGACCGGCCCGTGCAGATGCTGATGGCCGGCAAGGCCCACCCGCGCAGCGAGCCGGGCAAGCTGCTGATCCAGCGCGTCTGGGAGCTGTCGCGCATCCCGGCGCTGCGCGGCCGGCTGGTGGTGCTGGAGGGGTACGACATCGCCCTGGCGCGCCGCATGGTGCAGGGCGCGGACATCTGGCTGAACACGCCGCGCCGTCCGCTGGAGGCCAGCGGCACCTCGGGCATGAAGGCGGCCGCCAACGGCGCCCTGAACCTGTCGGTGCTCGACGGCTGGTGGTGCGAGGGCTACGACGGGCGCAACGGCTGGGCCTTCGGCGACGACCACGGCGTGGATGAGGCCACGCAGGACGCCCGCGACGCCGACGAGCTGTTCGAGCTGCTCGAGAAGGTCGTGGTGCCGATGTTCTACGACCGCGGTCCCGACGGCCTGCCCCGCGCTTGGATCGAGCGCATGGGGCACGCCATGAGTTCGGTGGCCCCGCGCTTCAGCACCGAGCGGATGGTCGACGAGTACGCCGGACGCTTCTACCTGCCCTGCGCGATGGATGACTGACCGCGCGCGGCAGCGATCGCGTCAATCGTCCCCGGGCGAGAGCCCGGGGACGATCTGTTTCAGATCGGCGACGTAGCGCACGAACATCTCGCGCCCGGCCGGCGTCGGCCGGACCACGGTCCGCGGCTTCTTCCCCACGAACTCCTTGACGATCTCCACGGCCCCCCCCTGTTCGAGGGTGGCGAGGTGGACCGACAGCGTGCCGTCGGTCAGGCCCAGCCGGGCCCGCAGTTCGGTGAACGCGGTCGCGCCGGAACGCATCAGGTGGGACATGACGAGCAACCGCGCCCGGCCGTGGATCAACGGGGCCAGGGGCGTCGGCGGCATGGCGGGCTGGCCGTCGCCGCCGGGTGGCGGGGACGGCGGGTCGCGGCGCACGCTGGGGCCTCCTTGCCTCCGTGGTCCGCCTCGCGCTCGGGGTCGCGGCGTCAGGAGGACCGCGCCGGCATCCTGCCAGCGCGGTCCCCCGAGAGGGTGCCGGTCGGGGATCCTTCCCCGCCCTGCGAACAGGGTCCGCGGCCTTCACCGGCGCTCCGTCCGGACCCGGCGATCTCTCACGCCATCGACCTGGCTGTCTGGGTCGGCCGAGCCGACCGCGCCTGCGGTCTCCATCCTTGGATCCCGCGGCGCAGATACTTTAATAAACCAAGTACTTTGATATTTCAAGTACAAAAATCGCCCGACGCCGAAATTATCGCCCCCGGGTTTGAGAGGCGTCGGGGCGCCTTGTATCTTGGGCGCGACGCGGCGTGGCCGCTGTCCATACATGGCCCGCACAGGGCGCGAACCCATCACCTGCCTGGAGGCCGCGATGAAGACCAGCAAGTACATCGAGTTGGAGGACCGGTACGGGGCGCACAACTACCATCCGCTGGATCTGGTGATCGCGCGGGCCGAGGGCATCTGGGTGGAGGACGTGGAGGGGAAGCGCTACCTGGACTGCCTGGCCGCCTACAGCGCGGTGAACCAGGGCCACTGCCACCCGCGCCTGCTGAAGGTCTTCCGCCGCCAGGCCGCCCGCGTGACCCTCACCAGCCGCGCCTTCCGCAACGACCAGCTTCCCCCACTTCACCCGCGAGCTGACCGAGCTGACGGGCTTCGCGCGCGCGCTGCCGATGAACACGGGCGCCGAGGCCGTCGAGACGGCGGTCAAGGCCGCCCGCAAGTGGGGCTACAAGGTCAAGGGCATCCCCGCCGACCGGGCCGAGATCGTCGTCTGCGCCGACAACTTCCACGGCCGCACCACGACCATCGTCGGCTTCAGCACCGAGCCGCAGTACCGCGACGGGTTCGGGCCCTTCACGCCCGGCTTCAAGGTCGTCCCCTTCGGCGACGCGGCCGCGCTGGCCGCGGCGATCACGCCCGACACCTGCGCCTTCCTGGTGGAGCCCATCCAGGGCGAGGCCGGCATCGTGATGCCGCCGCGGGGCTTCCTGAAGCAGGCCGAGGAGATCTGCCGCGCGAACAACGTGCTGCTGATCGTCGACGAGATCCAGAGCGGCCTGGGCCGCACCGGCAAGATGTTCGCCCACGAATGGGAGGGCGTGAAGCCCGACGGCCTGATCGTCGGCAAGGCGCTCAGCGGCGGCTTCTACCCCGTCAGCGCCTTCCTGGCCAACGACGAGGTCATGGGCGTCTTCCATCCCGGCGACCACGGCTCGACCTTCGGCGGCAACCCGCTGGGCTGCGCCGTGGCGCGCGAGGCGCTCAAGGTCATCGTCGAGGAGAAGCTCGTCGAGAACTCGCTCGCGCAGGGAGAGCACTTCATGGCCGAGCTGAAGAAGATCGACGCCAAGAGCATCAAGATCGTGCGCGGCACGGGCCTGTGGATCGGCGTCGTGCTGGACCGGCCCGCGCGTCCCTACTGCGAGGCGCTGATGGCCGAGGGGCTGCTCTGCAAGGAGACGCACGAGAAGGTCATCCGTATCGCGCCGCCCCTGACGATCACCCGCAAGGACGTCAACTGGGCCGTCAAGCGCATCGCGAAGGTCTTCAAACAGCTGGGCTGAGCGGGGTCGCGCGCGGAACGCAGGAACCCGGGCCGGCGGCGGCCCGGGTTCCTTTTTCGCATCGCGCCGGCGAGCCTACTGCGGCTCCGTCGTGCTGAACGTGTACGAGTGGACCCGGTTCTGCTCGTCGAAGCGCACGATCAGGTCCTTGGTCTGCGTCTCGCCGAAGAGTCGGTAGCGGTAGCGGCCGTAGGTCCAGGTCGGCCGGCCGTCCTCGACGCCCGTGCGCCAGGGCTCGCCGAACAGCTCCTTCACCTGCTGCTGCGTGGTCTGGCCCATGCGGATCTGCGTGACGCCGGACGAGGGGAACTCGTGGCCGACGGTGGCGCAGCCGCCCGCGAAGGCGGCGACCGCGACGAAGGCGACCGCGGCGAGCGCGACGGCCGAGCGGCGGGAACGGGTGCGCGTCATTTTCATTCGACACCCTCCTTGAGCTGCTCGCGGATCTCGACCCGGGTCATGGCGTCGCCCTGGCGGACGGCGTCCACGACGTCCTGGCCGCGCACCACCGTGCCGAAGACCGTGTGGCGTCCGTCGAGGTGGGGCTGCGGGCAGTGGGTGATGAAGAACTGGCTGCCGTTGGTGTCGGGCCCGGAGTTGGCCATCGAGAGCACCTTGGCGCCGTGGCGCAGCGGGTTGCCTCGGCACTCGTCGCCGAACTTGTAACCGGGGCCGCCGCGGCCGGTGCCGGTGGGGTCGCCGCCTTGGATCATGAAGTCGTCGATGACGCGGTGGAACACCACGCCGTCGTAGAAACCCTCGCGGGCCAGGAACACGAAGTTGTTGACCGTGCGCGGCGCGTGCTCGGCGTGCAGCTCCAGCTCGATCTCGCCGCGCTCGGTGGCGATGACGGCGTGGTAGGTCTTGTCGGTGTCGATGCGCATCTCCGGCGGCGCGGACCAGTGCTTGTCGGACATGGGACCTCCCGGGGGTATCGTCGTGGGGGCGCGGGCTCAGGCCGCGAGGCGCTGGCGGAATACGAAAAAGACCGCGCCCAGGATGCAGAGCGCCGCCCACAGGTAGTCCCGGTGGAGCGGCTCCTTCATGTACAGGACCGAGAACGGCACGAAGACCGCCAGGGTGACGGCCTCCTGCAGGATCTTGAGCTGCCCCAGGTTCAACTCGGCGTGCCCGATGCGGTTGGCCGGCACCTGCAGCAGGTACTCGAACAGCGCGATCCCCCAGCTGACCAGCGCGGCGACGAGCCAGTGCCGATGCGACAGGTTCCGCAGGTGCGCGTACCAGGCGAAGGTCATGAAGACGTTGCTGCAGACCAGCAGCGCCGTCGTGACGGCGATGGTGCGGGGCATGGCGCCGGGGCGTCCTTTCGGGGGCGGGTGTCCGCGCACGATAAGGGCGGGGGCGGGGGGCGTCAAGCGGACCGGAGGGCGTCAAGCGGAGCGGACGCGACCCGGAACCCGATCCGCCCCGCGACCGCGCCCTGCGGCTGTGCTATGATGCCGTCGTCCAGGGTCCATCGTCAGAGATCGGATGATCGCCCATGTTCCGACGCGGTCGGCTTCGCATGGCGGACAGGCGCCCCTCACGCCGGGCGGACGGCCTGCTGTGGGCGGCCGCGGTCCTGGCCGTCGCCGCCGGCGTCGCCGTCCTGGTCGGCGGCCGCGACTCCCTCCCCGTGCGCCTCGCCGCCGCCGCCGCGCACCGCCTGCACCCGCCGCCTCCCGGGCACGACCTCCCCGGCCAATGGTCCGTCATGGACGACGACGGCGGGGGCCACGTGCTGAGCCGGGTCCAGCGCGCCGCGGCCCGCAAGCTCCTGAGCCTCGGCTACGCGGCCGGCTCCCGTCCGCCGCCGGCGCGCTCCGGCGTGACGCGGCACGACCCCGCACGCAGCGGCCGCGAGCTCATGTTCTTCGTGTCCGGCCACGCGCCCGAGGCGCTGCTGATCACGCGCGCGGGCGACGTGCTGCACCGCTGGCGCTGCGACTACCGCGACGCGGCGGCCACCGACCCGGACGCCTTCCTGCCGCCGGGCAGGAACAACGCCGCCGGTTGCTGGCGGCGCGCGCACCTGCTCCCCGACGGCGGCATCCTCGCGATCTACGAGGGGCACGGGCTGGTCAGGCTGGACCGGGACTCGCGCCTGCTCTGGGCCTACCCGGGCCACTGCCACCACGACCTGCACGTGGACGCCGACGGCCGCATCTGGGTGCTGACGCGCGAGGCGGAGTTCGCGCCGCGGTTCGGCTGCGACGAACTGTCGTTGCTGGACTACTTCACGGTGCTGAGCCCCGCAGGGAAGTTCGAACGGCGACTCTCCCTGCTCGACGCCCTGGAGTCGTCGCCCTTCGCCTCGCTGCTGGACGCGGCGCCGGCTGGCGGCGACGTCTTCCACACCAACACCCTGGAGCTGCTGGACGGGTCCCTCTCCCACCTCTCCCCGATCTTCGCACGGGGGAACATCCTGACCTCGATCCGAGAGTTGAACGCCCTGGCCATCCTCGACCCCGGGCGCGGGACGGTCGTCTGGGCCCTGACCGGCACCTGGGTCAAGCAGCACCAGCCGACCCTGCTGCCGACGGGGCGCCTCCTGCTGTTCGACAACCTGGGGCGCAACGGCCGCTCGCAGGTTCTGGAGGTGGACCCGCTCACGCGGGAGATCGTCTGGTCCTACGCGGACGGTCCCGACCGCCGCCTGTTCTCCGCCACCTGCGGCTCAGCCCAGCGCCTGCCCGGCGGCAACACCCTGATCGTCGAGTCCGACAACGGGCGCGCGCTGGAGGTGACTCCGGACGGCGTCATCGTCTGGGAATACCGCAACGAGCAGCGCGCGGGCGAGCACCAGGAGCTGATCGCCGCGATCCCGGACATGGTGGCGTTGCCGGAGGGGTTTCCGGTCGGGTGGCTGGATGAAGCGAGCGTCGGGGCAGCCGGCGCGCGTTCACGAT
>PNOJ01000024.1 GCA_013824755.1 Gemmatimonas sp.
CCTTCACCGCCCTGCTGCGCGGCATCAACGTCGGCCGCGCCAAGCGCATCGCCATGGCGGACCTGCGTCGCCTGTTCGCGGACCTCGGCTACGCCGACGTCCGCACGCTGCTCAACAGCGGCAACGTCGTCTTCGCGGCGAAGAGCCCGGACGCCGCCGGACACGCGCGCACCATCCGTGCGGCGATCGAGCGCGAGTTCAGCCTGACGGCGACGGTGATCGTGGTGACCGCGGCGGATCTGGCGGCCATCCTCCTGGACAATCCCCTGCGCGACGTGGCCGACGACCCCGCGCGGCACCTGGTGGCGTTCGTGCAGTCCCCGGTCGACCTGGCCGCGGCGAGGCCGATGCTGGCGCGGGCCTGGTCGCCCGAGGCCTTCGCTCTCGGGCAAAAGGCGGCCTACCTGTGGTGCGCGGGCGGCGTCGCCGACAGCGAGATCCTCAAGACGTTCATGAGATACACGGGGGAGACCGCCACGACCCGCAACCGGACCACGGCTTCGAAAATCCTGGCCATCGCCGGCGAGGGCGTCCGGCCCGCCTGACGACGACAAGATCGAATCTGCTGTTCGGAGATCAGGTTTGCACGGCGGCCAGCGGGTCCTTCAACCCGTGCCCGGTGACCAGCGCCACGACCTTGTCGTGCGGCCCGATCAGCCCCTGCGCGCGGGCCTGCATCAGGCCGGCGAAGCCCGCCGCTCCCGACGGCTCGGCCCACACGCCGGCCAGACGGGCCAGCAGGCGGATGGCCTCGCGGATCGCCTCGTCCTCGACGGCGAGGAAGCCGCCGCCGCTGCGCGCGACGTACTTCCACGCCTTCAGCCGGTTGCGGGGCACGCCCACGCCGATCGAGTCGGCGATGGTCGCGGGCGCGACGGGCGCGACGGCGGCCAGCACCTCGCGCGGCGTGAGCGCGGCGGCCCGGGCCCCGGCCTCCCGCCAGGCGAGGCACAGCGGCGCGGCGCCCGCCGCCTGCACCCCGAACACGGCCGGCACGCGGTCCAGCCGGCCGACCTCCACCAGCTCGTGGAAGGCCTTGGCGGTCGACGACACGATGCAGCCGTCGCCCGTGGGCACGAACACCGCGTCGGGCGCCCGGAAATCCAGGGCGTGGGCGATCTCCAGGCCGCAGGTCTTCTTGCCCTCGACCAGCAGCGGGTTGTAGGCGCAGTTGCGGGAGTACCAGCCGTGCTCCCGCGTCTCCCGGACGGACAGGTCGAAGGCCTCGTCGTAGGTGCCGTCGATGCGACGGACCTCGGCGCCGTGCAGCTCGAGCTGCGCCAGCTTGGCCCGGGGCGCCGCGGCGGGCACGAAGATCGTCGTGCGCACGCCCGCGCGCGCCGCCAGCACCGCGAGGCTGGCCGCGGCGTTGCCCGTCGAGGCGGCGGCCACGTGGGAGACGCCCAGACGGGCGCAGTCGGCCATCGCCACGGCGGTGGCGCGGTCCTTCAGGCTGGCCGAGGGCAGCGCGGTGTCGTCCTTCAGCAGCAGGTGGGGCAGGCCGAGGTGCTCGCGCAGGCGGTGCGGGGCGTGCAGGGGCGTGTCGCCGAGCGACCAACAGGCGTGGGGCGCCTCCGGCCGCAGCGGCAGCAGGGCCGCGTAGCGCCAGAGGTCGGGACGGCCCCGCGCCGGGAACGGGTCGCCGTCGGGCAGGCCGTCGCGGATCGCCGCGTGGTCGTAGGTCGCGTCGAGGATGCCCTCGTCGCCGCAGTCGGCGCAGACGAAGCCGCGGTGGTCCACCGGGTGCGCCCGGCCGCACAGCCCGCAGGCGTACCCCGTCCAGTGCGGATTGGTCCCGACCTGCGGCAGCTGCATCCCGCGCGGCTTCTACATGGTGAGGGCCATGATGGCCTTGGCCGTGTGCAGGCGGTTCTCGGCCTGGTCCCAGACCACCGACTGCGGGCCGTCGATCACCGCGTCGGTGACCTCCTGGCCGCGCGTGGCCGGCAGCGGGTGCATGTAGATCGCGTCGGGCGCGGCCAGCTTCATGCGGCGCTCGTCGCAGATCCAACCGGGGTACTTCTCGATGTGCTGCACGGCGGCCGCGCGGTCGGGCTCGTGCACCAGGCAGCCCCAGCTCTTGGGGTAGACCACGTGGGCGCCCTCGAAGCCCGCGTCCATGTCGTCGACGGTCTCGAACTTGCCGCCGCTGCGCTTCGCGTTCGCGCGGGCGCGCTCCAGGATGTCCGGCATCAGCTTGAACTCGGGCGGGTGGGCCAGCGTCACGTCGAGGCCCATGCGCGTCATGATCAGGATCTCGGACTGGGGCACCGAGATCGGGCGCACGTAGCTGGGGGCGTAGGTCCAGCTCACGACGATCTTGCGGCCCCGCGTCTCGCCGCGGAACTTCTCGCGCACGGTCATGATGTCGGCCGCGGCCTGGCAGGGGTGGTAGACGTCGCACTGCAGGTTGATCAGCGGCACGCGCGAGATCCCCGCGATCTGGCGCATGAACTTGTTGCCCACGCCGAAGTCGCAGTTGCGGATGGCGATGCCGTGGCCCATGCGGCCCAGCACGCGCGCGGTGTCCATGACCGTCTCGCCGTGGCTCAGCTGCAACTTGTCCGGGGTCAGCACGTGGCAGTGCCCGCCGAGCTGCGTCATGCCCGCTTCCATGGAGTTGCGGGTGCGCGTGCTCTGCTCGAAGAACAGCGCGAACAGGGTGCGGTCGCGCAGCAGCGCGTGCGGCTCGTCGCGGTAGAACTTGCGCTTGAGGTCGCCGGCGGTCGCGAGCATCAGTTCCAGCTCGTCGTCGGCCCAGTCCTCGGTGTCGATGAAATGCTTGCCCTGCAGGATCTTGCTCATGTCGCACCTCGGTCGCTGTTCAGGAAGGATTGCGGGAAAGCCGTGTAGAAGGCGCAGGCCCGCACCACGTCGTCCACCGGGACGTACTCGTTGGGGGCGTGGGCCAGGGCCTCCTGGCCCGGCCCGAAACCGACGCAGGGCACCCCGTGCAGGCCGTTGATGGCCACACCGTTGGTGCTGAAGGTCCAGCGCGACACCACGGGCGGCGCGCCGAACACGCCCTCGTGCGCGGCGACGCCGGCGAGCACCGCGGGGTGGTCCTGCGGCATCAGCCACGTCGGGTAGTACTTCTCCATCGGGTAGACCAGACCGGTCCAGGCGGGAACCTCGTAGGTCAGCATCCAGACCTCGGCCTCGACGCCGGCGGCGGCCAGGGCCTCGCGCACCTCCCGCAGCGCCCCGTCGCGGGTCTCGCCCGCGGTCAGGCGGCGGTCGATGTGCAGCTCGGCCTTGTCGGGCACCGCGCAGAGGCTGGGCGACAGGCTCTGGAACAGGCTGACGGTGCAGGTGCCCTTGCCCAGGAAGTCGTCCTTGCCGAGACGCTCGTTCAGCGCCTCGATCGCCGCACAGGCGGGGGCCAGCTTGTAGACGGCGTTCACGCCGCGCTCCGGCGCCGAGCCGTGGCACGACACGCCGTGCGAGGTGACCCGGATCTCCATGCGGCCGCGCTGGCCGCGGGTCAGGGTCAGGCCGGTGGGCTCGGTCGAGACGACGACCTCCGGCCGCAGCACCCGCTCCTGCAGGATGTAGTGCCAGCAGAGGCCGTCGCAGTCCTCTTCCATGACCGAGCCGACCATCCACACCTGGCAGCCCTCGAGCAGCCCGAGGTCCTTCATCAGCTTGCCGGCGTAGACCATGCCGGCCATGCCGGCCTTCTGGTCGACCGCCCCGCGGCCGTAGACGCGGCCGTCCTCCAGCTTGCCCGTGAAGGGGTCGCAGTTCCACTGCGCGGGGTCGCTGACGTCGACGGTGTCGAGGTGGGCGTCGAAGGCCACCACGCGCGGCCCGTCGCCGATGCGCCCGAGCACGTTGCCGAGGCCGTCGATGCGCACCTCGTCGAAGCCGACGCGCTCCATCTCGGCGGCGACGCGGCGCACGACCCGCTCCTCCTGCCCCGAGAGGCTGGGGATGGCGACGATGTCGCGCAGGAAGGCGATCATGGGCGCCTCGAGGGCGCGGGCGGCGGCGTGGAGGTCCAGCTGTGTCATCGCGGCTCCGGACACGCCCCGGCCGGACGCGCCCGACGTGCGGGCGACCGGCCGGGCTCGTGGTTCAAAGGTTGGCCATGCGGTCCCAGATGCGCTTGGCGGCGGCGCGGCAGGCCTTGCCGTCGTAGGGCGCCGGGTCGCCGCGGCGGTAGCGCGGCGCGCCGTCGACCCACACTTCCTGGATCAGCCGGGGCTGCATGCCGAACAGCAGCAGGCCGAGCCAGTTGCCCCGGTGCAGCGGCTGCTTCTGGTCCCCGCAGCCGATCAGGAAGTCGGCGGGGGCGCCGGCGTCCAGCGAGCCGAAGGGCTCGCCGAAGATCTCGCGGGCGAGCTGGTAGCCGCCGATCCAGAAGCGCTCGGCGCCGTGGAACCCGAGCGGGCCGCGGCCGGCCTCGTTGCCGCGGTAGAACGTCGTGCGCAGCTCGCCGAACATGTTGCCGTCCAGGCCGTCGGTGCCCAGGCAGCTGCGCGGCGGGAAGCGGTCGACCGGCGCGCGGCCGACGCCGTTGTTCATGTTCGAGCGGCCGTTGTGCACCAGCCAGGCGCCCTTCTCCTCGATCGTCTGCAGGTCCAGCGGCGTGAGGTCCACGCCGTGGGCCAGCAGGCTGCGGGGGCGCACGAGGCCGTGCCGGTCCAGCCGCTCCAGGGGGTCGGGCCAGCCGCGGTCCTTGCAGATCTCGCGGTCGGTCGAGCCCTCGGCCAGGTGGATGTGCACGCCGGTGTCGAACTCCGTGCAGATCTCCGCCAGGCTGTCCAGGGTGCCGTCCTCCAGCGTGAAGCTGGCGTGGGCGCCGGCCAGACCCTTGAACCAGGGAACGCCGCCGGCCGGAACGCCGGCGACGGGCGCGGCGGTCTTGCGCAGGTAGCGGCGGGTCTCCTCCAGGCAGGTGTCGCGGCTGCCGGGCCCGCCGCGGTCGGTCACCTCGTAGCAGAGGCAGCCGCGCACGCCGGCGTCGCGCATCCCCTGCTCCACCAGGTCCAGCGAGCCGCCGACCGAGGTCAGGCTGCTGTGGTGGTCGAAGATCAGGGTCGCGCCGCAGCGCAGCGCGTCCCAGGCCCCCGACACCGCGCTCATGCGGATGGCCTCGGGGTCCAGCGCGCGGTCCAGCTTCCACCAGATCTCCGTCAGCACGTCCTGGAAGCTGCGCGGGGTGTTGGCCGGCGGCGGCATGCCCGGCGCCAGCGTGGAGTAGAGGTGGTGGTGGGCGTTGATCAGGCCCGGCATGATCATGCGGCCGTCCAGGTCGCGCACGTCCTCGCCGGCTCGGGGGGCGAGCCCGCGCCCGCGCTCGACGATGCGGCCGCCCTGGAGGCGCAGGTCGGCGAGCTCGACGCGCGGGTCGGGCGCCGCGTTCATCTGCGGCGGCAGGTAGTCCAGCACGTTCGCGTTGGTCAGCAGCACCCCGGGGGCGCCGTTCGCGGTCTGTTTCAAGTCCTGGCCTCCGGTGCGGGGCGCGTCGGGCGAGACGTTCCTGATCCGGTTCAGGATCATCCCCGGGCCCTGAATCTGCAAGGAAAAACGCCCGGGAGAGGGCCTCCCGGGCGTTCCGCGGCGTCGAGCGCGGCAGGGCCGTCGGCCCTGGGATCAGGCGTCCGGCAGCAGGTCCTCGAGCTTCTTGAAGATCTGCTCGATCTTGAAGTCGCGGATCACCCAGATCTTCCGGTCGAGCGACGTCATGCAGTAGCGGCCCTCCTGGGCGCCGCCGGTCGCCGGCCGCGCGTCGCCGACGCGCAGTTCGAAGGTCGACCCGTCCGCCAGCGTCACCTCGACGCGCCGCTCGGCCTTCCACAGGCCGTAGCGGTCCATGCCGACACCCGGGTCGGCGACATCGGCCGCCTGGACGGCGGCCAGCGCGTTCATCACGCCGTCGACCTTCGTCTTGGCCAGGGCGCGACGCGAGGGCGCGGTCAACGTCCATTCCCAGTCCTGGGGCGGCGGCGCGGAACCGTCGCCGGGTCCGGCGGCCGTCAGGATCTTCTCCATGACCAGGGTCTTGTCCCCCTGGTGCAGGGAGATCCGGCGGATGCCGGCGGCGTCGGTCTTGAAGACCGACAGGTCCAGGAAGTGGCGCGATTCCGGCTTGGAGTCCGGCGACCACAGGCCGAGCTTGCCGCGCACCTCGGTCCTCGCCAGGTAGACCGCGTTGCTGCCCGGCGCGCGCACGAAGACGCCCGCGCCGTCGTCGGCGCGCTTGCCCAGCAGCAGCGCGCAGACCGGCTGCCAGTCCTTGCCGAACAGGGTCACCTCCACGGGGGCCGAGCGCGGCCCCAGGCCGTAGTCGTCCAGGATCGCCGCCTCGTCGGAGCGGAAGTCGCCCTGCAGGCTGTCCAGGGCGACCAGGAGCTCCTGGATCTTGCGCGGGTCGGCGGGATGGTCCCACGCGGTGCGGGTGACCCAACCCCCGCCCAGCCGCTCGATCACGACCGTCGCGGTGTCGGCTCCGGCGCCGACGGTGACGCGGTTGATGCCGTCCGGGTCGAAGTCCGCCGACACCACGGTGGCGGTGGCGGGCGACGTCACGGCCCGCCGGTGCAGCACGCGCTGCGCGACGCTGACGACCAGCAGCAGCGCCGTCGCCAGGGCCAGGATCGTCAGGGGGCGGTTGCGGGTCATCGCGCCGCCTCCTTGCGGCGCTTCGCGGCGCGCAGCAGGCCGAAGGCCGCCAGGGCGGCGGGCACCAGCACGGCGGCGAACAGGCGGAAGAGGAGCTTCTCGCCGTCGTCGACCGGCCGGATCACGCGCTGGGTCAGGGCCTTCGAACGGATCGAGATCATGTCCTCGCCGTGGGTCAGCGCGTCGACGGCGTTGAGCAGCAGCAGGGCGTTCTGGCCGGCCTGCAGCCCCATGTCATCGAACATCTTGGCGCAGCCGACGACCGCGACGCGGGCCTTGCCGGCGCGCAGCGGGGTCACCGCGTCGACCGCCGGCGGCGCGACCGCGCCGTCGGTCGTCGCGGCGGGCCAGGCCGGGGTCGGGCGACCCGCGAAGGCGTCGGGGAAGCTGCCCTCGAGCAGCACCGCCAGCGGGAGCCGCGGTTCGATCTGCTTGCCCTCGGGCGCGAACAGGCTGCCGGGCAGCAGGCCCTCGGTGAACGGCGCGCGCCAGGCGCGCTCGCTGCCGGTGAACAGCACCGTCGAGGTCAGGCCGTTGGCGCTCATCGTCGCGGTGTCCAGGTCCAGGGCGCTGCCCCACAGGTAGAGCAGGCTCGCGATGCGGTTGCTCAGGGGCGAGTCCTGGTTCATCTGCGTCTCGGTGACCTTGACCTGCACCGGCAGGCGCACCGGTTCGCTGGTCTGGAAGCGCATGCCGCCGATGTTCTGGGTGCGGGGCACGGCCAGCGTCTCGTGGCTGGCGTCCAACAGGTGCCGCGTGTCGACGGTCACGCCGAAGGCGCCGAGCACGGACTCCAGGCCGCTGGTCTGGCTGGCGCCGCTGATCGTGAAGCCGCCGCGCATGCCCGGCTGGTAGCCGTAGGTGTGCAGCTGCACGGCGATCAGCGCGTTGACGCCGTTGCTGATGGCGCGGTTGATCTCGAAGGCCTGACGCTCGTCGAAGCCCGAGGGGTTCAGCACCAGCAGCGCGTCGGCGTCGGCGGGGATGCGCGAGTCGGCCGTCAGCGACACGCGCTCGACCTGGTAGTGTTCCTGCTGGAGGTACTGGGCGATCGAGGTGAAGACGTCCGTCGGCTCGGGCGGCTGCATGCCGCGCTGCAGGTACTGCATGGCGAGCTGCGGGTCGACTTCCTGCAGCGGCGCGACCAGCGCCACCTTGGGGTCGCGGTCGCGGGTCAGGCGGTAGACGCGGGAGATCAGGTCGTACTCGAAGGTGGCCAGCGACTGCGGCAGGACCTGCGGCAGGACCTCCTCGGGCCGGTCCTTGTAGGCCACGGTCATGGCGCTCCAGATCAGCTTGACGCCGATCTCGTCCTTCTCGATCGACTGGACCTGGAACGGCTGGATGCCGCGCTCGGCCAGCTTGCCCTGCAGGTCCTCGTCGTCCTGCGGGTCGTGGATGCTGTACTGGATCATGCCGTCGGACGCCTGGGCGTAGTCGCGCAGCTTGTCGGTGACGTCGCGCTCGAGCGTCTTCAGCTCGGTCGGCATCGACGCCGCGCCGGTGATGTAGAGCTTCACCTGCACGGGGGCCTTCAGGCCCTTGAGGATGTCCTTGGCGGCCGGCGCCATGGTGTAGAGGCGCTCGCTGGTCAGGTCGACGCGCGCGCCGCCGAAGCCGCCCAGCACGTCGGTCAGCAGCACCGACGCCGCCAGCAGCAGCAGGGCGGTCACGGCGAAGGTCACGCGGAAGTTCCGTCGCTTGGTGCTCATCAGTACTTCCTCCCTTCCAGCCAGACGGCGTTCAGGACCAGGAACACGGCCGTGAGGCCCAGGAAGTAGACGAGGTCGCCCAGCTCCAGCACGCCGCGCTGCAGCGCCTGGTAGTGGGGCATCAGCCCGAACGCGTTCTGCAGGAACGAGCCGAAGCCGCCGACCCAGCCGTCGATGGTGGCCGAGACGGCCGGCACCCCGACCAGGAACAGGGCGAAGCAGGCCAGCATGCCCAGGATGAAGGCGGAGATCTGGTCGCGCAGCAGGCCGCTGGTGAAGATGCCCACGGCCATGTACAGGCCGCCCAGCAGCAGCGCGCCCAGGTAGCCGCCGAACACGGCGCCCAGGTCGGGGTTGCCCAGCATCGCCAGCATGATCGGGATCGGCAGCGTGCCGAGCAGCGCCACCACGTAGAAGGCCATCGCCGCGAGGTACTTGCCGAGCATGACCTCGCTGGACTTCATGGGCAGCGTCATCAGCAGCTCGAAGGTGCCGCTGCGCTTGTCCTCGGCCCACAGCCGCATGGTCACCGCGGGGATGAAGAAGATCAGGAACAGGGGCAGGTTCCCGAAGAAGTCGCGCATGTCCGCGAGCTGGGCCAGGAAGAACGGGGTCATGAACAGCCCGCAGTTGAGCACCAGGAAGACGATGATGAAGATGTAGGCGATCGGGCTGTTGAAGTAGGCCGCGAACTCGCGGCGGAAGATCACACCGGCGTTAGACATGGCTCACCTCCCGGGGGGCCGCGCCCTGTCGTGTCAGGGCGATGAAGGTGTCCTCGAGGCTGAACGGCGACTCCTGCAGCTCCAGCAGGTCCCAGCCGCGCGACTGGCCCAGCCGGCCCAGGGGCGCCAGCACGTCCTGGCCGAAGTCGGTGCGCACCTCGAAACGGGCCGCGCCGTCGCGCCCGGCGACCGGCCGCACCTCGTGCAGCCCGCCCAGGCCGCGCAGGGCCGCCTCGGCCTCGGCGGCCGGGGCGCGGTAGGCGACGAAGATGCGGTTGCGCCCCATGGCCGCCCGCTCCAGCTCGCCGATGCGCCCGTCGGCGACGATCCGCCCGCCGTTGATGATCACGACGCGGTCGGTGACCGGGGACACTTCCTGCAGGATGTGGGTGCTGAAGATGATCGTCTTGCTGCGGGCGAGTCCCTGGATCAGCTCGCGGATGCCGATGATCTGCAGGGGATCCAGGCCGCTGGTGGGCTCGTCGAGGATCAGCACCTCGGGATCGTGGATCAGCGCCTGCGCCAGGCCGGTGCGCTGCCGGAAGCCCTTGGACAGCTCGTTGATCGGCTTGCGGAAGACGCTGCCGAGACCGCAGGCCTCCACGACCCACTCCAGCCGCCGCCGCAGCTCGTCGCCGGCGAGGCCGCGCGCCCGGCCGACGAACTGCAGGTACTCGTGGACCATCATGTCCACGTAGAGCGGGTGGTTCTCCGGCAGGTAGCCGATGCGGCTGCGGACTTCCAGGGGGTTGCGGAGCACGTCGATGCCGTCCACGCTGACCGTGCCCCCGTCGGGGGCCAGGAACGTGGTGACGATCTTCATGGCGGTGCTCTTGCCGGCCCCGTTGGGCCCCAGGAAGCCGAGGATCTCGCCCTTGTCGAGGCGGAAGGAGACGCCGTCGAGGGCGACGGTGGCTCCGAACCGCTTCGTGACGTCACGTACCTCGATCATCGCTTCGAGTCCTCCGTAGCTGGGTTGGTTTGGGATGGGGGTCCCGGCGCGCGCCAAAAAAACAACGGACGCCGCTGGTGGTCGGCGCCGCCGGGCAACCGGGGCCAATCTACACGAAACCGGGGTCCCGGTTCCAGTTTTTCCGAGCCTCTGGGCGACCCAGGGCTTAGACTGCCCCGGATCCGTGCCACCCGCCACGCAGCGAGGACCGCGATGGACAAAGCCCCCCGCATACCGCTGGTGTTTCGCGAACGGACGCCCTCCGAAGCGGCCGCCAGAGCCCGGGATTTCGCCGAGGACCTGGCCCGACGCCGCTCGGTCCGCGATTTCAGCGACCGGCCGGTGCCGGCTGCGCTGATCGCCGACTGCCTGCGCGCGGCCGCCAGCGCCCCGAGCGGCGCCAACCAGCAGCCCTGGCATTTCGTGGCCGTGGGCGACCCTGCCGTCAAGCAACGCATCCGCGAGGCGGCGGAGGCCGAGGAGCGGTCCTTCTACGGCGGTCGCGCGCCGGAGGGCTGGCTCGAGGCCCTGCGCCCGCTCGGCACCGACGCGTGCAAGCCCTTCCTGGAAAAGGCGCCCTGGCTGATCGCCATCTTCCAGATGCGCCAGGGAGTCGGGCCCGGCGGCGAGCGCGTCACGCACTACTATCCCACGGAGTCCGTAGGCATCGCCACGGGCATGCTGATCGCCGCCCTCCACCGGGCCGGCCTGGCGACGTTGACCCACACGCCGAGCCCCATGAATTTCCTGAACGAGGTGCTCGGCAGGCCCCGGCACGAGCGGCCCTTCCTGCTGCTGGTCGTCGGCCATCCCGCGCCGGGCTGCACGGTGCCCGATCTGCGCCGCAAGCCCTTCGACGAAGTGGCGACCTTCCTCGAGGCGTCGACATGACCGACCACAGTCCCCCCGAGCCCTCCCTGTGGCGCTACGATCTGCCAGGCGGCTGGACCGTGTTGGCCGGTCGCACCGAAGCCGACAACGACCGCCTCAGCCTGAAGATCGCCAAGCCCAACGACTGGTGGTTCCACGTGAAGGGCCGCCCGAGCAGCCACGTCGTGCTGCAGGTGCCGGCAGGGGAGGAGCCGCCGCGCGAGGCGCTCGAAGCCGCCGCCGCGGTCGCCGCCTGGCACAGCAAGGTGCGCGAGGCCAAGCTGGTGGCCGTCTCCGGGACCCGGGCCCGTTTCGTGACGAAACCGCCCGGCGCGAAACCGGGCACGGTCCAGATCCGTAAGGAAAAGACGTTCATGGTCAAGCCGGGCGTCCCCGGCTGATGTCCGCACGCCCACCGGCGATCCCCGAACCGACCCACCGTTCATCCAGGAGGCGAACCCCTTGAAACGACTGGCCATCCTCATCATCGTGGCCGCGCTGGCGGCCGCCGTGTCCGAGGCCGCGTCAGCGGCCGCGCCGGGAGCCTCGCAGCTCATGCGCAACCCCGACATCAGCGCCGAGCACATCGTCTTCACCTACGAGGATGATCTCTGGCTGACGTCCGCGACCGGCGGCCCGGCCCGCCGGATCACCAACGGCGCCGGCTTCGAGACCGCCGGACGGTTCAGCCCCGACGGCAAGTGGATCGCCTTCACCGCCGACTACGACGGCGGCACCGACGTCTACGTGATGCCGGCCGCCGGCGGCGTGCCGCGCCGCCTGACCTTCCACCCGGGCGCCGACCTGGTGCTGGACTGGCACCCCGACGGCCGGCGCATCCTGTTCCGCTCGTCGCGCGAGCACCCGCTCGGCCAGCCGCAGCTGTTCCTGGTCGACCGCGAGGGCGGCCTGCCCGAGAAGGTGGCCGTGGACCGCGGCGCCCTGGCGAGCTTCTCGCCCGACGGCAAGCGCCTCGCCTACAACCGCATCGCCCGCGAGGGGGCCACCTGGAAGCGCTACCGCGGCGGCATGGCCCAGGACGTGTGGGTGGCCGACTTCACGACCGGCGCCATCGCGAAGGTCACCGACTTCGAGGGCACCGACAACTTCCCGATGTGGTGGCAGGACCGCATCGTCTTTTTGAGCGACCGCGAGGACGGCACCCTGAACCTCTACGCGATGACCCCCGCGGGCGGCGACGTGACGCGCCTGACGAGCTACCGCGACTACGACGTGAAGTCGCCCGGCTGCGGCGCCGGCCGCGTCGTCTACCAGCACGCGGGCGGCCTGCGCGTGCTCGACCTGGCCGCCGGCGTCGACCGCGAGGTGACGATCGACGTCGCCACCGACCGCGCGCCGATGCGCTCCGAACTCGTCGAGGCGGCGCCGTCGACCGGCAGCTTCGGCCTCTCGCCCGCCGGCGAACGCCTGCTGCTGGAGGCGCGCGGCGAAATCCTCAGCCTGCCCGCCGAGAAGGGCGAGTGGTTCGACCTCACCCGCACCAGCGCGAGCCGCGAGAAGAACGCCGCCTGGTCGCCCGACGGCCGCTGGGTCTGCTTCGTGAGCGACCGCGGCGGCGAGGAGCAGCTCTACCTCGCCGACCAGCGCGGCCGCGACGACTGGCGCCCGCTGACCACCGGCAACCGGGGCTTCCTGCTGCAGCCCGTCTGGTCGCCCGACTCGCAGCGGATCCTCTGGGGCGACAAGTTCATGCGCCTGAACATGGTGGACGTCGCCACCGGCAAGGTCACCGTGATCGACACGGGCGAGTACGACGACGCCTGGGAGCGCTGGGGCATCCTCGACTACGTCTGGTCGCCGGACGGGCAGTGGGTGGCCTACAGCAAGAACACCGCGAACATGAACGAGGTGATCTGCCTCTACGGCCTCGCCTCCGGGAAGAGCACGCAGGTCACCGACGACTTCTTCACCAGCTGGTCGCCCAGCTTCGACCCCGAGGGACGCCACCTCTGGTTCCTGAGCAACCGCACCTTCACCCCGATCATGGACCGCCAGGACCAGAACCACATCTTCGTGGACATGGCGAAGCCCTACCTCGTCCTGCTGCAGGACGGCGTCCGCTCGCCGTTCTTCGAGGACCCGGGTCTGGTGGCGGCGAAGGCCGACCAAGAGAAGACAACAGACGAGGAGAAGAAGGGCGGCGAGGGCGACGGCGGCGCGAAGCCCGCCGCCACCCGCGTCGACCTCGACGGCCTCGGCGGCCGTGTCCTGGCCGTGCCCGGCGTCGAGGGCGGCAACTACTTCCGCCTCACGGCGACCGCCGAGGGCTGCCTGATGCTGCGCCGCGACGAGCCGGTCTTCCTGAAGTACCAGAACGTCGACGACCGCACCGCCGAGAGCGACCTCACCCTGGTGGCCTACGACGTCGCGGAGCGCGAGGCCAAGGACCTGGGCGGCGGCCTCGCCAACTACCACCTCTCGGCCGACGGCAAGAAGCTGGCGTACCGCGCCGGCAGCAGCTACGGCGTGGTCGACGCGGGCAAGGAATTCAAGCCCGGCGACGGCGCGGTCGACCTCGACGGCGTGCGCCTGCGCGTCGACCGTGCGCAGGAGTACCGCCAGATGCTCGACGAGGCCTGGCGCATCCAGCGCGACTGGTTCTACGACGAGGGCATGCACGGCGTCGACTGGCGGAAGATCCGCGACAAGTACGCGGCCCTGGTCCCCTGGTGCGGCGCGCGCGGCGACCTCACCTACCTGATCGGGGAGATGATCGCCGAGCTGAACATCGGCCACACCTACGTCTACGGCGGCGACCAGCAGCACACCGGCGCGCCGTCGCGCACGGCGATGCTCGGCTGCGACTTCGCCGCCGACCCGCGCAGCGGACGCGTGCGCATCGCCCGCATCCTGCCCGGCTGCGTCTGGGACGCCGCCGCGCGCTCGCCGCTGGCCGAACCCGGCGTGGACGTGCGCGAGGGCGACTTCCTGCTGGCCGTCGACGGCCGCCCGCTGGCCGCCGGCGCCAACCCCTACGAGCTGCTCGCCGATGCCGCCGGCCGCACCGTCGAGCTCGAGGTCGCCGACAACGCCGAGGGCAAGCAGCCGCGCACGGTCGTCGTCGAACCCCTGCGCGGCGAGGGCGGCCTGCGCTACCGCGCCTGGGTGGAGGCCAACCGCCGCCACGTCGACGAGAAGTCGGGCGGCCGCCTCGGCTACCTCCACCTGCCCGACATGGGCGAGCCGGGCCTGATCGAGTTCGGCGCCTACTGGTACCCGCAGACGGGCCGCGAGGGCATCGTCATCGACGAGCGCGACAACGGCGGCGGTTTCGTCGGCGACATGATCATCGACCGGCTCGAGCGCGTGCTGTGGTCCATGACCATCCCGCGCGAGGGCGGCCCCGGCCGCAACCCCGAGCGCGCGTTCCACGGGCCGCTGGCGGTCCTGATCAACGAGGACACCGGCAGCAACGGCGAGTTCTTCGCCGAGGCGGTCAAGGTCCGCAACCTCGCCACCGTGATCGGCATGCGCACCTGGGGCGGCGCCATCGGCATCGAACCGCACCAGGACCTCGTCGACGGGGGCACGGTCACCCCGCCCCAGTTCGGCCTCTTCGACCTGCACGGGAAGTGGATCATCGAGGGTCGCGGCGTCGACCCCCACCTCGAGGTGCAGAATCAGCCCGCCGCCGTCGTGGCCGGCCGGGACGACCAGCTCGACGTCGCGATCGAGCACCTGCTGGGTCGCCTGAAGGACGAGGGGGCGACGTGGCGGATTCCCGCCACGCCGGCCTACCGGACAAGAGCAAGCCCGGGGAGGGCGTCCGCAGGTAGGCGGGCTACCGCCCGTAGAGGTACTCCAGCGCGGCCGGCAGGCTGTCGCGCCAGAAGCCCCAGGAATGTCCCTGGGGCTTCTCTTCTGCGAGGCAGGCGAAGCCGCGCCCGGACAGCAGTGCGGCGAACTCGCGGCTCATCGGGACCAGCTGCGGCAGGTCGAAGACGCCCCAGTTCAGGTAGACCCGCACGCGTTGCGGGGGCATCGACGCGTAGGCGGCCGACTGCTCGGGGGCGACGTACGGGCTCATCGCGGCCACGCGGTCGAAGTTGCCGGGGTAGCGGCGCGCCAGGTCGAGCGCGGCGTTGCCGCCGTAGCTGGCGCCCATGACGCCCCAGGTCGTGCCCACGTCGTGCTGCACGGCGATGAAGGGTTGCAGGGTGCCGGTCACCCAGAGACCGAACGGCTCCTGCAGCCCGCCGGCGTACTCGTCGGTGCGGCGCCCCGGCGGGACGCAGACGCAGATCGGCAGGTCCAGGTCGGGGCGGCGCTCGGCCAGCCAGGCCAGGGCGCGGTCCAGGCCGCCCAGCGTGACGTACTCCAGGCCGTCGTGGACCAGCAGGCAGGGGCGCCGGCCGCGCGGCTCGCCCGGAGGGGTCAGCACCAGCACCTCGCGGGGGCCGCCGAGGGCGGGCGCCGGCAGCTCGTAGCGGTCGGTCCGGCAGGCGGCCGCGGCCGGGGCGGAGATGAATTCCGGCTCGCGGTAGTCCATCCCGCGCAGCTCGGAATTGGGCCCGAAGCCGCCGGTGCAGGTCCGCGGGTTGCGCGCGTCGAGCAGCCACAGCGCGTCGATCACGAACTTGTAGTCGACCCGCGAACGCGACGGCAGGGTCAGGACGCAGGACCAGAGGTCGGTGCCGGGCAGGTGGGCCAGGGGCAGCGTCGGCAGCCAGGCGGTCTGGTCGCCGGCCAGCCGCACGTCGTGGCCGGGGCCGCGGTAGAACAGCAGCAGCGTGTCGCCGCCCGCGAAGACGGGGTTGAACGGGTGGTCGGCGAGCAGGGCGGAGGCCGCGGCCTGGCGGGCGGGCATGGGCAGGCGCTCGATGGCGCCGAGGCGTCCGAGGGGGCGTGCGGTTGCGCCGGCCGGCACGGCCGCGGCCAGCGCCGCGACGGCGAGCAGCGACGACATCAACGCCTTGGTGCGCATGGGGTCCGGGCCTCCCGCCGGCGGTTCGCCGGGTTTTCACATGGTCCGCGACGGCAGCCTAGCATAGAATGTCGACGGGCGCGACCACGCGCCCACCCAGGAAGGCGGCCCCCATGACCGGATCCGAACGATTCCAGCGACTGTTCCCGAACCTCGAGGTCGTGCCGCCGGAGCACCGTCTGCCCGGGCTGGTCGAGCAGTCGACCTGGCTGTGCGGCGGCGAACTGCTGCGCTGGGAGGGGGCCATCCAGCGCGTGCTGTCGCCGGTGTGCGTGCCCTCGCACGCGGGACTGAAGCAGGCCGTGATCGGCTCCTACCCGCGGCTCGGGGCCGAGCAGGCGCTGGCGGCGCTCGCCGCCGCGGGCGCCGCCTGGGACCACGGCGGCGGCCTCTGGCCCACGATGCCGGTGCGGCGGCGTCTCGAGCACGTCGAGGATTTCGCCGCGCGGATGGCGCGGCGCCGCGACGAGGTCGTGCGGCTGATCATGTGGGAGATCGGCAAGACCCTGCCCGACGCGCGCAAGGAGTTCGACCGCACGGTCGCCTACATCCACGACACGGTCGCGGCGATGAAGGAACTGGACCGCGCCTCGTCCCGCTTCGAGCAGAACGAGGGGATCGTCGGCCAGATCCGCCGCTCGCCGCTGGGCGTCGTGCTCTGCATGGGCCCGTTCAACTACCCGCTGAACGAGACGTTCACCACGCTGATCCCCGCCCTGGTCATGGGCAACCCGGTCATCTTCAAGCCGCCCAAGCTGGGCGTGCTGCTGCACAGCCCGCTGCTCGAGGACTTCCGCGACGCCTTCCCGCCCGGGGTGGTCAACACGGTGTACGGGGACGGCGAGACGGTCGTGGGGCCGCTGATGGCCTCGGGCCGCCTCGACGTGCTGGCCTTCATCGGCACCAGCCGCGTCGCCGACCTCCTGCGCCGGCAGCACCCGCAGCCCCACCGCCTGCGCTGCGTGCTGGGCCTCGAGGCGAAGAACGCCGCGATCGTGCTGCCCGACGCCGACCTGGACGAGGCCGTGGCCGAGTGCGTCGCGGGCGCCCTGTCGTTCAACGGCCAGCGCTGCACGGCGCTCAAGCTGATCTTCGTCCACCGCAGCCTCGCCGCGGAGTTCAACCGCCGCCTGGTCGCCGCCGTGGACGCCCTGCGCCCCGGCCTGCCCTGGGATCCCGGCGCGCAGGTCACCCCGCTGCCGGAGACCGGCAAGCCGCAGTACCTCGCGGACCTCGTCGCGGACGCCCGCGCCCGCGGCGCGCAGGTGCTCAACCCCGACGGCGGCGCCGTGCACGGCACCTACGTCCACCCGGCCGTGCTGTACCCGGCGGCGCCCGGCATGCGGGTCTTCCACGAGGAGCAGTTCGGGCCCGTGGTGCCGGTGGTGCCCTACGACGACGTCGAGGAGCCGGTGCGCGCGATCATGGAGTCGCCCTACGGCCAGCAGGCCAGCCTGTTCGGGCGCGACCCCGAGTCGGTCGGCCGGCTGGTCGACCGGCTGGTCAACCAGGTCTGCCGCGTCAACGTCAACGCCCAGTGCCAGCGCGGCCCCGACGCGTTCCCGTTCACCGGGCGCAAGGATTCCGCCGAGGGGACGCTGTCGGTGAGCGACGCCCTGCGGGTCTTCTCGATCCGCACCCTGGCCGCCACCCGGGCCACCGGGGCCAACAAGGAGCTGTTCTCGAGGATCGTGCGCGAGGGGCGCGGCACGTTCCTCAGCACGGACTGGCTCTTCTAGGAGGCAACCAGGCCAGGTCCCGTCCGTATCCCCCTGCGACGCCCTTCCCGTCCGCAGCCCGGAGGAGCACGACATGACCGACTTCACCCTGACCGCCCGCCGGATCGTCCTGCGCCGCATGCAGGCCGCCGACGCCCCGGTCCTCTACGCCTACCGCTCCCTGCCCGAGGTCGCCCGCTACCAGGACTGGCTGCCCCACGATCTCGACGAGGTCCAGGGGCTGGCCCGCGCCCAGGCCGACGTCGAGCCGGGCGTCCCCGGCAGCTGGCTCCAGCTGATCATCGCCCGGCGCGACGACGGCGAGGTCGTCGGGGACTGCGGCATCCTCTTCCCGGCCGGAGCGCACGCGAGCCCGGAACTGGGGATCGCCCTGCGGCCGGACCACCGCAGCCGCGGCTACGCGACCTGCGCCACGCGCCTGATGCTCGAGCACCTCTTCGACACGCGGAAGGTCCACCGCGTGGTGGCCCGCACCGACCCGCGCAACCTGCCCTCGGTGGCCGTGCTGCAGCGGCTCGGCCTGCGCCAGGAGGCGCACCTGCGCCGCAGCCACTGGCACCGCGGGCAGTGGGTCGACGACATGATCTTCGCCATGCTGGACGAGGAGTGGGAGCGGGAGCGCAAGCGCCTGCTGGCGCACTGCGAGGGCGACGGGGCCTGACCGCCGGTCAGCCCAGGGCGATCTCGCGGCCGCCGACCACGACCGCCGCGGCGTCGCGCGGGTGGCAGAGCAGCAGCGCGGCCACGCGGTCGCCGACGCGCTCGTGGGCGAGGTCCCCGAGGTCGAAGAGCGCCAGGTCGCAGGCCTTGCCCGGCTCGAGCGAGCCCACGTCCTCGCGGCCGAGGCAGGCGGCGCCGCCCAGGGTCGCCATCTCCAGCACTTCCGGGACCGTCATCGCGCCGGCGCCGCCCAGGACGCGGTGCAGCAGCAGGCACTGGCGCAGCTCGGCCAGCAGGTGCGACGAGTCGTTGCTCGCCGAGCCGTCCACCGCCAGGCCGACCGGGCAGCCCGCGGCCCGCAGATCGCGCACGCGGCAGATGCCCGAGCCCAGGCGCATGTTGGAGGTGGGGCAGTGGGCGATCCCGACGCCGGCGCGCCCCAGGCGGGCGATCTCCGCGTCGTCGAACCAGATGCCGTGCGCCAGCCAGACGTCGTCCGCGAGCCAGCCGCAGTCCTCCAGCAGGTCGACGGGCCGCCGTCCGTAGGTGCTCAGGCAGTAGGCGTCCTCGTCGCGGGTCTCGGACAGGTGCGTGTGCAGGCGGACGCCGAAGCGGCGGGCCAGCGTGGCGGTGTCGCGCATCAGCTCCGGGGTGACCGAGAACGGCGAGCAGGGGGCCAGCGCGATGCGGGTCATGGCGCCCGGCGCGGGATCGTGGTGCAGCCGGATGAGCCGCTCGCTGTCGGCGAGGATCGTGTCGTGGTCCTGCACCACCGAGTCGGGCGGCAGGCCGCCGTCCTTGCGCGAGCGCGACATGCTGCCGCGCGTGGGGTGGAAGCGGATGCCCGCCTCGCGGGCCGCCGCCACCGTGATGTCGATCAGCTCCGGCGAGGCGTCGCGGGGGAACAGGTAGTGGTGGTCGGTGGTCGTGGTGCAGCCCGAGCGCAGCAGCTCGCGGCAGCCGACCAGCGCGCCGCGGTGGAAGTCGGCGTCCGAGAGGCCGGCCCAGACCGGGTAGAGCGTGGTGAGCCAGGGGAACAGCTCCGCGTCGACGGCTCCGGGCCAGGCTCGCGTGCGCGTCTGGTAGAGATGGTGGTGGGTGTTGACCAGGCCCGGCAGCACGACCCGCCCGCGCGCGTCGAGCCGGCGGAAGCGCTCGCGGGGCTCGCCGTCGATCACCGCGGGCGTCGTGCCCACGCCTATCCCTACGATCAGGCCGTCGCGCGCCGCCACCCAGCCGTCCGGCAGGACGCGGCGGGCGGGGTCCATCGTGACCAGGGGGTCGGCGTGCTCGAGCAGGAAAAGATCGGGGTCGCGCATGGTCGGCTCCGGGGTTGGGTTCGTGGTCCACATCGCCTATAATGCCCTGCGCCGGCGGCGGCGGCAACAACCCGCTAGCACGGTTCCTGCACGAACCGTCCGTCGGCGCCCGCCGGCGCCCGTTCCGACCTGGAAAGTGGGCAATCCGGCGCGGCCGTGACCGGATCCGTGGACAGCGCCCCGGGCTCGGGGGCTGAGCGGATCGCAACGAAGGAGTCTGACGTGCGGAATCCGATACCGACGAATCTGACCTCAGGACGGCTCACCCGGATGGCGCTGGCCCTGCTGGCGCTGGGCGCGCTGGCGCTGGTCGCCGGCTGCGGCGGCGGCAAGACCGTCACGCGGGTCGAAACCGACACCACCATCGACCTGTCCGGCAACTGGAACGACGCCGACAGCCGCCAGGTCGCCGAGACGCTCATCGCGCAGGTCACCACCGGCGCCTGGGTCGAGAACCACCTGCTGGCCCGCGGCAAGAAGCCCGTGGTCATCGTGGGGCAGATCGCCAACAAGTCGGCCGAGCACATCCCGGTCAAGACCTTCGTGGCCGACGTGGAACGCTCGTTCATCAACTCGGGACGCGTGACCGTCGTCGCCTCGTCCGAGGAGCGCGAGGGGGTGCGCGACGAGCGCGCCGACCAGCAGCAGTACTCCTCGCCCGAGACCATGAAGGCCTGGGGCCGCGAGAAGGGCGCCGACTACATGATGCTCGGGGAGATCAACACGATCATCGACCGCGAGGAAGGCGACGAGGTGAAGTACTACCAGGTCGACGTGTACCTCGTGGACCTCGAGGACAACACGAAGGTCTGGGCGGGCGTCGAGAAGATCAAGAAGTACGTCAGCCGCAGCGGTCACAAGCCTTGAGCACCCGGCTCCGCACGTTCCCGGCCGGGCCGGCCGCCGTCCGCACGGCGGCCCGCCTGGCCTTCGCCGCGGCGCTGCTCGGCGCCGCCGGCTGTTCGACCTACGCGGACCGCCACGAACGCCTGCGCACCGACCTCGCGGCGGGCCGCTTCGACGAGGCGCTCGCGGGGATCGACGCGGCCGCGCGCGACCAGGACCGCCTGGCGAACCTGCTGGAGAGGGGCCTGGTCCTGCACTACGCCGACCGCTGGGCCGAGTCCAACGCGGTGTTCGAGGAGGCTGAGCAGCTGGCCGCGGACCTCTACACCAAGAGCGTCAGCGAGGCCGTCCTGTCCCTGGTCACCAACGACGGCGCCATCGCCTACCGCGCCGCCCCCTTCGAGATGGCGCTGGTGCCCTACTTCCGCGCGCTGAACTACGTCTACCTGGGCGACCGCGAGGAGGCCGTGGTCGAGGCCCGCAAGGCCGAGCTGCACCTGCGCGACTACGCCGAGATCGCCCGCGCCCTGCGCGACGACGACGGGGGCGACGCCCGCGCCGCCGCCCTGGACAACGACGCCTTCCTGCACTACCTGCGGGCCATGCTGCTGGACTGGGGCGGGGAGACCAACGACGCCTTCATCGCCTACCGCCAGGCCGCGCTGGCCTACCGCGACACCGAGGGCCTGCTGGACGTGGTCACGCCGCCCTGGCTCGGCGCCGACCTGCTGCGCACCGGCGCCGCCCTGGGCTTCACGGCCGAACTGGACGAGTTGCGGACGCAGTTGCCGGACCTGCTGCCGGCCGCCCTGCCCGCGACGGGCACCGGCGAGGTCGTCCTGTTCCTGGAGACCGGGTACGCGCCGCGGCGGGTCTCCCGGGCGGCGGACGTGCCGATCTTCAAGAGCGAGGGCCGGCGCGACGATCGCGACGCCTGGGCGCTGTCGCTGCGGCACCGTTACGAGTACGGGTGGGACCGCGACCAGAAGATCGACTACTGGCTGCGCTTCGCCCTGCCGGAACTGGTGGACGAGCCGCCGGCGGTGGCGGGCGCGCGCATCTCGGCGGGGACGATCGGCGGCCGGACGCGCGCCGTGCCCGTGGAGGACGTCGCCGGCAGGTCGCGGCAGTACTTCCAGGACGCCCAGGGCAAGATCGTGCTGAAGACCATCGTGCGCGCGCTGGCGAAGTACGCCGCGCAGGAGCAGGCCGAGGACAAGGGCAAGGTCGCCGGCCTGCTGGTCAACCTGCTGGGCGCGGCCACCGAGCAGGCCGACACGCGCAACTGGCTGACGCTGCCCCGCGGCATCGCCATGGCCCGGCTCGCGCTGCCGCCCGGGACGCACGACCTGCGCGTGGACCTGGTCGACGGCCAGGACCGCCGGCTGGAGACGCGCGAGATCACCGGCGTCGACGTCGTCAGCGGCGGCTGGACCTTCCTGAGCCGGCGGGTCTTCTAGCTCCCCCCTACCGCACCAGCGTGAGCTTGCGTTCGGCGGCCGTCCCGCCGGGGCCGCGCAGCCGCGCCAGGTAGACGCCGCTGGGCAGGGTCCGGCCCGCGTCGTCGTCGCCCGGCCAGAGCACCTCGTGCGGGCCCGCCGCCGCGTTCCCCGCCAGCAGCGTCCGCACGCGCCGTCCCTGCAGGTCGTAGACCGCCAGCTCGACCCGGCCGTCCCGCGGCAGGTCGAAGCGCACCGTCGTGCGCGGGTTGAAGGGGTTCGGCCAGCCGGCCAGCCCGGCGTCGACCGCCGCGGGCGGGCCGTCGCCGACGCCCGTCGTCGCGCCGATGGCAAGCGTCGCATACACGGGGTGCGGTCCCGCGGGATCGTTCGAGACCAAGGTGATCACGTCGTAGTACAGGCCCGCGGCGAGGCCCGCCGCGTCGAACATCGCCCGCACCGTGAGGGAATCGCCGGGCGCGACGACACCGGCACGTGGCGAGACGGCGAGCCAGCCCGCCGTCCAGGCGACGTCCTGCAGCAGCAGGGGCAACGGCCCGTCGTTGTGGATCACGAAGGATTCGACCCCCACGCGCGGCAGCGCGGCCAGGGCCGCCGGCAGGTCCAGCAGGCCGGCGCCGGACTGGTTGTCGCGGCCGGCGGTCCCGAGGTCGCGGGCCGACGCTTCGAGGGCCTCGGCCAGCTGCGCCGGGGTGGCGCCGGGGGAGGCCTGCAGGCAGATCGCCGCGGCGCCCGCCACCAGCGGCGTCGCCATGCTGGTGCCCGAGTAGGCGGCGTAGCTCCCCGTGCCGATCGTGGACGTGATGCCGTCGCCGGGCGCCGCGAGGTCGGGTTTGGTCAGGCCGGGCGGGTAGGGGTAGTCGCCGTACCCGGCAGCCGTCAGGTTCCAGACCGTGGGCCCGACGCTGGAGTAGGCCCACACCGCGTCGGCCGACGTCGTCGCGCCGACGGTGATCACCGCGGAGTGCCCTCCCGCGCCGTACCAGGGATCGGGGCAGTCGCCGGGCGAGCTGATGTCCTGCGGCGCCGCGTAGTGGCCGCCGTAGTTGTCGCCGTTGCCGGCGGCGCAGAACCAGGGGATGCCCATCGCCAGCAGGATCTCGGCGTTGGCCCGGTTGCCTTCCTTCAGATCGGCGGGCGGGTCTCCCCAGCCGGCGCTCATCGTGAACAGGTCCACCGGCCCGTGGTCGAGGCCGAACTGCATCGCCTCGATGAGGTCGGCGTAGGAACCGGGCACCGCGCGCAGCGCCATGAGCGTGGCGCCGGGCGCGGCGCCGGTGCGCGTGCCCAGCGCGCCGTCGCCCACGACCAGGCCGGCGGTGTGCGTGCCGTGGTTGATGGTCGGGTCGCCCTCGACCGGATCGTCGTCGTCGTCCACCGAGTCCCAGCCGTGGTGCGGCCACGAGGCGCCGCCGTCCCACATGCTGCCTGCCAGGTCGGGGTGGGTGTAGCCGACGCCGGTGTCGACGTGGCCGACGAGCACGCCCGCGCCGTCGTAGCCCGCCGCCCAGGCCGCGTCGGCGCCGATGCGCGGCAGGTGCCAGGCGAGCGACTGCCGGACCGCGGTCGGGAGCGCGCCGACCGGTCCGCCGAAGGCTTCGCTCGGCCGGTCGTCCAGCCAGACGCGCCCGACCGCCGGGTGCGCCGCCAGCCGACGGGCCGCTTCCGGCGTCGCCCGCAGGGACAGGGCGCCCGCGAGCCACAGCTCGACCGGTTCGCGGGCGAGGCCTTCGCCGCGCAGTTCTTTCAGCAGGGGTTCCAGTTCGGCGCACGATCGCGCCAGGTTCGTCCGCAGGGCCGCGGCGACCGTTTCGCGACGCTGCGACTTGTCGGCGCCGCCGAGGACGTCACCGAGGGCGGCGGCGTCGACCCGTCGCGCGGGGACGACCACGAGCAGGACCGTGCCGTCCGGCGCGGCGGATGCCGGCGCCGCGAGTCGCTCGTCGAGCACCGGCAGGTGGATCTCCAGGCGGGTCGGCGGGGAGGCGGCGAGCGCGCGCCTCGCCGCCGCCCCCGACTCCGCCACGTCGTGACGGATACGGTCCGGTTCGACGCGCAGGCTCGGGTTGCCCTCGAGCCAGGTCCAGGTCCGCAGCACGGTGTTGTCGGTCTCGTCATCCTCCGGCACCGCGTTCAGCGGGTCCAGGACCACGGAGATCTCGTGGGGACCGGCGCCGAGCGTCAGGGCATGGTCCTCGACCGCGGCGTAGGTGGCGGCGGGCAGGCCGCCCTCGATCTGCCAGGCGGCCGCGACCGCGCCGTCGACCCGCAACCGTACCAGGACGTCGGCCGTGGCGTCGGCCAGTCCGGAGTTGGTCACCGCGAAGCTCACGTAGGCGGGACGGTCGGCGGCGAACCAGCCGACCGTACGCTCGCCGGGGACCAGGCCGCCCACCAGGGAGCCGCCCCATCCCGTCGGTGTGAACTCCGCGAGGTTCGGCCGCACGGCGCGATCGGCGTTGTAGACGTTGAGCCCCTGCGTCGGGTAGTCGCGCCGGTCGATCCAGGCGGCGTGCAGGCGGCCGTCGCCGACGGCGCCCGACAGGTAGTGGAACTGCGGCTCGGCGTGGTTCTGGTCGCTGACGGTCTCGATGTCGCCCCAGTTGTCCGGGTGGCCGCGCCCGCCGGCCTGGCGCGCCGCGACGTCGAACTCGTCGCCGCCGGGAGGCGCGTCCAGCCACAGCGCGCCCACGACGCCGTCACGCGCGTAGACGGTCGGGCCGACGCTCTCGTACTCGTCGGCGACGATCTCGTAGGGGCCGTAGAACGTCGCGCCGGCGTCCCAGGAGAAGCCGTAGACGACGTCGCCGTCGAGGTTGCCCAGCCCGTCGTCGTAGTCGTGCTGGTAGACGACGAAGACGTCGCCGCCTTGGCAGGCGACCTGCGGGAAGCCGCAGCCGTTCGCCGTCCACGACGACAGGTCGGTGATGTCGTTGAAGCCGCCGCTGACGGCGTCGCTGCTGATCAGGATGCGCGGCAGGCCGGTGTCCATGTCCGCCTCGGCGTTGACCAGGTGGACCAGCCCGTCGTCCAGCGCGCAGTCGGGCCACAGGTCGGGATAGCCGTCTGGCGCCAGGGCGTCGTAGGTGACCGTCGTGCCGGCGTTGGTGGAGTACATCCAGATCAGCGTCCACTCCCACTGGTAGAGGTCCCAGTTGATCTCCTGGTAGGCGGCCGCGATGAAGAGGGTCGCGAAGTCGCCGGCGCCGCTGACCGCGAGGCTCGGCGTGGCGTTGGTCGAGTCGGTGAACAGGCCGCGCACCGCCGACCAGGCGGCGGGGTTGTCGCCGGCGCTCGAGCGCACGCGCACGATGTAGCCGTCGAGGCGCAGCCAGACCACGTGCAGGAAACCGGCGCCGTCGATGGCGATCTCGGGCATCGACTCGTCCTGGCTGAACGAGGGCAGGTCCCAGACGGTCCAGGTGAGGCCGTCGTCCTGGCTGCGCGCGATGTGGATGTCGCGGTCGACGCCGCCGAGGTCCTGGGCCTCGAACACGGCGTAGATCCAGCCGGTGACCGGGCTGACGGCCAGCGAGACGTAGCCGTCGTCCATGCTGGT
Source organism: Gemmatimonas sp. (assembly GCA_013824755.1). Taxonomy (GTDB): domain Bacteria; phylum Krumholzibacteriota; class Krumholzibacteriia; order LZORAL124-64-63; family LZORAL124-64-63; genus PNOJ01. The sequence goes on from PNOJ01000024.1 coordinate 25,415, forward strand.
GGGGTTGGCCAGCTTGCGGTCGCCGGACCAGGGGGCATCCTTGTCGCCGCCGCGGGGAGCGGGAGCGGCGAGCTTCAGGGAGCGTCCCGGCGCCAGGCCGCACAGCCCGTCCAGCGGGAAGTCCGCCGGGAGGATCGGCTCGCCCGGCGCCGATCGGCGCACCACGGCGCCGCCGGTCGTGTCCGCCGTCAGGTCCACGTCGGGGAATTCGGGGCGCTGCGCCTTCCCGGTCCGGGAGGCGGAGGTCCTGGTCGTCCGGACCGCGGCCGCGGCCGACGGCAGGCGCGGGTTCGCGCTGGCGTCCTTCACGACCGGCATCTGCGGTCGGGCTGCCAATGTTCGCAGGAACGCGTCATCCGCCCACGAACCGGTCGCGGAGCACGTCAGCAGCAACGCCAGGACAGCAAGGGCGCGACGACTCATGGACGGCAGCCTCCGGCTCGGGTGTTAGAGATATAATATTATATCAAAAATAATGCTATTATGTCTATCGTCGTGTTGGTCGTTGAGGCGGCAGAAGACTTATTGTGTTGATATATAATATCTTACGAGATTAGCGCGTGCAAGCAGATCGGATCAGCTAGTCGGGAAGGAGGCGGGATAGGAAGACCCCGGCCGAAACGTCCGGCACCAGCTTCCCGTCGCGCACCACCTGCTCCCCGCGCCGCCAGACGTCGACGATCCGCCCGCACCAGTCGTCGCCCGTCCACAACGAGGGATCGGGGTGACCGTCGACGGGCAGGCGCGTGCCGGTCGCCTCGGGGTCGAACAGCACCAGGTCCGCGTCGTAGCCGGCGGCCACGCGTCCCTTGCGCCCGGCCAGGCCGAGCCGACCGGCGGGCGCCTCGCAGCAGACCCTCACCCAACGTTCCGGAGTCAGCAGACCGCGGCGGACGCCCAGGGTGAAGGCGGCCAGCAGGCGCTCGCCGACGCCGGCGGCGCCGTTGGGCACGGCGGCGAACCCGTGGGCGGCCTCGCGGCGCTTGACCTCCAGGGGGAAGGCGCAGTGGTCGGTGGCCAGCCAGGCGATGTCGCCGCCGGCGAGGCCGTCCAGCAGCGCGGCGGCGTCGGCCGGTGAGCGCAGGGGCGGGGCCATCAGCGCGGTCAGGGCGTCGTCGCCGCCGCGCGCGTAGAGGGACTCGTCGCGGAACAGGTACTGCGGGCAGGTCTCCGCGCGCAGGTCCACGCCCACGGCGCGGGCGCCGCGGATCAGGTCCAGGCCGGCGGCGGTCGACAGGTGCACGATCGTCAGGGGGCAGCCGGTCTCCTCGGCCAGCAGCATGGCCTGGCGGATCGCCTCGATCTCCGACTCGGGCCCGTGCGCCGCGGGGTGCCACTCGGGACCGGTGCGGCCGGTCGCGGCGAGGACGGCCTCGGCGGCGGCGTTCATCTCGCCGTCCTCGGCGTGCAGCAGCAGGTGGCCGCCGACGTCCTTGACCTGGCGCATGAGCAGGCGCAGCTCGGCGGCGGCGAGCATCAGGCGGCCCTTGTAGGCGAGGAAGGCCTTGAAGGTCGGTACGCCCGCGTGCACCAGGCCGTCCAGTTCGGCCAGGCGTTCCGGCGCGATGTCGCAGACCGTCGCGTGCAGGCCCCAGTCGCAGAGGCAGACGCCGTCGGCCGCCGCCTGCCAGCGCAGGACGGCGTCGGCGATCGGCTCGCCGCGCGACGGGTTGGCGAAGTCGATGACCGTGGTCGTGCCGCCGAGCAGGGCGGCGGCGCTGCTCTCGCGCCAGCCGCGGCTGGACAGGCCGTCGCGCAGCGGCATGCCGAAGTGGACGTGCGGGTCCACGCCGCCCGGCAGCAGCCACAGGCCGGCGGCGTCGACGTCGCCGGCCGCGACGGTCGAGGGACCGTTGCGGTTGTGCAGGTCGACGATCCGACCGTCACGGACGTGCACGTCGGCGGCGGACGGTCCGTTGCCGGTCATCACGACGGCGTTGCGCAGGTGGAATTCGGTCGAGGTCATGGGGCAACAGTAGGCAGTGGCGGACCCATCCACAAGGGCGTCCAGCGCCCGCCGACGGGGGTGGACCGGCTCGGCCGCGGCCCCTATACTGGCCGGCAGCATCCGCGGACCCCGTTCTTGCCGGGAGGGCCATGAAGAGGATCGTCTCGAAGATCGACAGGCACGACAAGGCGTTCGTCGAGAACGACCGGCGCAACCGGGCCGCGGCCGCGGATCTGGCGGCCCTGCTGGGGCGCATCGGCGAGGGCGGGCCGGCGTCGGCGCGCGAACGCCACACCGGGCAGGGCAAGCTGCTGGTGCGCGAACGCATCGAGCGGCTGCTGGACCCCGGTGCGCCCTTCCTGGAGCTGTCGCCGTTGGCGGCCCACGGCGTCTACGGCGACGACGTGCCGGCCGCGGGGCTGGTCACCGGCATCGGCACGGTGCACGGCCGGCCGGTGATGGTCGTGGCGAACGACGCCACGGTCAAGGGCGGCACCTACTACCCGCTGACGGTGAAGAAGCACCTGCGCGCCCAGGAGATCGCCCTGGAGAACCGCCTGCCCTGCGTCTACCTGGTGGACTCGGGCGGCGCCTTCCTGCCCCTGCAGGCCGAGGTCTTCCCCGACCGCGACCACTTCGGGCGGATCTTCTACAACCAGGCCCGCATGTCGGCGCTGGGCATCCCGCAGATCGCGGCGGTGCTGGGCAGCTGCACCGCGGGCGGCGCCTACGTGCCGGCGATGAGCGACGAGGTGGTGATCGTGCGCGAGCAGGGCACGATCTTCCTGGGCGGCCCGCCGCTGGTCAAGGCGGCGACCGGGGAGGAGGTCACCGCCGAGGAGCTGGGCGGCGGCGACGTGCACACGCGCATCTCGGGCGTCGCGGACCACCTGGCCCAGGACGACGCGCACGCCCTGCGCCTGGTGCGCGACATCGTGGAGAACCTCGGCCCGGTCGAGACGGCCGCGGTGCCGACCGCCCCGGCCGAGCCGCCGCACGAGGATCCCGAGGAGCTGTACGGGGTCGCCTCGGCCGACCCGCGCCAGGCCTTCGACGCGCGCGAGGTGATCGCCCGCCTGGTCGACGGCAGCCGGCTGCACGAATTCAAGCCGCGCTACGGTGCGACGCTGGTCTGCGGCTTCGCGCGCCTCCACGGCTACACGGTGGGCATCCTCGCCAACAACGGCATCCTGTTCAGCGAGTCGGCCCTGAAGGGCACCCACTTCATCGAGCTGTGCAACGCGCGCCGCGTGCCGCTGGTCTTCCTGCAGAACATCACCGGCTTCATGGTGGGCAAGGCCTACGAGCACGGCGGCATCGCCAAGGACGGCGCCAAGCTCGTCAACGCCGTCAGCAACAGCACCGTGCCGAAGTTCACCGTGATCATCGGCGGCAGCTACGGCGCCGGCAACTACGGCATGTGCGGCCGGGCCTTCCAGCCGCGCCTGCTGCTGATGTGGCCGCAGGCCAAGATCTCGGTGATGGGCGGGGAGCAGGCGGCCGGCGTGCTGCTGCAGGTCAAGCAGGACCAGCTGGCTCGCCAGGGGCAGGCGCTCGACGCCGCCGGCGAGGCGGCCATCGTCGAACCGATCCGCGCCAAGTACGAGGCCGAGGGCCACGCCTACTACAGCAGCGCCCGGCTGTGGGACGACGGCGTCGTCGATCCCCTGCAGACGCGGGACGCCCTGGGCCTGGGCATCGCCATGAGCCTCTGCGCGCCGATCCCGCCGGCGGCGTACGGCGTCTTCCGGATGTAGCCTCACCGAACGAGAGAACCCCCGCCTCCCGAGGGGGGCGGGGGTTCGCGTGTCCGGTGACCGGTGTCGTGGAGTCCTAGCGGTACGCGGCCTTCACCGTG
>PNOJ01000025.1 GCA_013824755.1 Gemmatimonas sp.
GTGCGCTGCAGCTCCGCGATCCGGTCCGCGCGCTCCCAGGTGAAGCCCGCCTCGTCCCGCCCGAAGTGCCCGTAGGCCGCGGTCGGCCGGTAGATCGGCCGCCGCAGGTCCAGCGCCTCGATGATGCCCCGCGGCGTGAGGTCGAAGACCTTGCGCACGGCTTCGCCCAGCCGGCCGTCGGGCACGCGCCCGGTGCCGAAGGTCGTGACCATCACCGAGACCGGCTCCGCCACGCCGATCGCGTAGGCGACCTGGATCTGGCAGCGCTCGGCCAGTCCGGCCGCGACCACGTTCTTGGCGGCCCAGCGCGCGGCGTAGCAGGCCGAGCGGTCGACCTTGGTCGGGTCCTTGCCCGAGAAGGCGCCGCCGCCGTGGGGCGCGCTGCCGCCGTAGGTGTCGACGATGATCTTGCGCCCGGTCAGGCCGCAGTCGCCCTGGGGCCCCCCGACCACGAAGCTGCCGGTCGGGTTGACGTGGTGGATGACGCCGTCGGTGTCGAGGTCCAGGGCCGCCAGCTCCGGCGCGATCACCTCGGCGATGATCCGCTCGCGCAGGTCGGGGACGCTTGGGTCGTGCTGGGTGGAGACGACGACCGTGTGGACCTTCACGGGGCGGTCGCCCTCGTACTCCACGGTCACCTGGCTCTTGCCGTCGGGGCGCACCCAGGGCAGGGTGCCGTTCTTGCGCACCGCGGCCAGGCGGCGGGTCAGCCGGTGGGCCAGGGTGATGGGCAGGGGCATCAGCACGTCGGTCTCGCGGCAGGCGTAGCCGAACATCAGCCCCTGGTCGCCGGCGCCGCCGGGATCGACGCCCTTGGCGATGTCCGGCGACTGCTCGTCGATGGAGGTGACCACGGCGCAGGTCTCGAAGTCGAAGCCGTAGGCGGCCGACGTGTAGCCGATGTCGCGGATGGTGCGGCGCACGATGCGCGGGATGTCGACCCAGGTCCGGGTCGTGATCTCGCCCGCGATCATCGCGAGGCCGGTGGTGACCAGCGTCTCGCAGGCCACGCGACCGTCGGGATCGACCGCGAGGATCGCGTCCAGGACGCTGTCGCTGATCTGGTCCGCGACCTTGTCGGGGTGGCCCTCGGTGACCGACTCGCTGGTGAACAGGTGACGCTGGGTCATGCGCAGACTCCTCCGGCTCGGGCGGTGGTTAGGGATCCCGGCGATCGGCCGCGACCTCGCTGTCGTCGCCGACGTTGACGCTGCCGTCGACGCCCGTGACGATCGCGCGCTCGCCGATCAGGCTGCCGGCCAGCCGGCAGCGGCGCACTTCGGCGCCGTCGCCGACGATGGTGTCGGTCAGGTCGCAGTCCTCGATCACGGCCCCCGCCCCGACCACGACGTGCGGGCCCAGGCGCGAGCGGCTCACCCGCGCGCCGGGCGCGACCAGGCAGGGGGGCGCGACCCCGGGAGCGGCGGCGGCCGCCGCCGGGTCCGCGTCCAGCAGGGCGCGGTTGGTCTCCAGCCAGGTCTCGCGCTTCCCGCAGTCGTACCACTCGCCGACCGTCTGCACGGAGAAGCGGCAGCCGCCGGCGAGCATGGCCTGCAGGCCGTCGGTGAGCTGGTACTCGCCGCGGGTGCGACGGTCCTCGGCCACGATGCGGTCCATCGCCGCCCAGAGGCGCGGCGCGTCGCGCAGCAGGTAGGCGCCCACGATGGCGAGGTTGCTCGGCGGCACCTCCGGCTTCTCCACGAAGCGCAGCACCGCCCCGTCGCGCATCTCGACCACGCCGAAGCGGCGGGGGTCCGCGACCTCGCGCACCGCGATGCAGTTGTGGGGGTCGGCGAGCAGGCGCCGGTAGTCCGTCTTGACGATGGTGTCGCCCAGGATGCAGAAGAAGGGCGCGTCGCCGATCGCGTCGCGGGCGGTCCAGACGGCGTGGCCCAGGCCCAGCCGCTCGCTCTGCTCGACGCAGGTCACCGGCAGGCCTGGGTAGGCGCCGGCGGCCCAGGCCCGCACGGCGTCGCCGCAGTAGCCGATGATCAGCACGACCTCGTCGACGCCGGCCTGCAGCAGGTCGTCGATGATGTGGCCGAGGATGGGTTTGCCGGCGACCGGCAGCAGGGCCTTGGGCTTGTTGTGCGTGTGCGGGCGCAGGCGGGTGCCGGTGCCGGCGGCAGGGATCAGGGCTTTCACGTGTCGCCGTCCTTCCGCAGCCGGTCCTTGAGCGCGTCGATGCGCGCCACGGGCACGGGATCGACCCCGGCCGCGGCGGCCAGGTAGCAGGACAGGTAGTCGCCAAACTGCACCAGGGACAGGATCCTCGCCAGCGGAAAATCCCCCGCGGCCTCGTGCTCGATCCGCGCCTGGAACTCCCCGTCCAACAGGTCGGCGACCGCACGCGAGCGCCGGCGGGCCTGCGGGGTCTCGTCGCCGGAATGCAGCATCAGCAGCAGGAAATCCCGCCGCCGCGGGCGCAGCACCTCCCAGCCCACGAGGTCGTTGTGGGCGGCCTCGGGCAGGGCGACGACCAGCGCCGGGCTCTTGCCGTTCTCGTTGACCTGGGCCTTCAGGCGCAATCCGGGTGCGTGCGCCTCCGGCGAGCAGGTGTAGACCACCAGCAGGCGCCCCAGCGCGGCCCGCGCCGCCAGCAGCGCGGGGTTGTCCGGGCCGGCGGCCGGTCCGAACGTCTCTTCGCCCCGGCGCCACGCCGCGGCGGCCGCCGGCAGCTGGGCCGCCAGGCCGGGCACGGCGCCGACGCGGTCCAGGACGCAGGCCAGGGCGCCCAGGCCGTGACCCAGCGCGGCGCGCGGCGGCAGGCCCGGCGGCAGCGTCACCCGCGGGCAGGGCGCGACGGCGCCGTCCGCGAGGTCCCCCAGCGGGCCGCCGGTCGTGATCGCCACGCGGGGATTCGGGAGGCCGGCGGCGGCCCGGGCCGCCCCCAGCGTCTCGCCGGTGCGGCCGGAATAGCTGCTGAACACCAGCAGGGTCCGCTCGTCGAGCCACCCGGGCAGGTCGGCCTCGCGGCGGACCGCCAGGCGGACCCCCGCGCGCTCGGCCACCGGCGCGAGCAGGTCGCCGGCGATGGCCGAGCCGCCCATGCCGCAGACCAGCACGTCGCGGACCGGGACGGGCGGCGGCGCCACGTCCGCCAGCCCCGGCAGCCGGGGTGCGGCCTCCAGCTGCGCCGGCAGGTCGCGCACGTGGGCGAGCATGGCCTTGAGCCCGGCCTCAGGCGCCATCGGGCACCTCCGGCGTCTCGGCGGCGGCGCGCCGGCGTTTCTTCTCGGCCAGGTAGTCGGCGAGCAGGAGGTCCGCCTCGGCGGCGGTGCGGCGCGACATCAGGTCGGCCAGGAGCCCCTCGGCCTCCGCGACCGTCGTCCAGCGCACGACCTGCTTGATCTTCGGCAGCTGCGCGGCGTGGACGCTGACCTCGTCGAGCCCGAGGCCCAGCAGGATCTCGGCGTAGCGCGTCTCGGAAGCCATCTCGCCGCAGATGCCGACCCGGATGCCGGCCGCGTGCGCGGCGGCGGTCGCGTCGCGCAGCAGGCGCAGCACGGCGGGGTGCACCGGCTGGTAGAGGTACGCCACGCGGCTGTTCAGGCGGTCCATCGCCAGGGTGTACTGGACGAGGTCGTTGGTGCCGAAACTGAAGAAGTCGCACTCGGCGGCGAGCAGGTCGGCCACCAGCGCCGCGGCCGGCGTCTCGATCATGATGCCCACCTGGAGATCCGGGTCGTGGGGCAGCCCCTCGGCCGCCAGTTCGGCCACGCACTCGCGGCAGGCTTCGCGCGCCTCGCGCAGCTCCTCGACGCCGGTGATCATCGGGAACATCAGCCGCGCCGGCCCGCCGGCGGCGGCGCGGTAGATCGCGCGCAGCTGGGCCTTGAGCAGGGGCCGGTTGGCCAGCAGGAAGCGGATGCCGCGCCAGCCCAGGAACGGGTTGGACTCCTTGCGCGCCCCGAGGTAGCGCTGGACCTTGTCGCCGCCGACGTCCAGGGTGCGGAAGACGACCGGCCGGCCCTCCATGCCGCGCATGATCCCGGCGTAGATCTCGAGCTGTTGCGCCTCGGTCGGGATGGTTTGCCGCTGGAAGTAGATGTACTCGGTCCGCAGCAGGCCGATCCCCTCGGCGCCGCTGGCCAGCGCCTTCTCCACCTCGACGGGCATCTCGATGTTCGCCAGCAGGTGCAGGCGGCGGCCGTCGGGCGTGATCGCCGGCTCGTCCTTGAGGTGGGCCAGCTTGGCGTTCACGGTCAGCTGCTGCTGGCTCAGCTGCCGGTAGCGGGCGACGGTCTCGCTGTCGGGCTGCAGGACGACCTCGCCCCGGTCGCCGTCGACGGCGACCAGCTCGCCGTCGTGCAGCTCCGCCACGGCCGCGCCGAGACCGGCCACCGCCGGGATGCCCAGCGAGCGGGCGAGGATCGCCACGTGGCTGGTCCGGCTGCCCCTGCCCAGCGCGAACGCCAGGACGTTGCGCGCGCCGATGGCCGCGGTGTCCGACGGCGCCAGGTCGTCGGCCGCGACCACGCTGGGCGCCGCGGGACCGACGAGACGCCCGACGCCGAGCCCCATCAGGACCCGCAGGACCCGGTCCTCGACGTCGCGCAGGTCCTGGACGCGCTCGCGCAGGTAGTCGTCCTGGGATTCGAGCAGGCGGGACGCGACCTCGGCCACGGCGTCGTGGAAGGCGGCTTCCGCGTTGCAGGACTGCGCGCGCACGATCGCGACCGCGCGGTCGACGACGAGTTCGTCCTCGAGGATCAGCAGGTGGCTCTCCAGGATCGCCGCGCCCTCCGGTCCGAGGTCCGCGCTGAGCCGTGCGACCAGGGCCTGGATCTGGGCGCGGGCGTCCGCGAGCGCCGCGTGCAGGCGCGCCACCTCGCGGTCGAGGTCCGACGCGGGCAGCGCGGCGCGCACGACCACGGGCAGGTCGCGCGTCACGTGGTGGACGCGGGCCAGGGCCGTGCCGGGGGAAGCCGGGATGCCGCGCAGGATCCTCATGTCAACCTTCCGGGACCTCGGGGTGCGCCAGCTCGATCTCGATCAGCCGGACCAGGGCCGCGGCGGCCGCCGCGTCGTCGGGCCCGTCGATCTCCAGTTCGACGACGCTGCCGCAGTCGGCCGCCAGGCTGGCCAGCCCCATGATGCTCTTGGCGTTCGCCACCCGGCCCTGGAAGCGGACCGTCACCTCGGCGTCGAACGTCTTGGCCAGTTTCACGATCCGCCCCGCGGCACGCAGGTGGAAGCCGACGGGGTCGGAGATGGTGGCGGCGGTTGAGATCACGGTGCGTCCTTGGTTCAGGGGCGAAAGAGCCGTTCGCAAGTTATAGGCACGACAGGAGCAGGGCAAGCGGCACCAGCGCCAGCAGCAGGCCCTCCCCCGGCCAGCGCCGGCGCAGGAACAGGGCGGCCGCCATCGCCAGCGCGGTGCCCAGCACGGTCGTCGTCCCGCCGGGGTCGCCCAGGCGCGACCAGCTGCTCACGACGGTCATCCCGGCCAGCACGCCGGTCAACAGGGCGCCGGCCCGCTTCGCGGTCCAGATGGCGCGATGCCAGCGCGGCGAGCCCAGCAGGTCCACGATGTCCAGCCCCAGGTCGTAGCCCACCAGCAGGGCGCGGCGCCGCAGCAGCAGCTGGGTCACGGCGAACAGGCCCACCACCAGCAGGGGCGGCCAGACCAGCCCCGGCCAGGCCGAGAGGACGGCCAGCAGCATCAGCGCCGGCTGCAGGCCCAGCCACAGGAACTGGTCGCCCAGGGAGGCCAGCGCCCGACCGAGCGAATCCTTGAACATCGTCAGCGTCCGGACGGGCGTCGCGCCGTCGCGCAGGTTCTCCGCCTCCAGCCGCACCAGCCCCCCCAGCAGCAGGTTCGCGCAGTAGGGGTTGGTGTTGAAGAACTCCAGGTGGCGGCGGCAGAAGCGCCGCGCCTCGGCCGGCGCCGCGCCCGATCGCCGCAGCCAGGGCAGCAGGGCCACGGCCAGGCCGAGGTTCTGCATGCGCTCCGGGTTCCACGAGCCCTGCAGGCCCAGCGAACGCCGGTAGATCCCGTGCAGGTCGTCGGGCCGGCCGCCGCGGGCGCTCACGAGGCGCCCAGCCGCGCCAGGGTCCAGGCAAGGGCCAGCGTGCCCGCCGCGCCGCCGGCGATCCAGCGCGCGCCGGCGCGGCTGCCGTAGAGCTCCACCAGCGAGCCGATCGCCACCGCCGGGGCGAACCAGGGCAGCAGGGCCAGGGCCGCCACGACGCGGTCGGGCAGCCGCGAGAAGGCCGGGATCCAGAGCAGCGCCACCAGGCCCCAGACCGCGAGCGTGGTCAGGGCGCCGCGGATCGCGACGCCCGCCAACGAGGAGCGATGGGCCCGCTCCAGCACCTCCAGCCGGCCCTCCCGCAGGCCGCGCATGGCGCCGGCGACGAGGCGGGTGTGCCAGACGCGCTCCCAGCGGACCAGCCGGTCGCCGAGGCAGCTGCCCAGCGCGACCGCCAGCAGCAGCCAGCCGAGACGGCCCGCCTCCGCGCCCGGCCCGCCGAAGGGCAGGCCGGGATTCCAACCCGCGGCCGAGGCCGCGCCGACGGCGCCGAGCAGCGGCCCGACGCGCTCGCCGACGAAGGCCTGCCCGACCGGCAGGTTCCCCAGCGACAGCAGTTGCACGGTCAGCCCCAGGGCCAGCCCGGCCCCGGGATGCCCCCAGACCAGGCCCGCGAGCACGCCGCCGCAGACGGGCTGGCTGAGCCAGGTCTGCGCGTAGGCCGTGTCGTCCAGGACCAGCAGCGCGCCCAGCAGCGCGGTCGCGGCGATCTGCGGCCACCAGGCGGCGATCTCGACCGGGTTCAACGGGCCTCCTCCAGCGTGTCCAGCAGCGCGCGGTCGATCTCCACCGCGCGCGTGCCCGGCACCGTCTGCGCGGTCAGCCGCGAGCCGGCGGCCAGCAGGGCGCGCAGGCTCGCGAGGTCGGCGCGGTCGACGTAGACGGACTCCAGCAGCTCGCGCTTGCCGCCGCCGATGTGCATGCCCCCGACGTTGACCGCCGGCAGGGGCACGCCCCGCCGCGCCAGGTCGAGCATGTCGGCCGGACCGCCGGTCAGCAGGACCGCGCCCTCGTCGGGGGGCAACGCTCCGGGGCCGTCGCCGAGCAGGGCGGCCGTGCCGGCGCGGTCGCGGACCCAGACGCGGATGCGCGGGGGCACCGAGCTGGCGTAGACGCGCCGCTGCCAGGGGTCGGCGGCGATCTCGTCGTTGCACAGCACGATGTGGTCGGGCTCGAGCTTGCGGCACCAGCCGACGGTCACCTGCCCGTGGATGAAGCGGTCGTCGATGCGGGCCAGCAGCAGGGGCATGTCGCGCTCAGCCCTCCTGGACCGGGCCGAGCGCGGTGATGGCGTCGCGACCCTTCTCGACCAGGCGCCGCGGCAGCTCGTCGAGCCCCAGCGTGTCGCGCCAGGTGACGAAGTCCAGCAGCATGGCCAGGTTGATCCCGGTCAGGACGCGCGCCGGCGTGCCGCCGATCGCGGCGATCTGCGCGGCGTTGGCGCAGCTCCCCCCGAAGTCGTCGATGAACAGCAGCAGGCCGTCGCCCGGCGCGCCGCAGTTCGCGGCCGTCCAGGCGCGGATCTCGTCGATCAGGTCCTGGACCGACTTGCCGCTGTTGGTCATGGCCGCCAGGCCGGGCACCGGCCCCAGCACCAGTTCCACGACCCGGACCAGTTCCTTGCCGATGCCGCCGTGCGTGACGACGAGGCCGCAGAGCATGACTACTCCCTGTCGTGCCGCAGGTACCGGCGCAGCCGGTCCCCGGAGCGCAGCGTCTCCATGATGCGGCGGTTCAGGTCCTGCGCGGAGTCGATGCCGTAGATCTTCAGCATCAGGTCCAGGGCGATCACCTCCGCGATGACCGTGATGTTCTTGCCGGGATAGATCGGCACGACGATGCGCGGGATCGGCACGCCCAGGATCTCGGTCTGCTCGCGGTCGAGCCCCATGCGCTCGTAGTCGGCGTCGGCCCGCCACTGCTGGAGGTTGACCTCGACCTCGATGCGCTTCTGCATGCGGATGCCGCGGATGCCGAAGATGGCCTGCACGTCGATCACGCCGACGCCGCGGATCTCCAGGTTGTGCTGCAGCACCTCGCGGAAGCGGCCCACCAGCACGTCGTCGCCCACGCGGCTGACCTCGACGATGTCGTCGGCCACCAGGCGGTGGCCCCTTTCGACGAGGTCGAGCGCGCACTCGCTCTTGCCGATGCCGCTCTTGCCGGTGAACAGCATGCCGATGCCGTACACGTCCACCAGCGAACCGTGCAGCTCGGCGCGCGGCGCGAAGGCGTCGGTGAGGTAGACCGACAGCTCGTGGATGAACTCCTCGGTGGCCATCGGGGTGCGCAGCACGGGCAGCCCGGCCGCGTCGGCCGCGGCCAGCCAGGCGGCGGGCACCGCCTGGTCCCGGGTCACGAACACCACCGGGGCCTGCAGGGCGACCAGGCGCTCCAGGGCCCCGCGCTGCGCGTCGGGGTCGAGGGTGGCCAGGTAGGACAGCTCGGATTCGCCCAGGACCTGCAGGCGGTGGGGCAGGAAGTTCTCCATGAACCCCATCAGCGCCATGCCGGGTCGGTGGACGTCCCCCGCGGCGAGCGGGACGTCCTGCGCGGGGAGGCTCGTCAGCAGCGCGAGACCGAGGGTCTCGCGCAGGTCCTGGTAGACCTTCTGGACGGTGACCGGCTCCTGCACGTCGCGCCCCTATTCCTGCCGCATCAGGCCGTAGCCGCCGTCGTCGCGGCGGTACAGCACGGCAACCTCGCCGTTCTCGGTGTTGCGGAAGACGAAGAACGGGCTGCTCGAGGCCGCGAAGGCCGCCTGCGCCTGGTCCACCGTCAGGTCGCGCAGCTGGAAGCCCTCCTCCGACAGTGTCGAGCCGCTGTTGTCGAGCAGGCCGGGGCCGGCCAGGACCTCGCCGAGGCCGCCCTCCTCGCCGCGCCCGCGGTGATCCTTGACCCGGTCCTTGTGCCGGCGCACCTGCCGCTCGACGCTCTCGATGGCCAGGAAGGCCGCCCCGTCGGGCTCGACGTGCTGCACCTTGGTGTGGCAGGAGTAATGCTTGAGGTTCAGCGAGAGGTCGCCGGTGAAGCGGCCGCCCTCGAGCGTCAGCGTGAGACGGGCGGCCAGCGGGTCGCTCGGGCTGTACCGCTTCAGGTTCTCGAGCTTCTCGACGATCTTGTCGCGCATGTCGTCGCCGAGGGTGAAGTGACGGCTGTTGATCTCGAGCTGCATGGCGTCCTCCTTCCGGTCGCGGACCGGGTCGGTTCTAGAACTGCTTGCGCATCCTCGCGTTCAGGATGCCCATCTGCTCGCGGTACTTGGCGACCGTGCGCCGGGCGATCTTCAGACCCTTCTCCGAGAGCAGGTCCACGATCCTCTTGTCGGACAGGGGCCGGGCCGGGCTCTCCGCGGCCACGATCTCCTGGATCATCTGCTTGACCGCCTTCGCGGCGACCTCGTCCCCCTCGTCGGTGTCCAGCCCCGCCGAGAAGAAGTACTTCAGCGGGAACACGCCGCGCGGCGTCTGGACGTACTTCTGCTTGGTCACGCGCGAGACGGTCGACTCGTGCATGCCGATGGCCGTGGCCACCTGCTGCAGGGTCAGGGGCCGCAGGGCGATGGCGCCCTGCTCGAAGAACTCGCCCTGCTCGCGCACGATCGCCTCCATGACCTTGATCATGGTGCGGCGCCGCTGCTCGATCGTCTTGATGATCCACTCGGCGTAGCGGCGCTTCTCGTCGATGAACTGCACGGTGTCGTCGTCGCCGCCCTGCTTGCCCGCGGCCACGGCGTCGTAGGCGTTGCTGATGCGCAGCCGCGGCAGGTTGCCGTCGTTAAGGTAGCAGACGTAGCCGTCGTCGACCTTCTCGACCACGAGGTCCGGCGTGATGTAGGCCGCGCCCTCCCCCACCACCGACAGGCCCGGCTTGGGGTCGAGCTCGCCGATGCGGCCGGCGATGTCCTGCACCTCGCGCGGCGTGATGCGCAGCTCGCGGGCGATGTCCGCGAAGCGGCGGTTCTTCAGCGCCTCGAAGTGGTCGCGCACCACCAGGGCCTCCGGGCCGTCGCCGCGGCCGGAGGCGCGCAGCTGCAGCAGCAGGCACTCCTGGATGTCGCGGGCCGCCACCCCGGGCGGGTCGAAGCCCTGGATCACGGCGAGCACGCGCTCGACGCGCTCGAGGTCGGTCTCGAAGGTGGCGGCGATCTCGGCCAGCGGGCAGACCAGGTAGCCGTCCCGGTTCAGGCTGCCGATGATGTACTCCCCGATGCGGCGGTCCAGCGGCTCGTCGAGCGTGTACGCGAGCTGCTCGGCGAGCTCCTGCTGGCCCGACGGCACCGACGCGGCCGGCCGCTCGAGGCGGTCCTCTTCGTCGGTCTCCCGCTCCCAGGTGCCGTCGCGGAAGCCGTCCTTGAAGTACTCGTCCCAGTCGACCTTCTCCTCCGGCTCCTCGGACTCGTGGGCGGCGGACTCCTCCTCGTTCTCCTCCGGCGTCTCGGGCGCCTCGTCGTCCTCGGGATCGTACTCCTCCAGCAGCGGGTTGATCTGCAGCTCCTGACGCAGGACCTGCTCCAGCTCCAGCGTGGGGATCTGGAGCAGCTTCAGGGCCTGCTGCAGGCGCTGGGTCATCACCAGCTGCTGCCGCTGGTAGAGCCCCTGGTGCAGTCTCAGCTTCACATCCATCGCCGCGTTCCCTCGTCTGGCGTGCGCACCGCCGGCCTCACAGCCGGAACCCCTCGCCCAGGTAGATCTCCCGGGCCCGGTCGTCGGCCACGATCTCGCCGGACGTGCCGGCGAGCGCGATGCGGCCCTCGAACATGATGTAGGCGCGATCGGTGATGCTCAGCGTCTCGCGCACGTTGTGGTCGGTGATCAGGATGCCCAGCCCCTGCTCCCGCAGGCGCGCCACGCTGCGCTGCAGGTCGGCCACGGCGATGGGGTCGATCCCCGCGAACGGCTCGTCCAGCAGCATGAAGCGCGGACGCGTCGTCAGGGCGCGCGCGATCTCGACCCGCCGCCGCTCGCCGCCGGACAGCTGGTAGCCGCGGCTGCGGCGGATGTGCGTGATGCGCATCTCCTCCAGCAGTTCGTCGGTCCGCTCCCGCCGCGCGGCGCGGCTCAGGGGCAGGGTCTCGAGCACGGCCATGAGGTTCTGTTCCACCGTCAGCCGGCGGAAGATCGACGATTCCTGCGGCAGGTAGCCGAGGCCCAGGCGAGCCCGCTTGTACATGGGCAGCCGGGCGAGGTCCTTGCCGTCCAGGGTCACCGTCCCGGCGTCGGGCCGGATGAAGCCGACCACGATGTAGAAGGTCGTGGTCTTGCCGGCGCCGTTGGGTCCGAGCAGGCCCGTCACCTCGCCGGGGCGGACCTCGAAATCCACGGCGTCGACCACGGCCCGGCCGCGGTAGACCTTGCGCAGCCCCCTGGCCGCCAGGATGCCCGACGCGCCGCCGGTACCCGTGGCGCCGCTCACGGGCCCTCGCCATCGTCGGCGGCGCCCGGTGCGGCGTGCACCGTGGCGTCGACCTCGCGCTTCAGTTCGAAGTAGTCCAGGCCGGGCGTGGCCTGCATGCCCACGCCGGTCATCACGTCGGCCCCCCGCGTGAAGCGGTTGAACACCTCGTTGCTGATGCGGCCGCTGCGGTCGTCGTAGCTCAGCTCTTCGGTCTCGAGCCGGCGTCCGTCGCTGGCGACGACCACGACGTCGCCCCAGACGAAGAGGTTGCCGCTGCGCTGGCTCGCGCGCCCGCGCGCGGCGGTGAGCACCGAGAACAGCGTGTCAGCCTGGAAGAAGTCCATGTGCACGCCGTGGAGCTCGGCCTCGTCCTGGTCCACGAACTTCTCGAGGCGATCGCTGGTCAGGGTCCAGCGCCGGACGCCTTCGCGGGAATCGGTGATGGTGGTGTCGAAGAGGACCTGGTCCGGGGCGCGCCCGGCCTCGGGGGCGGCCGCGACCGCCGCCGCGTCCGGCGCGGGCGGGTCGCCGCGCGGCTCGCCGTCGCAACCGGCGGACAGCAGCAGCGCGGCGGCGAGCAGTGCCGCTCCCCGCGGCGCCCGCCGACGCCGGCCGGCCGGCGTCGCGCCGGCTTGCCCGTGCCCATCACGTCCGGATCTCATGCCCGCCTTCCCTCCGCCGGCGACGTGCCGTCGGGCCAGCGCCTGTGGAACCAGACCCACTCGGCCGGGTTCCGGCGCAACAATGTCTCCAGGGCCGCGTTCGCTTCCCGCAGCAGCCCGTCCACCGCGGCGTCGCCGGTCCCGATCCCGGGCCGCAGCGGCGGCAGGTGCGTCAACGCGTGGCCGCGCCCGCGGCGACCGATGGCCACCGGGAGGATCGGCGTCCCGGTGCGCAGCGCCAGCTTGGCGAAGCCGGCCGGGGTCGGCGCCGCGGCGCCGCAGAACGGCACGTCGCGGTTGCCCACCCGGGTGTTCTGGTCCAGCAGCACGGCCACGGCGCCGCCGGCGCGCAGCGCCCGCAGCAGCGGCCGCTGGTCGCCGTCGCGCGGGACGGCCGTCAGGCCGGCCCGGCGCCGCCACCCGTTGACCAGGCGGTCGACCGGCGGGTTGCGGATCGTGCCGGTCGCCACCGTCAGCCCGCCCAGCCGGTCGGCCAGGAAACCGCCGAGCAGTTCCCAGCAGCCGAAGTGCCCGGTCAGGACCAGGGCGCCGCGCCCTTCGGCCAGCAGCTCGCGCAGGGCGGCCACCGTCCCGTCGTCCGCGACCTCCCGGTACCCCGTTTCCCGCCAGCGGTCGAGGTTCAGGGCGTCATGGACGTTGTCACCCAGGGCCCCGGTCGCCCGGCGCAGCAGCGCCTCGCGACCGTCCGGCGCCAGATCGGGGAAGACCAGCCGCAGGTTGGCCCGGGCCACGGCCCGGTCGCGCGGGCGGCACGCCAGGGCCGTGCGCGCGAGGCCGCGGCACAGTCCCCGCCCCGCCCGCTGCGGCAAACGGCGCACCGTCGCGAGCACGACCCGGGCCAGCCCGTGGTACATCGCGCGACGGAGCCTGCGGTGGCACGACGGCATCGGTCGCTCCAGGGCTGCATCTCGGGGCTCGACCACAGTCAACACCCGGCTGCGGCGTGCGTCAAGCATAAGGTATGCCAGAGTATAAATCCATTGCTGCGCTGAAGTTGCAACGATGGGGACGGGAACGGGCCGGTGTCAGACGATCCCGGCCCTCAGGATGTCGTGGATGTGCAGGACACCCACCGGGCGGCGCTCGTCGTCGACCACGATCAGCACGGTGATCGGCCCGCCGGCGCGCTGTTCCATGCGCCGCAGGGCGCCCAGGACCAGTTCGTCGGGCCGCACCGTCTCGGGCGCCGCGTTCATCAACGCGTGCACCGGCAGGTCCAGCGGCGCTTCGTGGGCCATCAGGAAGCGTTTCACGTCGCCGTCGACGCAGATCCCGGCCAGGCGGCCGTCGCGGTCCACCACGCAGGCGCAGCCCAGCCTCTTCTCGACGATCACCGGCAGGCAGGCGCGCAACGGCAGGTCGCGGTCCACCAGCGGCAGTTCCTCGCCCGCGTGCATGATCTGCTCCACCCGCATCAGCAGCGAGCGCCCCAGCACGCCGCCGGGATGGAAAGCCGCGAAGTCGTCCCGCGTGAAGCCGCGCAGGGTCAGCAGGGCGACCGCGAGGGCGTCGCCCATGGCCGCCGCCGCGGTGGCGCTGGTCGTGGGGGTCAAGTCGAGCGGACAGGCCTCGCGTCCACCTCGCAGGCCAGCACGAGGTCGCTCAGGCCGGCGAGCAGGCTGTCGGTGCGGCCGGTGATCGCGATCATGGTCATGCCGAAGTGGCGGGCGAGGCCCGCGAGCTGGGTGACCTCCGGGTTGTCGCCGCTGCGCGAGATGGCCAGCAGCACGTCGCCGGATCCGGCGATGCCCAGGTCGCCGTGCGTCGCTTCGACCGGGTGCAGGAACAGGCTCGGGGTGCCGGTGGCGGTCAGGGTGGCGGCCAGGCGGCGGGCCACGAAACCCGACTTGCCCAGGCCGGTCACGATGACGCGGCCGCGGCAGTCCAGCAGCGTGCGGACGGCCGCGGCGAAGGAGTCGTCGAGGCCCTCCCCCACGCGCGCGAGGGCCGCGGCCTCCTGCGCGAAGGTCGCGCGCCCCAGTTCCACGATCGCACGGTCGTCCGGGCGGCCGGTCTCGGCGTTCATGCGTCCTCCCCGGTCGGCAGCCAGGCGCGGGCCGCCACCTTCACCAGTGCGGGCCCGAACCGCCCCTGCAGGCCGAGCACCCGCTCGCAGACCTCGCGCACGGCGCCGGCGCCACCGGGCGCGGCCGTGACGTGGAGGCAGCGGTCGCGCACGTCGGCGGGCGCGCCGGGCACCGCGACCGGCGCGCCCACGAGCGCCAGCGCCGGCACGTCGACCAGGTCGTCACCCATGTAGAGAACGTCGGCGGGGTCGACGGCCAACTCGTCCAGGATCTCCCGCAGCGCGCGCTGCTTGTCGAACCGGCCCAGCTTCACGGCGTGGAAGCGCAGGTCGGCGGCGCGGCGCGCGGCCGCGGGGCTGTCGCGCCCGGTCAGCAGCGCCAGCTGCAAGCCGCCGGCGCGGGCCAGGACCAGGCCCAGGCCGTCGCGCGCGTCGAAGGACTTGAAGGCTTCGCCCTGCGCGTCGTAGTAGAGGCGCCCGTCGGTCAGGACGCCGTCGCAATCCAGCACGATGAGCCGCACGCGCGCGAACGCCGCCAGCGCGGCCTCGCCCAGGCCGGCCGCGGCCTCGCGGCGGTAGTCGTCGTCGGACCGCGGGGGCCAGGAAAGCGCGCGGCCCGGCCGCCCGCTCACGCGGTCACCTCCAGGTACAGTTCGCGGCAGCGCCGCGCCTGCGCCATCAGCGCCGCGAAGCGCGCGAAGGGCAGCTGGCAGCCGGCGTCGCTCAGGGCGCGCGCGGGCTCGTAGTGCGTCTCGATGAACAGGGCGTCGGCGCCCGCGGCCAACCCGCAGCGCATCAGCAGGGGGATCAGCTCGGGCGTGCCGCCGGTGGCGCCGCCGGCGCTGCCCGGCGACTGCACCGAGTGGGTGGCGTCGAAGACCACCGGCAGGCCGAGGCGATGCAGCGTCTCGTGGCCGCGGAAGTCGACGACCAGGTCGCGGTAGCCGAAGAAGGAGCCGCGCTCGGTCGCCAGCACGCGGTCGCAGCCGACGCCGCGCAGCTTCGCCGCCGCGTGCGCCAGGTCCGCCGGGGCCAGGAACTGCCCCTTCTTCACGTTCACCGCGCGGCCCGTGCGGCCGGCCGCCTCCAGCAGCGAGGTCTGGCGGCAGAGGAAGGCCGGGATCTGCAGGACGTCCGCCACCTCGGCGACGGCCGCCGCCTCCTCGGGGTGGTGCACGTCGGTGACCACGGGCACCCCGTGGGCGTCCTTGATCCGCTGCAGCAGCCGCAGCCCCTCCTGCGGGCCCGGCCCGCGGCAGGAGTCGCCGCTGGTGCGGTTGTCCTTCGTGTAGCTGGCCTTGAAGACGTACGGCAGGTCCAGCCGGCGGCAGACCGCCGCGACGTCGCCGGCCAGCCGGAGCATCTCGTCCGGCGCCTCCAGCACGCAGGGGCCGGCCATCACCAGCAGGGGCTCGCCCGGCCCGACGCGCCGCCCGTCGATCTCCACGACGCCCACGCGCACCTCCTAGGACGCCGCCGCCGCGTCGCCGTGGCGCGCGCGCAGGCGCGTCGCGGCGGCGGCGACGAAGCGGTGGAACAGCGGGTGCGGCCGGTTGGGCCGCGACTTGAGCTCGGGGTGGAACTGGCAGCCCAGGAAGAAGGGGTGCCCCGGCAGCTCGATCATCTCCACCAGGCGGCCGTCCGGCGAGAGGCCGCTGAACACGACGCCCGCCGCCTCGAAACGCGCCCGGTAGTCGTTGTTGACCTCGTAGCGGTGGCGGTGGCGCTCGGAGATCTCCGGCGCGTCGTAGCAGGACGCGGCCAGCGTGTCCGGCTTCAGCACGCAGGGCCAGGCGCCCAGGCGCATCGTGGCGCCCATCTGCTTCAGGTCGCGCTGCTCGCGCATGAGGTCGATGACCGGATGCTCGGCGGCGGGGTCGAACTCGCTGCTGTTGGCGCGCGGCAGGCCGGCCAGGTCGCGGCCGATCTCGATCATCGCCACCTGCAGGCCCAGGCAGATGCCGAGGAAGGGCAGGCCCCGCTCGCGGGCGTACCGCACGGCGATGACCTTGCCCTCGATGCCGCGGTCGCCGAAGCCGCCGGGCACCAGCAGGCCGTCGCAGCCGGCGAAGACCTCCTCGAGGCGCCGGTCGCCCACGTCGCGGTCCTCGAGGCCCTCGGCGTCGACCCACGCCAGCTCGACGTGCACGCGGTTGGGGATCCCGGCGTGGATGAAGGACTCGATGATGCTCTTGTAGGCGTCCTTCAGCCCGACGTACTTGCCGACCACGGCGATGCGCACCGTGTCGGGCGGGTTCAGGATGATGCCGACCATGCGGCGCCACGCCTCCAGCTCGGCCGGCGGCGCCGTCAGCTGCAGGCGGCCGCAGATCAGGTCGTCGAGGCCCTGGGCGTGGAAGTTCAGCGGCACCTCGTAGATCGAGCGCGCGTCGGGGGCGTTGATCACGCTCTCGACGGGCACGTTGCAGAACAGGGCGATCTTGCGGCGGGCGTCCTCGGGCATGGGCGCCTCGGCGCGGCAGATCAGCACGTCGGGCTGGATGCCGATGCTGCGCAGCTCGCGCACCGAGTGCTGGGTCGGCTTGGTCTTGATCTCGCCGGCGGCCGCGATGTACGGCACCAGGGTCAGGTGGACCGACAGCGTGTCCTGCACCGGGCTCTCCAGGCGGAACTGGCGGATGGCCTCCAGGAAGGGCAGCGACTCGATGTCGCCGACGGTGCCGCCGATCTCGGTCACCACGACGTCGATCCCGGGATCGATATCCGCCGGCAGCTTCAGCCGGCGCTTGATCTCGTCGGTCACGTGCGGGATCACCTGCACGGTGCGGCCGAGGTATTCGCCCTTGCGCTCGCGCTGCAGGATGGTCTCGTAGACGACGCCGCTGGTGAGGTTGTTGATCCGCGACAGGTTCGTGTCGGTGAAGCGCTCGTAGTGCCCGAGGTCGAGGTCGCACTCGGCGCCGTCGTCGAGCACGAAGACCTCGCCGTGCTGGTAGGGGCTCATGGTGCCGGGGTCGACGTTGAGGTAGGGGTCGAACTTCTGCAGCACGACCCGCAGGCCGCGCGCCTTCAGCAGCTGCCCGATCGACGCGCTGGCGATCCCCTTGCCCAGGGCCGAGACCACGCCTCCGGTCACGAACACGTACTTCGCCATGCGAGCCGTCCTTCCGTGGCGAGCCCGGCGCCCCGCGCGCCCGGCCGATCCTAAACCCTGGACCCCGCGCGAGGAAGCGCGGGTTTACCCCGGGCTCCCCCAGGCCGCGCGCACCCGCTCGAGATCGGCGGGCGTGTCGACCCCGACGGCGCCGGCGCCGGTCCCGACCACCAGCACGCGCAGCCCGTGCTCCAGCGCGCGCAGCTGCTCGAGGCCCTCGGCGCGCTCGCAGTCCGTCGGCGGCAGCTCGAGGAAGCGCCGCAGGGCGGCGGCGCGGTAGGCGTAGACGCCGACGTGTCGCCGCGCCAGGCGCCAGTGCGGCCCGCCGGCGTCGCCGGGATGGCCGCCCGGCAGCGGCGCGCGGCTGAACCACAGCGCCCGGCCGTCCGCGGCCGTCAGCACCTTGACCGCATGGGGGTCCCGCCACTCCTCGGGTCCGCGGAACGGGTGGGCCAGCGTGGCGAGGTCCGCCCGGGGATCGGCGCGCAGGGCCGCCACCAGGTCGTCGAGGCAGGCGGGGTCGAGCAGGGGCTCGTCGCCTTGCAGGTTCACGACCACCTCGGCGTCGTGGCGCGCGGCCACCTCGCCGACCCGGTCCGAGCCGGTGGCGTGCTCGCCCGTCATCTCGGCGAGGTGCCCCGCGGCGCGCACCGCGGCGGCGATGCGTTCGTCATCGGTGGCGACGACCACGCGGGTCGCGGTCGCCATGCGCGACGCCAGGTCCGCGACGCGCACCACCAGCGGCCGGCCGGCCAGGTCGGCCAGGGCCTTGCCCGGGAACCGGCTCGAGTCCCAGCGGGCCGGGATCACCACCAGCACGTCGCCCATGCGTGACCTCCACAGCAGCGGGACCTCTAGAAAAGAGGAAACCCACCCCCCGTCAGGGGTGGGTCCCCGGAACCGCGTCGAACCGGGGCTCAGGCCGGCTGGACACTGACCTTCTTGCGGGTCTTGTCGTAGCGGCCGTAGACCACCACGCCGTCGGTCAGGGCGAACAGCGTGTCGTCGCGGCCGATGCCCACGTTCGTGCCCGGGTGGATCTTGGTGCCGCGCTGGCGGACCAGGATCGTGCCCGCGGTGACCGTCTGGCCGCCGAAGCGCTTCACGCCGAGGCGCTGCGCGTTGCTGTCGCGGCCGTTGCGGGAACTGCCTACACCCTTCTTGTGCGCCATGACGCGCTCCTCTCTCTGGCCGCGCTAGGCGGTGATGCCCGTGATGCGGATCTCGGTGAACGCCTGGCGGTGGCCACGGTTGCGGCGGTAGTTCTGGCGCTTCTTCTTCTTGAAGACGTGGACCTTGTCGGCCAGCCCGTGGCCGAGGATCTCGGCGGTCACCGCGGCGCCGGCCACCCGGGGCGCGCCGATGGTCGTCTGCGCGCCGTCGTTCAGCAGCAGGACCTCGTCGAAGGTGAGCTGGTCCCCGGCGTCGCCGTCGATCAGGGGCACCCGGACCTTGTGGTCGGGCTCGACCCTGAACTGCAGGCTCTGGATATTGACGATGGCGTACATGCTCGTTCTCCACACATTCAGGCGGACACGTTCGGGCGGACACGTTCAGACAGAACCGGGACGGCGGGATCGCGGTGATCCCGGCCGGAATTGCGCATGATAAGCTCCGGGGGCGGCCCCTGTCAAGGCCGCCGGTCCGGTTTTCGCCCTCGGGGGAGCCAAGGGGGCGGCCGCGGCTGTGAAAATTGTCCCCGGTACGGAGGAGGCGGGGCCGCGGGGCCCCGCCTCCCGTCTCGACCTGACCCCTGGGAAGGGGCCTAGAACCCGCTCGCGTTGAGCCGACCGCCGGTCACGCACTTGCCGGACAGCGACGCGGTGGGGACCACGCTGCCGAGCAGCGCCGCCCTGATCGTCGCCACCGAAGCGCCGGGATTCGTGGCCGCGTAGAGCGCCACGGCGCCCGTCACGTGGGGCGCCGCCATCGAGGTGCCGCTGTACGAGGCGTAGCTGGCGGTGCCGGTCTTGCTCGGGATGGTGGAGTAGATCGCCGAGCCGGGAGCGCCGAGGTCGACGGTCGTCAGCCCGTAGTTGGAGAAGCTCGACAGGGTTCCGGTGGAGGTGATCGAGGCCACCGCGATCACGTTGGCGTTGGGGTAGCAGGACGGGTAGCTGGCGGTGGCGTCGGTGTTGACGGTCTCGTTGCCCGCCGCCGCGACGAACACGATGTTGGCCTGGTTGGAGCGCTCGATCGCGTCCTGCAGGGCCTGCGAGAAGGCGCCGCCGCCCCAGGAGTTGTTGGTCGCCACGATGTTCAGCCCGTGGCGGCTCTTGAGGTCCGTGAAGTAGTCGAGGGCGAGGATGGCGTTGGTCGAGGTGCCGCCGCGCTTGCCCAGGAACTTGCCCGAGATGATCTGGACGTTCCAGCAGACGCCGACCACGCCCAGCGCGTTGCCGCCGCGGGCGCCGATGGTGCCGGCGACGTGGCTGCCGTGATCGTCGTAGGTGCCGTCGTAGATCGTGTTGTTGTTGCCGTCGAAATCCCAGCCGTGGATGTCGTCGATGTAGCCGTTGCCGTCGTTGTCGACGCCGTCGACCAGGTCGTAGGGGTTCGTCCAGATCTGGCCGACCAGATCGGTGTGGGTGAACATGATGCCTTCGTCGATCTCGCCCACCAGGACGGAGGTCGAGCCGGTGTGCCCCGCCGCCCACGCCTCGCCCGCCTGGCAGCCGTACTGGTTGGCCGGCGTGGTGCCGTCGCCGTACATGCCCCACAGGGAGCCGTTGGTGTAGTAGGTGTCGTTGGAGACCGCGTCGTGGTAGTAGTAGTAGTTCGGTTCGGCGTAGACGACGCCGGCGCGGGCGCTCATCGCGCGGACGGCGTCGGGCACCGACATCTTCGTGCGCACCACCGTGAGGCCTTCGTTGTCGCCGCGGCTCTTCATCGCCGCGGTCAGGATGCGCGAGCCGACGGTGCCCTGCACCGAGGCCAGCGCCGAGCCGCGATCGGCGGTGGCGACGCCGTCCGCGAACTTCACGATCAACTCGCCGGCGACGTACTCGAGACGCGGCCCGTCGTAACCGGCGCTCTCGAGCACGAAGGACTTGTCGTCCGTCGAGGGCTGGGCCGGCCCGGCGTCCCTCTCGCATCCCACCGTCGTCATCATCGCGAAGACCAACAACGATGCCACCACGAGGCTGCCGAGACACATGGTCTTTCTGGACATTTCCGATCCCCTTCCAGTCGATTCGTGGGCGTTGCTCGGTGGACGCACCCAGACCGGTGGTAGATGGCGAGGTTCCATCGACCCGTAACGCTTCCACACGAATTTCTGGCGAGGTAGGACGAGCATATACGGATCGCGGCGGCGGTGGCAAGGGCTTTGTCAGCCGCGGGCGCCCGGGACTCATTGACAGGCGCCGGGTTAGGTTATAGACATGAGGGGCTCGCCCCACCCTACCCCAGCCAGTCCCGACGGAGGCCCCGATGTCCCCGCAGACGACCCCGCAGATCCATCGTGCGATCGTGATCGGTTCCGGTCCGGCCGGCTACACGGCGGCCCTCTACCTGAGCCGCGCCAACATCCCGCCCCTGGTCTTCGAGGGCACCCAGCCGGGAGGCCAGTTGACCATCACGACCGAGGTGGAGAACTTCCCCGGTTTTCCCGAGGGGATCCAGGGGCCCGAACTCACCGACAAGTTCCGCGAGCAGGCCAAGCGCTTCGGCGCCGAGATCGTCGGCCGCACCGTCTCGTCGGTCGACCTCTCGGCGCGGCCCTTCCGGGTCGTCGCCGACGGCGAGGACTTCCTGGCCCACGCGCTGGTGATCGCGACCGGCTCGTCGGCGCGCTGGCTGGGACTGCCCGAGGAGGAGCAGTTCCACGGCAAGGGCCTGAGCGCCTGCGCCACCTGCGACGGCTTCTTCTTCCGCGGCCAGGAGATCGCCGTGGTCGGCGGCGGCGACACCGCCCTGGAGGAGGCCATCTTCCTGACGAACTTCGCCGCGAAGGTCACGGTCGTCCACCGCCGCGACGAACTGCGCGGCAGCAAGATCATGGCCGACCGCGCCCTGAAGCACCCGAAGATCGCCTTCGCCTGGAACAAGACGGTCAAGCGGATGGTCGGCGGCGAGAACGGCCTGCTGCAGAAGCTGGTCCTGGCCGACACCAAGGGCGGCCCGGACACCGAGCTCGCGGTCACCGGCTGCTTCATCGCCATCGGCCACGTCCCCAACGCCGGCTTCCTGGCCGGCCAGCTCCCCACCGACGCGCAGGGCTACCTGATCACCAAGCCCGACGTCACCGCCACCGCGGTCGAGGGCGTCTGGGCCTGCGGCGACGTCCAGGACCACGTCTACCGCCAGGCCATCACCGCCGCCGGCAGCGGCTGCATGGCCGCCATCGAGTGCGAGCGCTGGCTGGGAGAGCAAGGCTTGTAGCTGTAGCCGGGAAGTCGGCGGAACTAGCCGCACAGAGGCGCGACGCGGGCGGCGTCACCGGAGTGAGCCTCCACCGAAGCGAATGGGCCGGTCCGCAACGGACCGGCCCATTCGCTTCGGTGGAGGCGAACGGAGGCGCCGCCCGCGTCGCGCCTCTGTGAGGCTAGTTCCAGGGCTTCTCCTGGATGAGGGTCAGGAACTCGCTGCGCGTCTTGGAGTCGTCCTTGAAGACGCCCACCATCTCGCTGGTCACCGCGAAGGAGTTCTGGCGCTTGATGCCGCGCATCATCATGCACAGGTGCTGGGCGTGCAGGACGACGGCCACGCCCTGCGCGTCGAGGTTGCGCTGGAGGCAGTGGGCGATCTGCGAGGTCATCCGCTCCTGGACCTGCAGACGGCGCGAGAAGGCGTCGACCACCCGGGCGATCTTGGACAGCCCGACGATCTTGCTGCCGGGGATGTAGGCCACGTGCGCCTTGCCGAAGAACGGCAGCAGGTGGTGCTCGCACATGCTGAAGAAGTCGATGTCGTTGATCACGATCATCTCGTGGCCCTCGGCCTCGAACAGGGCCTGGCGCACCATGGCGTCGGGGTCCTGGTGGTAGCCGTCGGTGATCTCGAGCCAGGCCTTCGCCACGCGCTCGGGGGTCTTGAGCAGGCCCTCGCGCTGCGGGTCCTCGCCGATGTTCTCCAGGATGCCGCGGATCAGCGCTTCCATAGTCCGTCGTCCCTTCCGGGCTCGCGCGCGACGGTGCGGGCCGCACCGGGGTCGCGTTCGCCATGTCCGGCCCACGATAAGGGCAACTCCCGCGAGGGTCAAGACGGCCGCCGGGCGGCCGTGGGATCGGCACGAGGCTTGCACCTCCGATCGACGCAGATCCCAAGACCCGGCGGAAGGGTCGCGTCCGACCACCGGACGACAGGCATGTCGGCGCACGTCCGGAGACCGTCCCCCCCAAAACGGGCGGGCGCACCCGGTGCAGGAAGCGGCCCTTCCGCCGTCCACTTCACAGCCCTTCCTCCCCGTTCCGGCCTTCATTTTCAAGTCGTTCCGCGGCTCCGGATCGTGCCGAATGCACCTTGATTTCACAGGGCGATGGCGACTTATTTGAACCGAGACCCTCGATTCGGGAGTCGCCCGCACTCGTATGGCGGCGCCCGCGGCACGCGCATCGAAGGAGAGGGACGCCGTGGCCAACCAGATCGTCACCGCCAGGCTCCTGGCCGAGAAGACCATGCTGTTCGAGATCGAGGCCGAGCACATCGCCCAGCGCGGGCGCGCCGGCCAGTTCGTCATCCTGCGCGTCAGCGACCAGGGCGAGCGGATCCCCCTGACCATCGCGCACCGCGACGTCGCCAAGGGGACCATCACCATCGTCGCGCAGGAGGTCGGCAAGACCACGCGCGACCTCAACGCGCTGAAAGCCGGGGATGCCATCCTCGACCTGGCCGGCCCCCTCGGCCGGGCGACGGCCATCCCGGAGGGCGGCAAGACGGTGGTCTGCGTCGGCGGCGGCATCGGCAACGCCGTGGTCTGGCCGATGGCCACCGCGATGAAGGCGGCCGGCAACCGCGTCGTCACCATCCTGGGCGCCCGCACGAAGGACCTGCTCATCCTCGAGGACGAGGTGCGCGCGGTCAGCGACCAGCTGATCGTCACCACCGACGACGGCAGCTACGGCCGCAAGGGGCTGGTCACCGAGGCGCTGCAGGGGCTCATCGACGAGGGCCTGAAGATCGACGAGTGCATCACCATCGGCCCGGTGATCATGATGAAGTTCGTGTGCAAGACCACGCAGCCGCACGGCATCAAGACGCTGGCCTCGCTCAACCCGATCATGGTCGACGGCACCGGGATGTGCGGCGCCTGCCGCGTCACCGTCGGCGGCGAGACCCGCTTCGCCTGCGTCGAGGGCCCCGAGTTCGACGGCCACCAGACCGACTTCGACGAGCTGATGAAGCGTCTCTCCTACTACAAGCCCGAAGAGGCCCGCTCCCTCGAGCGCGCAGAGCACGCTTGCCGCCTGCAGCAGGCGGCGGACCAGTTACTCGCCGAGCGCGACCGCTAGGAAGGGGGCTCGATCATGGCGGAGACCAGCAAGCCGAGCTACAAGTTCAACAAGTCCAAGACCAAGGTCCCGATGCGGGAGCAGAAACCCGAGGACCGGATCTTCAACTTCGAAGAGGTGCCGCTCGGCTACTCCGAGCAGGAGGCGACCTGCGAGGGGCAGCGCTGCATCCAGTGCAAGGACAAGCCCTGCGTGAGCGGCTGCCCGGTGGGCGTGGACATCCCGGCCTTCATGCGCCTCGTCGGCGAGGGGCAGTTCGAGGACGCCCTGCGCAAGATCAAGGAGACGAACTTCCTGCCGGCGATCTGCGGGCGCGTCTGCCCGCAGGAGGACCAGTGCGAGCTGGTCTGCAACCTGAACAAGCCGCAGCAGGAGCGCCAGCCGGGCGGCGTGGGCCGCGTCGAGCGCTTCCTCGGCGACTACGCCATGGAGCACGGGCTCAACGTCACGCCCAAGTGCGACCCGCCCACCGGCAAGAAGGTCGCGGTCATCGGCTCCGGGCCGGCCGGCCTGACCGCCGCCAGCGACCTCTGCCAGCGCGGCCACGACGTGACGGTCTTCGAGGCCCTGCACAAGCCGGGCGGCGTGCTGTTCTACGGCATCCCGGAGTTCCGCATGCCCAAGGCGATCCTGGTCCGGGAGATCGACGGGCTGCGCCAGATGGGCGTGAAGTTCGTGATGAACTACCCCGTGGGCAAGGCGGAGCCGCTCCAGTCGATCCGCAACCGCTTCGACGCCACCTTCATCGCCACCGGCGCCGGCCTGCCCTGGTTCCTGAACATCCCGGGCGAGAACCTCAACGGCGTCTACTCGGCCAACGAGTTCCTCACGCGCGTGAACCTGATGGGCGCCTGGCGCTTCCCGGAGACCGACACGCCGGTCAAGGACATCAAGCGCATCGCGGTCATCGGCGCCGGCAACACGGCCATGGACTCGGCCCGCACCTCGAAGCGCCTGCGGCCGAAGAAGGTCTACCTCATCTACCGGCGCAGCCGCCTGGAGATGCCCGCCCGCGCGGAGGAGATCCACCACGCCGAGGAGGAGGGCATCGAGTTCAACCTGCTGCACGCCCCGATCCGGATCATCGACGACGGCACCGGGGCGGTGTGCGGCATCGAGTGCCAGGAGATGGAACTGGGCGAGCCCGACGCCAGCGGGCGCCGGCGCCCCGTGCCCATCGAGGGCAAGACGAAGATCTTCGAGGTCGACACCGTGGTGATCGCCACCGGCCAGGGACCCAACCCCCTCTTGACCGCCGACGTGCCCGAGCTGAAGCGCGACGCGCGCAAGGGCACGATCATCGTCGACGAGAAGACCATGCAGTCGGTGACCTGGCCCGACGTCTTCGCCGGCGGCGACATCGTCACCGGCGGCGCCACGGTCATCCTGGCCATGGGCGCCGGTCGGATGGCGGCCAACGCGATGCACGACTTCCTGATGACCGGTACGGTTTAGGCTTACGCGCCGTGACAGGGGACGCGCTCCGGGCACCTCGTGTGCCCGGAGCGCTTGGCTTTCGGCCTCCTGCGCCCTCCTGGCGCAGGAGGCCTGCAGACACCCCTGTCACGGCGCGTAAGCCGGATTTCATGTGATCAAGACGGTCAGCGGGTGGGCGCGTCCAGCAGTTGGCGCGCCTGCGCGGCGATGACGCGCGGGTAGAGCTCGCACTCGGCGGCGAACACGCGGGCGGCGAGGGTGTCGGGCGAGTCGCCGGGCAGGACGGGGACGCGGGTCTGGGCGAGGATCTCGCCGGCGTCGTAGACGTCGCTGACGAGATGGACGGTGCAGCCGGATTCGCGGTCGCCGGCGGCCAGCACGGACTCGTGGACGTGGTGGCCCCACATGCCGCGGCCCCCGTGGCGCGGCAGCAGGGCGGGGTGGATGTTCAGCACCGGGCCGTCGAGCCAGGCGGGCGCCTGGTAGAAGCAGAGGTATCCGGCCAGGACGATCATCCGCGGCGCGAAGGGGGCCAGCCAGGCGTTGACGGCGGCGTTGTGGGCGTCGGCGTCGGCGTGGTCCCGGCGGCGGATCACGGCGCACGGCAGGCCGGCGGCGCGGGCGACCTCGACGCCGCGCGTGTCGCCGCGGCTCGCGACCACCGCGGCGACCGTGACCGGGACCTCGCCGTCACGGCTCTTCGTCAGCAGGTTCTCCAGCGTGCGGCCGCTGCCCGAGAGCAGCACGGCCACGGGCAGCGCCCCGGAGGCGGTCGGCCCGCTCACCGCCCCGCCTCGCGGTCGGCGGCGGCGAGCGCGGCCAGCACCCGGCGGTGCGACGAGAAGGCGATCGGGCCGGGCGGCGCGTCCGGGGGCCAGAAGCCGACGGCGGCGGCGTCGTCCCCCGCCAGCAACTCCCCGCCCAGTTCGGTGGCCGCGTAGACGATCAGGATCACCGGGCGGTCCGGCGGCAGCACGCCCTGGTGGACGGCCAGCAGGCCGTCGATGCGCACGTCCAGCCCGGTCTCCTCGCGCGTCTCGCGGCGGGCGGCCTCGTCCGGCGCCTCGTCGTACTCGATGAAGCCTGCGGGCAGGGTCCACTCCCCGGCCTTGGGCGCGAACTTCCTCTGCACCAGGCACACGAGATTCCCGCGGCGGATCACGGCGGCGGCGGCCGGCGACGGGTTCAGGTACTGCACGAATCCGCAGGCGGAACAGGAAGGACGGCCGACACCTCCCTCGTCCCCCACCGCCAGCGGCTGGCGGCACTGCGGGCAGTAGCGGAAGGCGTGGCGCAAGGGGCCGCTCATGCCGGCTCCCGCCGCCGCGCCCGCAGGGACGCAGCGAGGACGACGATGGTCCAGACGGCCAGGGCGAACGCCAACGGCACGTGGCCGTGACGGACGAACGGCGTGGACGCGTCGCCGGGCGCGACGTCGGCCGCGACGACGGCTCGTCCCCCGAGCCCGGCGCGGGCACGCACGGCGCCGTGACCGTCGGTGATGAAGCTGACGCCGTTGTTGGCGCAACGCACCACGGGCAGCCCCGTCTCGGCCGCGCGCAGCCGCGCCATCTCGGCGTGCTGGACCGGCCCGGCGGTCTTCCCGAACCAGCCGTCGTTGGTGATGTTGACCAGGGCCTGCGCCCCGTCGCGCGCCGCCTGCCGCGCCAGGGAGGGGAAGATCGACTCGTAGCAGATCAGGCCCGCGATGCGCAGCGCGCGCAGGCTGTCCGGCGCCACGGTCATCGGCTGAGGCGAGCGGCCCGGGGTCCATTCGGCCTGCCCGAGGTCCAGCTTGCCCAGCTGCGGCAACCACCGCTGGAAGGGCATGCGCTCCCCGAACGGCAGCAGGTGGTGCTTCGCGTAGCGGTCGATCAGCCGTCCGTCGGGATCGAACAGGCCCGACGCGTTGGTGCGTTCCTGCCGGTTGTCCGCGCCGAGCGCGGCATCGGGGTAACCGGTGTAGAGGAAGACGTCGTTGGTGTCGGCCACCGCCCGCACCCAGGCCAGCAGGCGCTTGTCCTGCAGCAGGTAGGCCGGGACGGCGGTCTCGGCCCACACGACCAGGTCGGCGCCCTCGCGCGCCGCCGCGGCGGTGAGTTCGGTGTAGGGCTCGGTCGTGGACTTCGCGGTCGCGTCGAACCACTTGTCGTGCAGGGAGACGTCGGCCTGCACGGCGGCGACGCGCAGCGCGGGCGCCCGGCCGGCCGTCGGCACGCCGCCCGCGCCCACGCCCAGCGCGAGCCAGGCCGCCGCCGCGGCGACCGGGAGCGCGAGCGCCGCGCCCGTCGGCCGGACCGGCCGCCCCGCCGCGAGGACCGCCGGGACCAGCGCGGCGAGAGCGGCGGCGGTCAGCGCCGTCGCCGCGCCCAGACCCAGTTCGCCCGCCGTCGCGGCCAGGGGGTACAGGGGGGTCTGCAGCCAGGCCGCCCCGCTCAGGCACCAGGGGAAGCCCAGTTCCCCGACCGTGCGCAGGGCTTCCATCGCCGTCCACAGCGGCGGCGCCAGCAGCAGCAGCCCCGTCGGGCCGAGCCGGCGGCGGACGAGCCCGGCCGACCAGCCGAACAGCAGGTAGTACGTCGCCGCGTAGAGGATCGCCGCGATCGCGGCGGCGGGGATCAGCCAGCGCGAACTGATCGTGGCGTCGGGCCCCAGCAGGAACAGCCAGTGCAGCAGCGTGCCCTGGTGGGCCACGCCGAACCACCAGCCGACGCGCGCGGGCGAGGGCGCGCGCTGCAGCGCGCCGAACAGCAGCGCCAGCGCCGGCACGACGAACCAGCCGGTGCCGCGCAGGGGGGGCATCGCGAGCGTGGCCAGCACGCCGGCGGCGAGCGCCAGCTGCGTCGACGGCGCCGGCCGTCGCCGCGTGGCGGCCAGCGGATCCGTGAAGGCGGCGGGCGCGGCGATGCGGCGTAACAACGACATGGCGGAACCATAGCCGCTCACCCCGCCGCCTGCAACAAGTCGCCCATGCCGTAGCGCCGGATCTTCTTGTAGAGTCCCTGGCGCGAGAGGCCGAGCCGGCGGGCGGCCGTCGACTTGCGCCCGTCGCAGGCGCAGATCGCCTTGCGGATGAGGTAGCGCTCCAGCAGTTCGGTCGCCTCGTCCATGGGCCGCAGCGTCGCGAGGTCGGACGGGTCGACGGAGCGGCCGGCGGCCTGGCGCAGGTCGGCCGACAGCTGGTCCAGCTCGATCACCTCCGCGCCGGGGTGCAGGGCCAGCCAGCGCTGCGCCTCGTTCTCCAGCTCGCGCACGTTGCCTGGCCAGCGGTAGGCCTGCAGGGCGGCCAGCGCGTCGGGCGCCACCGACAGGCGCGTCGGGTCGGCGCCGCGCCGCTGCAGCAGGTGGGCCAGCAGGTGGGTGACGTCCTCGGGACGATGGCGCAGCGGCGGGATCGCGATCTGCACCACCTTCAGCCGGAAATAGAGGTCCAGGCGGAACCGCCCCGCCTCGATCTCCACGGCGAGGTCCTTGTGGCTGGCGGCGACGAAGCGCACGTCGACCGCGCGGCTGCGCAGTTCGCCGAGCCGCCGCAGCTTGCGTTCCTGCATCACGCGCAAGAGCTTCATCTGCAGGGCCAACGGCATGTCGCCGATCTCGTCCAGGAAGAAGGTGCCGCCGTCGGCCGCCTCCAGCAGACCGCTCTTCTCCTTGCCCGCGCCGGTGAAGGCGCCGGCCTGGTGGCCGAACAGCTCGCTCTCGAACAGGCTCTCAGGCAGCGCGGCGCAATTGACCCCTACGAACCCGCGCGCGCGGCGCGGCCCCAGCCGGTGCACCGCGCGCGCCAGGACCTCCTTGCCCGTCCCGCTCTCCCCGTGCAGCAGCACGTTCACGTTGCTCGCGGCCACCGCCTGCACGGCGCGGCAGCACTCGGCCATCTCGCGCGACACGCCCACCACGTCGGGGATCCCCGGCATCGCCGCCGG
>PNOJ01000026.1 GCA_013824755.1 Gemmatimonas sp.
CTGGTTCGAGCAGCAGCTTGGCCTGGAACGTCTCGTCGTCCGAACGGTAGCGCTTCCAGGCGGGATGGGGCGGCCGGTGGCGCCCCGCATCGGCGTCGGCGGCGACCCGGCGCACGCGACCCGCCATCACGTCGACGAGCAGGTCGTAGAAACCCCCCGGCTCCCGCGAAGGCGGGTGCGCGGTCTCGCTGGACGCGACCACGGGCGTCAGTTCGAACCGGCCGGAGACCGCGATGTAGCCCCGCGGCGCGACCCGGAAGATCCAGGCCAGGACCGTGTCGCCCGCCGCCAGCGCCCCCTCGTCCACCAGCTTCGGCAGCGAGGCGCCGGCCCACCCTCCGCCGCTATGGACGACGTCGCAGACCCAGTTGCGGGCGACCTGGCGGGCGGTGTCCTGGGAGACCGGCGCGGCGGCAGCGACACCGGCGAGCAGTGTCAGGCAGAGCGGCAGCAGACACCTCGACGGGCGATCCGACATGCGCATCCGGTGCCGCGCGGCCATGGGGGCGAGCCGGGCGGCGGTGTGGGCGATCGGTGCAGGCCGCGGGCGACCTGATCTTCATCCGTGAGCATAGCACGGGAGTCGGGAGGAGCTCTCGTCAATTCTCAGCGAACCAGCGCCAGACGCCGGACCGTCGCGGTCGCCTCCCCGGCCAGGCGCAGCAGGTACGTCCCGCTCGGCGCGGCGCGGCCGTCGGCGGCGCGACCGTCCCAGCGCAGCGCGTGCTCGCCGGCGGCCCGCGGTCCCTCGGCCAGGGTCGCGACCCGGCGCCCCCGCAGATCGTGCACCGTCGCGAGCAGGTCCTGGGCGCGGGCGAGCCGTACCGTGGCCGTCACGACGGGATTGCAGGGATTCGGCTCCAGGCTCACCAGCTCCAGGCCGGCGGTCGCGGTCGCGGCCGCCGGGCCGGGCCGGGCGGGCCCGTACCAGCTCGACGCCTCAGGTCCCGCGCCCTCGAGCCAATATGCCGCATCCGTCGCGGGCGCGTCGGCGTCCACCCAGCCGGCCTCGTCCGCGCAGGGCAGCGGCGCCGCGGTCAAGCGCGACCGGCCGCCCGACGACGTCTCCCGCCAGACGTGCAGTCCGCCGACCTCCTCGCACGCGCGCACCCGCCAGGCGAGCCGCACGGCGGCGCCCTCGCGCGTCGCCGTGAACCCGTCCAGGACCAGCGGCGTGACCGTGTCCGGGACCAGGCCGCAGACGATCTTCTCGGCCGCCGGGTTGGCCGAGGTCAGGATCGCGTCCAGGGCGAACCAGCCGTCGTCGGCGCCGCCCCAGCCGTAGTTGATGTGGATCAGCGGGATGCCACCGACTTCCTGCCAGCCGTCGCAGACCATGGTGTGGATGGTGGAGGCGTAGAGCAGGGGCAGGCCGGCGTCGAGGTCGGCGCGGATCGTGTCGAACCAGGTCGCATCGCTCAGGCGGAAACGCGAGACTTCGTGCGCCGTCGGGGCGTAGCGGAACTTCTGCACCAGCGCCTGACGCGCCGCCGCGAGCGAGGCGCCGGTGCCGCAGAAGCTGAAGTCGGCGCCGCAGGCCAGGGCCGCCTCGTAGCAGAGCTCCGAGACGGCGTCGCGCACCGCCTGCGGGTCGCCCGGGACCGCGACGTCGGGCATGGCCTCCCAGTCGTAGGGATCGGTGTAGTCCGCCCGCAGCGTGTCGCCGGGCGTTGCGCCCCCACAGCGGGTGTCCCCCTCCCACCAGCGCACGGTCGCGCCCCGGCCTCGCGGCGGCCAGCGGTGGTGGCGCATGACCTGTGCGACGGCCAGCGGCGTGCAGCCCACGAAGGTCTGGGCGCCGTCGCCCTGCGGGCAATCGTCGTTGTAGGGAGAGCCCTGCGCCCAGGTGGAAGAGAGCAGGGGGCTCACGCCCGAGGTCGCGGTTGCCGCCGGCGCGCTCAGCGCTCGCCAGGCGGGATGCTCCCCCGGACTCGCGGCGCCGACGCGCGCCAGCACGGAGGTGCGGTCGGCCAGATCGTCGCCCGCCAGCGCCGCCGCGCCGCCGGTCGCCCCGGCATCGAACCCGCCGCGCTCCGACCAGGCCTTCACCGGCGCCAGTTCGCGCCGCGCGGGCACCAGGATCCAGCCTTGCGGCGCCAGGCGGGCGATCCAGCCGATGGTCGCGCCATCCCGATCGAGCGCGGCGACATCTTCGATCACGGTCCCGGCGCCGCAGGCGTCCCGGTCCGTCATGATCTCCAGCCAGCGGGCCGCGACCGCACCCGCCTCGTCGCGGGTCACGGGCGCGGCGGCGTGCACCGGCGTGCAGATCGCGAACGCGGCCAGGGCGCAGTATTGCCGGATGCGGATCATCGTCGGCCTCGCGTGGGGTGTCGGCGTGCAACGTCTTGTCCGGCAACGTGCCGGACGCCAGGGGCGCCTGGGCGGGAGTTCCCCGGCTTCCCCCCTTGCAGTCCCCGTACCGGGACGGCAAGATTTCGGCGGACGTGACGTCTCCGTGACACAAATCGAACACGCGATTCCTAGATTGGGCCGCGGCGGCGGTATTCCGGCGATCGGCGAGGAGGCGACGTGAATCCTGGCGACGGCACCGACATCATCCGCATCGGCACCCGCGGCAGCGAACTTGCCCTGTGGCAGGCCCATCACGTCCAGGGCCTGCTCGGCGCCCTCGGCGTGCGGACGTCCCTGACCATCATCAAGACGCAGGGCGACCGCATCGACGACGTGCCACTGTCCCAGCTCGAGGGCAAGGGCTTCTTCACGAAGGAGCTCGAGGACGCCCAGCTCGACGGGCGCGTCGACCTGGCCGTGCACTCGATGAAGGACCTCGCGACCGGGATGCCGGCCGGGCTGGTGCTGGCCGCGCTGGTCGGCCGCGAGGACCCGCGCGAAGCCCTGCTGGTACGGCCGGACTGCGTGGACCGGGAACGTCTGGCCGCCGGCGAGCTGCTCCCGCTGCCGGACGGCGCACGGATGGGCACCAGCGCGGCCCGCCGCCAGGCGCAGCTGCGCGACCTGCGCCCCGACCTCACGATCGCCGACCTGCGCGGCAACGTGCCCACGCGCGTGCGCAAGCTGCGCGAAGGGCAGTACGACGCCATCCTGCTGGCGCGCGCGGGCGTGCTGCGTCTGGAGCTCGACCTGGGCGACCTCTGCGTGCTGCCGCTGGAGGTGGACGACTTCGTGCCCGCCCCCGCGCAGGGCATGCTCGCCCTGCAGTGCCGCGACGAGCCGCGCGTGCGCGAACTCGTGCACCGCCTGCACTGCGAACCGGACGGCCGCGCCGTCGCGGTGGAGCGCGCGCTGCTCGAGCGCCTCGACGGCGGCTGCCAGCTGCCCTTCGGCGTGAACGTGCGCCGGCTCGGCGACGGCTTCCGGCTGAGCGCCTTCTGGAGCCCGCGCGACGGCGTCGGCGCACCGCTGCACCTGCGCCTCGACGGCCCCGATCCCGAGGCCCTGGGCGACGAGGCCCTGCGCCGGATCCGCGCCCGCGAAGGGAAGCCCGCATGAACGCCCCGCCGCGGCGCATCGTCCTGACCCGCGAAGCGGCCCAGTGCCGCGCCTGGGCCGGAGCCCTCGCGTCGGCCGGCGCCGTGGTGCTGGTCCTGCCCCTGCTGCGCCACGCGCCCCTCCCGCCGCCCGCCGACATCGATCCCGCCGCCTTCGACTGGGTCCTGTTCACCTCGCCGCAGGGCGTGAGCGCCTTCGCGGACGCCGGCCTGTCCCCCGCCGGCGCCAAGGTCGGCGCCCTCGGCGGCGGCACGGCCGCCGTCCTGGCCGACCGCGGCTGGCGCGACGATCTGGGCGCGCGCTGCCGCGACGGCGCCGAGCTGGCCCGCGCCTTCATCGACGCCGGCGCGGCGCCCGCCCGCGTGCTGCTGCCCGGCCCCGACCACCGGTTGCCCGAGCCGGGCGCCGGCCTGCGCGCCGCCGGCTGCACGGTCGTCGAGCTGCCCCTGTACCGCACCGAACCCGTCCCCGCCGGGGATCTGCCCCGCACCCCTTCGAGGAGGGCGATCTCGTCTTCTTCGCGAGCCCGTCGGCCGTGGGCGCCTTCGCCGCGGCCTACGCGGTGCGCCCGCCCTGCGTCGCGATCGGGGAAACCACGGCCGCCGCGGCCCGCGCCGCCGGCTTCGACCCCCTGGTCGCCGACGCGCCCGACCTGTCAGCCATGGCCCGAGCCTGCGGCCTGGGCCCCGTCACGGACCCTTCATACCGGGAGACGCTGTCATGAACCTGCTGCACCGCCCCCGCCGCCTGCGCACGACGCCGCTGATGAGGGAGCTCGTGGCCGAGACCGACATCGCGGCCCGCCACCTGATCACCCCGCACTTCGTGGTCGAGGGCCGCGGCCACGTCGACGAGATCGCGAGCATGCCCGGCGTCACGCACGTCTCGGTCGACAAGCTGGTGGAGGAGGTGGCCGCCGACGTCGAGCTCGGGCTGCGCTCGCACCTGCTGTTCGGGATCCCCGAGCACAAGGACGACCACGGCACCGCGGCCGTCGCCGGGGACGGCCTGGTGCCGCAGGCCCTGAAGGCCCTGCGCGACCGCTTCGGCCGCGACGTCGTGCTGGTGACCGACGTCTGCCTGTGCGCCTACACGAGCCACGGCCACTGCGGCTTCCTCGAGGACGGCGTCGTGGTCAACGACGCCAGCGCCGACCAGCTGGCGCGCATGGCCCTGGCCCACGCGAAGGCCGGCGCCGACATCGTCAGCCCGAGCGACATGATGGACGGCCGCGTCGGCGCCATCCGCGACCTGCTCGACGACGAGGGCTTCGTCAACACCTCGATCCTGGCCTACTCGGCCAAGTTCGCCAGCGCCTACTACGGCCCCTTCCGCGACGCCTGCGACAGCGCGCCGCGCGGCGACCGCAAGACCTACCAGATGGACACGCGCAACGGCCGCGAGGCCCTGCTCGAGGCGCTGCTGGACATGGAAGAGGGCGCCGACATGGTCATGGTCAAGCCGGCCCTGGCCTACCTGGACATCGTGCGCCGCGTGCGCGAGCAGGCGCTCTGCCCGGTGGTCTGCTACAACGTCAGCGGCGAGTACTCGATGGTGAAGGCCGCCGTGAAGGCCGGCTTCGCCGACGAGCGCGCCGTGGTCATGGAGAACCTGCTGGGCATGCGCCGCGCCGGCGCCGACCTGATCATCACCTACCACGGCCGCGACGCCCTGCGCGGGGGGTGGATCCGATGAGCAACGCCTCCTGGTGGGGGCGCGCGCAGGCGGCGCTGCCCGGCGGCGTCAACTCGCCGGTGCGCGCCTTCAAGTCCGTGCCCGGCGACCCGCTGTTCTTCCGCAGCGCACGGGGCGCCCGCTTCACCGACGAGGACGGCCGCGAGTACCTCGACTACTGCCAGAGCTGGGGACCGTTGATCCTCGGCCACGCCGACCCCGACGTGCAGGCGGCCGTCTTCGCGGCCGTGCCCGAGGGCGCCAGCTTCGGCGCGCCGAGCCGCCGCGAGGTCCTGCTGGCCGAGGCCTTCCTGGCGCGGCTGCCCTGGTGCGACCGCGTGCGCTTCGTCAGCTCGGGCACCGAGGCCGTGATGAGCGCGGTGCGCCTGGCCCGCGGCTTCACCGGGCGCGACCTGATCGTGAAGTTCGAGGGCTGCTACCACGGCCACGTCGACAGCCTGCTGGTGGACGCGGGCAGCGGCCTGGCCACCTTCGGCACCCCGAGCAGCGGCGGCGTGCCGGCCGACGTCACGCGCCATACGGCCGTGCTGCCGCTGGCCGACGAGGACCGCCTGCGCGCCTTCTTCGCCGCCCACGGCGACGAGGTCGCGGCGCTGATCATCGAACCGGTGCCGGCCAACGCCGGTCTGCTGCTGCAGACGCCGGCGTTCCTGCGCACGTGCCGCGAACTGACGCAGCGCCACGGCGCGCTGCTGATCTTCGACGAGGTGATCAGCGGCTTCCGTGTGGCGGCGGGAGGCGCCGCCGAGCTGTACGGCATCGAGCCCGACCTCGGCACCTACGGCAAGATCATCGGCGGCGGCATGCCCGTCGGCGCCTACGCCGGCCGGCGCGACATCATGGAGAAGGTGTCGCCGCTGGGGCCGGTCTACCAGGCCGGCACCCTGAGCGGCAACCCGGTGGCGATGGCCGCGGGCCTCGCGACGCTCGAGAAGATCGGACGGCCGGGGTTCTACGCGGATCTGGAGCGCAAGGGCGCAAGGCTCGAGGCGGGACTGCGCGAGGCGGCCGCCGCGGCCGGCGTCGTCGCGACCGTCGTGCGGCTTGGTTCGCTGTTCTGGACGGTGTTCCAGGCCGAGGCGCCCGTCCGCTTCGACACGGTCGACGGCGCGCGCATGCCGACGTACGGCCGCCTGCACCGCGCGCTCATCGAGCGCGGCGTCTACCTGGCGCCGTCGGGCTGGGAGGTGGGCTTCGTGTCCGCGGCCCACACCGACGCGGACATCGACACGACCGTCGCGGCCGCGCGCGAGGCGCTGGCCGTCGCGGTCGGGAGCTGAACGGGCGTCGCGGCGATCGTCGGCCGCGTGGACCCGGCGCGGCCGTGGCAGCCGAGGCAGAGACCGTCGGGTCCGTCGAGCGCGACCAGCAGGTCGGCGGTCCCGGCCCCGAGGCGGTGGCAGGTCTGGCACTCGATCCGGCCGTCGAAGAGCTCGAGCCGCGCGTCGATCCGCGGCCGGACCGGGAAGCCGCCCTCGCCGCCGGGCCGCACGGCTACGCCGAAGGGGTGGCTGGCGTGCTCGGCGAAACGCGGGGCCGGTGAGGCTGCCAGCTGCGCGCGGGCGTCGCCCGCCGCGCCGCCGTGACAGAGCAGGCAACTCTGTGAAGGCGTCAGACCGGTGAGCTGCGAGGAGTCGACATGGTAGACGGCCGCCGCCGCACGGTGGTCGTCGTCCAGAACCGCCAGGTCGCTGCCGGGCGCGTGGCACGATCGGCACAGGTCGCGAGCCGCAGCCTCGCCGTGGGCGAAGCGGAAGACCACGGCACCGGCCCGGACCTGCTCGGGCGCATGGAACGCGTGGCAATCGAGGCAGTCGCGGTTCGGTTGGGCGTGAAACGCCAGCTTGGCCGCCCCGATGCGCACCGCGACGGTGTGACAGACGCGGCAGGCAGCGTCGTCGGACACGGTCGCCGCCTCGCCGCCGGCATGACAGCGGGTGCAGGCGACCTGTTCGTGACCACTTCCCGCCGCTGCCGGCAGGCCTGCGGTCAACATGGCGAGGGTTACCATGATCGCCGCCAAGCGAACCGAAGAATTGACAAAAACGACGAAAAATCTACTCATAGTGCTATATGTGTCGGCAAATCAAAAACAAACCTTAAGTGCAAAATCGATCGAGATCAGGGGAAACGACACTCAAGATCGATGTGTTGGAAAAAAAACGGGAATTCTCCCGGTTACACGCTATATACTAGGGAGCCAAGGGGATTTCCCCGCCGACAACACCTGTGACGGGATCGGTTCATCCGGTGCTGCGCTGTAAGTCAACAATCGTTGTCGCCGGGATCGTCACGTTCCTGGCCCTCGCCGCCGGCACCGCGCTCGCGCTCGACGGTCAGATCGACGTGCAGGGAAACCGCCAGGAAGGCCGCGCCGGCGGCGAGGCCTTCACGACCAGTTCCCTGTACCTCGACGATTCCTACGAGCAGGTCATCCGCTTGGCGCCCGGATTGGCGGGCCGTCTCCAGTTCCGCAACCGCCGCGAGGACCTGTCGAGTCGGTATGGCGGTCTTGCCTCCGATTTCACGACCATCTTGAACCAGCCTACTGCCTCGCTGACCTATCGCGGCGGCACCCTGCGCGCGCTGCTCTCGGCCGGCGCTTTCCGCAAGACCTGGCGCGGCGCCGGCCAGGACGATTTTCTCGACGAGCGGTTGGACTGGAGCGCCAACGCGCGCAGCGTCCACGGCTGGGGGGAGTTGTACCTGCGCTACAGCGATACCGCTTCCTGGCGTCGCGAAGCCCCCCTGCCGGAGACCGAAAACCGCGACCGGATGCTGAGCGCCGGCGCGCAACGCTCCTGGCGGCGCTACGGGGAACTGCGCTACGGCTACACGCACAACGACACGAGGACCGTGAGCAGCGGCATCGGCCGGCTCTTCACCAGCCACAACTTCGTGTACCGCAAGGCGGGCCGGGTGGAAGGCAACCGGCTGCGCTACGCCGTGGAGGCGCGGAGCCGGTTCCTGCGCCAGGACATCGATCTCGGCGGCAACCGGCGATCGCTGCTGGTGCCGCTGTCGGTCGGCTACGTCCTGGATGGGACGCCCGAGAGCCTCGACCCCCTCGAGCCGCTGCCGACGCCGCTGCCGGCGCTGACCGACCTGGACCTCGACCAGCCGGTAGGCCTGGATATCGGCGACGAGCAGAGCGTCGTGCGCGAGTTCGGCGGCGACTTCCGCAACCTCGTGGTGGACTTCGGCGAGACGACCACGATGAACCGTGCCGTCCTCCACGTCGCCGACATCGTGCGCTTCCCCGCCTTCCTGCAGTGGCGCGTCTTCGTCAACGACGATCCCGAGGGCGTCGCCTGGACCGAGCTGGCCCCGGCCGCGGCGAGCGCCGTCTACCAGGATTGGGGCAACGGTCGCCAGGGCTGGCTCATCGATTTCCCGGCCGGCGTCGCCGCGCGCCGCCTGAAGCTGGTCGACGTCAAGACCGGCCCGACCGAAGCCGTGATCGCGCTGACGGAGCTGGAGATCGAGGGACCGGCCGCCGGGTCCGCCTCGTCGTCGGGGAGCAACGTCTCGCGTTACCAGTTGACCGGCAGCTTCGAATACGACGCCCGGCGCGACCTCACGTTGACCTACGACGCCAGCCTCGACGAGCGCCGGTTCGACGAGGGCGCGCGCGACCTCAGCGGCGTCGACCACCGCCTGGGCGCGACCTGGCGCCGCGGCGCGTGGACCGCGGGCGGCTCCTACCGCGTCGACAGGCTGGAGAGCCCATCGCGCAGCAGCACCGACGTCACGGGGTACTCGCTCTCGCTGACCCGCCGCGAGCACGATCGCCTGTGGAGCCGGCTGGGCTGGTCGCGCCTGGTGGACCACAGCCGCGACCTGGACAAGGTCACCGAGAACGCGTCGCTGGACGTGTCGTGGCAGCCGGCGCCGGCGCTGCGGTTGCAGCAGCAGGTCGGCCACGCCCGCCTCGACGACTACGTCACGACGAGCGACTCGCGGTCGTGGACCGTGTCCACGACCGTCAACTGCGCCCCGAAACCGAGCCTCAGCCTGAACCTGCGCCGCGTCAACCGCTGGGTGAGCGCGGTCGCGGGCGCGGGCTTCACGCCCTTCAACGACACGCAGCTCGATCTCGGCTGGCAGATCCGCCCCCTGCTGACGCTGACCAGCCTCGCCCGCTACGAGCAGCGATCCCGCGACGACTGGATGCTGCGGCACTACCTGACCTGGATCCCGCTGCCCGGCGGCAGCGTCAGCCTGCAGATGTCGCTCAGCGACCAGCACGATTCGCGCCTCGGCTCCCACCAGCAGGGCGCCTCCCTGCAGGCGATCTGCCGCGCGCGGCCGCGCCTCACGCTCGAGGGCGGGCTCGATGTCCAGGAATACGAACGCGACGGCGAGCGGAGCTCGCCCTTCAACACCAGCTTCAGGGTCCACTGGAGC
Source organism: Gemmatimonas sp. (assembly GCA_013824755.1). Taxonomy (GTDB): domain Bacteria; phylum Krumholzibacteriota; class Krumholzibacteriia; order LZORAL124-64-63; family LZORAL124-64-63; genus PNOJ01. The sequence continues at coordinate 9,577 of PNOJ01000026.1, forward strand.
TTCTGAGACGCGGCCGCCCCGCGGCCGCAGCGATGGGAGATGGGACGATGGCACCTCGAACCGGAATCCGGATCGCGCTCGCCGCCGGGCTGGCCCTGCTGGCCGGGTGCGCGCCCGGGACCACGCACTTCCTCCGCACCGACGTGGATCTGAGCTTCGTCAGGCGCTGCGCGGTGGTCCCTTTCCACAACCTCAGCGCCGACCGCTTCGCGGCGGCGCGGCTGCAGCCCGTGTTCCTGGCCGAACTGCTGCAGACCGAGGCGCTGCAGGTCGTCGATCCGGGTGCGACCCAGGCCGCGTGCAATCGGCTCGGCCTGGGACCCGACACGACGCTGACGCCGGAGCAGATCGTCGCCCTCGGCGAAGCGCTCGACGTCCAGACGATCTTCACCGGCACGGTGGAGGAGTACGGGCAGCGGCGCAGCGGCGGCGACCAGGTCTACGCACTGACCGCCACGTTCTCCATGTCGGAGACCGAGACCGGCACCATGGTCTGGAACGCCCAGGTGTCGCGCGACGGATCGTCATTCTGGCGCAAGCTCTTCGGCGGCGATTCGGCCAGCCAGTTCGACGTTTCGCGCCGTGCGGTGCACGAGGCCCTGGAGTCCCTGTTCTGATGCGAGGCGCGTTCTGCCACCTCTTCGTCGTCCGAGCCAGGACCGCCGCCGCGGCGGCGGTGCTGCTGCCGTGCCTGCTGTCCGCGGTGCCCGCCGTCGGATCGGATACCGCCCCGGACCCGGCCGGCCGCACCTGCATCCTGCTGTTCATGGCCGGCGCCGGCTACGGCAGCGGCGTCGCGGACCTGGCCGATCTGCGCGCGCTCGGCGAACAGGAATGCTCCGCCGCGCTCGCACACAACGGCGCCGCGCCCCTGCCCGCGGAAACATCACAGGCCCTGCAGCGCCGCTGGCGGATCCGTGACGGTCGGCAGTTCCCGCCGGCCTTCCTCGCCGACCTCGACAGCGCGGGCACGGGCCGCCTGCTGCTGGTCCACCTGTACCTCGGGAGCGACCGCATCGAGTTGGCCGGGCGCATCATCGACGCCGGCACGGGCCTGACCGCCGCCGCGTCCTCCGAGACCTGCACGCTGGGCGGCACCGCCTGGCGGATCGACTTCGCGCTCGCCTGCCGCCGACTCGTCGCGACGCTCGCCGCGGCGGACCCGGCGAGGACGGGTGCGCCGGTCGCGCCGTTGGCGGTCCACCCCGTCGGTTTCGACGCCGCGACCGCCCAGATCGCGACGCAGTGCCTGGTCGAGGCCGCGCTCGCCGATTCGGCGTGCGCGGTTGTGGACCCGGCGGTCCTCGGCGGCGTCCTGGTCGCCGGCGGCGCCGATCCGCGCCGGCTCGACCGCCCCGGCCTGGAGCTGCTGGCCGGCGCGTTCGAGGTGTCCGACGTGATCGTGGTCCAGATGATCACTCGGGATCCCGACCAGGCCGTCCTGACGGCGGTCGATGACGATGGTCCGTCCAGCAGGACGGTAGCCTGGGAGACGGTCGCCCCGTTCTCGCTGCATCTTCGCGTGGTCGACACCGGGACCGGTCTGGTCTCGACCGCTTGCGGTGTCGACCAGGACAACGCCCCCGCGCGGGGCTGGTTCGGCAACATCGTTTCGAGTACGCCGCGGCGGCTGATCGCCGGGGCCACGCACAGGCTGTGGGATGATTCCCGCCGGCCGGGAAAGGTACGCTGACATGAAGTTCGCCCGTCTCCACGCACACATCGCGCCGTTCGTCGCCGCGCTCGCACTCGCCGCCGCAGCTCCGGCCGCGGTCCCGGCCGAGGACGCGCCCCTGGTTTTCGTGGGCCGCGACACGATCACCGTCGCCGACCTCGACATGGAGCTCTTCGTCACCTTGCAGATGAACAAGAGCCAGCAGCAGATGCCCGAACCCTCGTCCGTGCTGCGGCGCCTGATCCAGAACGAGCTGATCATCCAGGACGGGTACCGCACGGGCCTGCACCGGCGGGACCTGATCGCCTCCCAGGTGCGCGAGACCATCCGGTCGCGCAGCATCATCGCCCTGCTGGACTCGGTCGCCGCCACCGCGCCGCTGGTCTTCGCCGATCCGGCCCAGGGCCGCGAGGCCGCCATCGAGTCCTACCTCGAGAGCCTGAAGAAGAAGTACGGCATCCGGGTGGACGAGGCGCTGCTTGCGTCCCTCGACTACGCGTCGACCGACCCCGCGGTGAAGAAGCGGTTGGAGGAGAGCGACGCGGTGCTGGCGAAGCTGCCGTCGGGCGCCCTGCGCGTCCGCGCGCTCACCCACAACATGCGCTTCGAACATTTCCACGGGCTCGCCAACAAGCCCGACGCCCCGCAGCTGCGGGACGAGTTCTTCAGGAAGTGGTTCAGCGAAGCCTTGCTCGGCTACGAATCCAACCGGCTGGGGTACCCCGAGCGGCCCCTGATCAAGCGTCTCGCGGTCCAGCAGGAGCGCGACCTCGTGCTCGAGGAGATGGTCAACTCCCTGGGCCGTTTCCGTTTCACGCCGTCCGAGGCCGAGATCCTCGCCTTCTACAACGCGAACCTGGCTCACCTGACGCCGCCCGCCCGCCTGAAGGTCCAGAGCGTCCTGCTCGAGAAGAAGGAGGCCGCGGACACGTTCAAGCAGCGCCTCGACCAGGGCGCCGAGATGTCCTGGCTGGCCAAGCGGACCTCGGAGGTCCGCCAGGACGCCGCGGCCCTGCCCACGACCTGGCTCCAGCCGTCGATGCTCGGCCTGAAGCCGGGCGAAGCCTCGAGCGGGCAGATCCTGGACCCGTACGAGGTGCCCGGCGGCTGGGTCGTCGCCGTCGTGACAGAGGTCGAGCCGTCGACGCCGAGACCGCTCGCGGAATGCCGCGAGGAGCTGTTGCTGCGCATGAAGGCCCAGCGCACGCGCGAGAACATCGCCGAATCTGTCGCCCGCCTCGAGGCCGCCACGACCATCAGGATCGTCCCCGGCGCCGAGGCCGTCGTCCGCGAACGAATCGCCCAGCAGATCGCGAAGGAGAGCCATGAGTAAGCGTGCCGCACCCGCCGCCGCCGTGCCGGCCCTGATGCTGGTGATCCTGCTGGCGGCGCTCCAACTCCCGGCGAACGCCCTGGCGGCGGGGCCGTTCCGCACGAAGGCCTGCCTGGACTGCCACGCCGACCAGAAGAAGGCCACCGGCGCCCCGCACGCGCACGCCCCGTTCGCGAAGGCGGCGTGCGAGGATTGCCACGAGCCCCACGGCGTCGTCGGCCGCCTGGCCCTGAAGGCGTCGGGCAACGACCTCTGCGCGGGCTGCCACGCGCCGCAGATCGCCGAATCCGATCTGCCGCACACCCATCCGCCCGTACGGGACGGCGGCTGCGTCGCCTGCCACGATCCCCACGGCAGCGGACAGCCCGGCCTGCTGCCCGCCAAGGGCGACGCGTCCTGCCTGGCCTGCCACGACGGCGCCGCCTTCTCGCGCGCGTTCGTCCACGCCCCGCTGAAGAAGCAGGGTTGCGCGGCCTGCCACCGGCCCCACGGCAGCGCCGAACCGCACCTGCTGGCCACCGCCGTCGACGCGCTCTGCCTGTCCTGCCACCGCGACGCGCGCAAGCTCGCGCAGGCGCACGGCGACGCGGACGCGACCGTCGGCTGCACGTCCTGCCACGACCCCCACAGCGCCGACGCGCCGAAGCTCCTGCTGGCCGTGCAGCACGCGCCCGTCAAGGACCGCGACTGCGCCGCCTGCCACGTGAAGGACGACGCCGGCCGCACCGCGCTGGTCGCCCAGGGCAACGACCTGTGCCTGGCCTGCCACGACCAGCCCGGCGCCGGCGCCGCGACGCCCCACGCCCCCGTCGCCGACGGCTCCTGCCTGGACTGCCACGCCGCCCATGGCAGCGCGCACCCCGGGATGATCAAGGCCGAGCTGCGCCGGCTCTGTTTCGAGTGCCACGAGGACGCTCCGTTCCGCCGCAACGTGGTCCACGCGCCGGTCGCCGGCGGCGACTGCGCCGTCTGCCACGACGCTCACGGCGGCGAGCGGGCCGCGCTGCTGATCGCCCCGCCCGGAGATCTGTGCCTCGGCTGCCACGACGAGATCGGCGACGGTGCGGCCGCCGTCGTTTCGGACCACACGCCCTTCGTCAAGAAGGACTGTTCCGCCTGCCACGACCCGCACAGCTCGACCGAACCCGGACTGTTGACCGCCAAGGTCGGGACCCTCTGCCTCGGGTGCCACCTCAAGGTCAAGGTCGAGCTCGTCACCGCCCATCCCCACGATGTGGCGGCGCGCGGCGACTGTCTGGCCTGCCACGTGCCGCACCGCGCCGATCAGCCTTCGCTGCTGAAGACGACGCCCGCGGCGACCTGCCTGGCCTGCCACGACGAGCAAGCCGTCCGTCCCGAAGGGGGCAGCCTGCACCCGCCCGTCGCGGACGGTCTCTGCGGCGACTGCCACCGGCCCCACGGCGGCGACGAGGTCGCCATGCTGCGCCGACCGGCCGCGACGATCTGCCTGGATTGCCACGACACCGGACCGGGCGCCGGCGGTCACGCCCACGCCCCGGTCGCCGCCGGCAACTGCACGGCCTGTCACGACGCCCACCGCTCCGTCCGCGCCGGCCTGCTCTCCGCGCCGGAGCCCCTGCTCTGCACGATCTGCCACGAGGACGTCGTCGACGTCGCCGCGGCCAAGTCGGTCCATCCCCCGATCCTGGACGACTGCACGACCTGCCACCTGCCCCACGGCGGCGCGCAGCCCTCGCTGCTGGCGGCGCCTGCGGTCGAGCTCTGCTTCCGCTGCCACGACGAGAGCGACGCCGCGCTGAAGGGAGCCCACCTCGGACGCGACCTCGCCGGGCTGGACTGCACCGGTTGCCATGCGCCGCACCACTCGACGCAGGCGGCGCTGGTCCGGTCGAACTCGCACCCGCCCTTCGACGACCGCGACTGCGCGGCCTGCCACGACGGCCCCGCGCCCATCGCCGACCAGACGGCGCTGTGCGCCGGCTGCCACGACGGGTTGACGGAAGCGCGCAAGCACCCCCACGTCCCCTTCGACGGCGGCGAGTGCAGCGCCTGCCACGACGCCCACGCCGCCCGCGGCGAGCACCTGCTGAAGGCCGGCGGCGTCGGCGCCGCCTGCGCGGCCTGCCACGACAGCGGCACGCTCTTCCCCAGGGCGGATCTGGCCCACCGGCCCGTCCGCGACGGCGACTGCGCCGCATGCCACGATTCCCACGGCTCGGATCAGCCCGCCCTGCTGCGCTCGCCGCGCACCGCGCTTTGCTGGACCTGCCACCAGGACCTGCAGGCGGCCCAATCGCTGCCGCGGCGTCACAAGCCGTTCGCGGACGGGAACTGCGCCACCTGCCACGACGCCCACGGCACGGACCAGGCGGTACTCTTGTCCAAGGCGGTGCCCGCCCTCTGCGCGACCTGCCACGACCTCGCGAGCGCCGCGCTGGCCAAGCCGCACCTGGGCTTCGACCTCGAAGCGGCCGACTGCATGGCTTGCCACGATCCGCACGCCAGCACCCAGGCCGGCTTGACGCACGGGCACGTCCACCCGCCGTACGCCAAGCGCGACTGCAAGGCTTGTCACGACGCCGGCGGTAAAGTGCAGGCGGGAGCCGAACAGCGCTTGTGCCTGGCCTGCCATCCCGGACTGGCCGAGGAACTCAAGGGCGTGACCCTCCACGCCCCGCTTACGGGCGAGCGGGCCTGCCTGGAGTGCCACACCCCCCACGCCTCGCCGGTGTCCAGCCTGCTGCCCCGCAGCCAGACCGCCGTCTGCGGACGCTGTCACGCCGAGCAGGCCGAGCGCATGAAGTCGTCGAGCCACCGGCACCCCGATCCCGAGGGCCGCCAGTGCACGATGTGCCACAACCCCCACGTAGCCGCGGCCGCCTCCGGGTCGGCCCCCGCCGGTCCCGATCCCTGCCTGCGCTGCCACACCTGGCAGGAGCACACCGACCACCCGTTGGGCGCCGGAACGACCGATCCGGTCCGCGGCGGCGAGATCGTCTGCGCCAGCTGCCACGATCCTCACGGTTCGGAGTTCGAGAAGGTCCTGCGGGAGGACGCCGGCGGGAAGCTGTGCATCGGATGCCACACCGAAAAGATCCGCGAGAAACGCTGATCGTTGTGAATTAAGATCGCAAATTCGGATACTATTTTAACAAGCCGGCTCCCACGAGGGAGCCGGCTTCGTATCTCCGCCCAAAATCGTCGATTTTGGCATCTATTATCAAAAATGAAGATTTTTCGCAATATGAGAGCGTTCGCTTCAAATTGCCTTTGACGAAATAGTAACAGAACCGCTATGATATATCCGTGACAAGAGTTCACAATGGGTGACAACAACAGCGTTGCTTGCGACTCCGACACGCCTTCGCTGTGAATCCACCAACAGATTCGGTGACAGCCCCGTGACAAGAAGCCTTGCAATCTGCACCGCCTCAGCGCTCCTCCTTTCCCCGATCGCGGCGAACGGAACGATCGCTTATCGCTACGAGGGCACGCTGCAGTTGGACGTGGGCGCGGCCGGGCAAGTCCGACCGATCGCCCTGAGCGTCGATCCGGCGAACGGCGACGTGTGCGTCACCGACGAGCGGGGCGTGTGTTTCCACGTGGTCGACGGTCACGGGATCACCCTGTTCACCAGCAGCATCGCCGCCGCTCTCTCGACTCCCGTCGACGGCTGCCTCGACCTCGACGGCGGTTTCGTCTTCGCCGACCGCAACGCCGCCGGGGACCGCACGCTGCGCAAGCTCGACCTGCGCGGCGAGCCGGTGCGCTTCGATGTCGAACGGCCCACGCTTCAGTGGCAGCCCGACCACCTGATCGTCACCGCCGACGGCCATTACGTGTCCCTCGACAAGTTCGCCGGCACGCTGACCAAGCACGATGCCGCGACCGGCCGCGTGCTCTGGCACCGCACCCTCGAGGGCGTCACCGAGCAGTCGGAGCTCGGCCGGCCCGCCGAGGCGCCCGACGGCCGTCTCTTCGTTCCCGGAGGCGAACTGCACGTCGTGCTGGTCCGCACGGCCGCCGGCGAGGATGCCGGTTCCTTCGGCCGCCCCGGCACCAGCCCGGGCCGCCTCGCCTTCCCCGTCGGCGTCGCGTTCGGACCCACCGGCGACGTGTTGGTCCTGGACCGCATGCGGCACACGGTCCTGGTCTACGACCGCGACTTCAACTTCACGTCTGAATTCGGTTCGTTCGGCGGCGCCCCGGGGCAGCTCTACCACCCCCTGGCCATCGCCGCGACGCCCGGACGCATCCTGGTGGCCCAGGGCTACGAGGGGCGCGTCCAGGCATTCGGGATCTTCGGCACGGAAGCAGGAGAGTAGCAGGAGGCTCCGCCCGCGCGGGGCCGCACGGATTGTCAGCATGTTCCGGTATCGGCAGTGGTTCTGGTCCTCGTCGGAAGAAGTGGCGGCCGGTCTGATGCTCGGTCGCGGCGACCCGGTCGCCAGCTCAACCCCAACCGGCGGCCCCGCCCGCCGGCACAACTCGGAGGCGATTCTGTGAAAAACAAACTGTTGATCTCCGCAACCATCGTCCTGGCTCTCGCCCTGAGCAGCGGCGCCGCCCTGGCGTTCCACGACGGCGGCGTAGCCTACTGCGCCGGCTGCCACACCATGCACAACAGCCAGGGCGGCAACCCCGTGGACATCAACCATCCCACGGGCAACGCCTACCTGCTGAACAACGGCAACGCCAGCGACACCTGCCTGAAGTGCCACGCGGCCTACGGCCAGTTCGCGGGCGGCTTCGGCTGGGGCGCCGGTGGCGACTTCTACTGGCTCACCAAGACCTTCTCGTGGACCACGCCCCGGGCCGGCTCCCGGCAGGGCTACACGCACGGCCACAACGTCATCTCGCCGGCCTACGGCATCGTCCGGGACCCCGTCCTGGCCGCGGCCCCCGGCGGCGACTTCAACAGCCTGTACCTGACCTGCACCAGCTGCCACGACCCGCACGGCAACCAGAACTATCGTCTGCTCTACGGCGACGAGAGCGCTGGCCCGATCTACGGCGGCGCCCGCTACGACTTCGACAGCCCCGCCCCGATCGCCCTGGGCAACAGCCGCCGCACCCTGGGCAACAGCCCCACGGGCGTGCCCGAGACCGACATCTCGCACACCGTGTACAAGTCGGGCATGAGCGAGTGGTGCGCCAACTGCCACACCGACCTGCACGCCGGCAACACCACCGACTTCGTGCACCCGACGGGCGAGAACATGAGCAGCCTGGTCGTGGCGACCTACAACGCCTACATCAGCACCGACCAGACCACCGGCGGCGACCCGGCCACCTCGTACCGCGGTCTGGTGCCCTTCGAGGCCGTCAACGTCGACCTCGCGGCCATCGACCCCCTGAACTACACCCAGGGCCCGGTGGCCGGGGACCAGGTCATGTGCCTGACCTGCCACCGCTCGCACGCGTCGCCCTTCGCGGACGCCGGCCGCTGGGACTTCACGTCCACGCACCTGATCAGCGCGCACCCGCTGGCCACCGATACCGGCGCTTCGGCCGACGACGTGGCGAACAAGGACTACGGCTACACCCTGGTCACCAACCAGCGGTCGCTGTGCAACAAGTGCCACGTCAAGGACTTCGGCGACGCGCACTACGAGGCGCACTGATCCGATGACGGCCCCGGCTCCGGCCGGGTGAGCGCGACAATCCGGCGGGCCCCGCACCAGGACGGTGCGGGGCCCGTTTCTCAAGCCCGGCTTCCCGCAGCCGATGACTCCTGCAGCCGGAGACCCCCAAGCCCGGGCAGGTCACCCGCTGCGGAGCACGCGCCATGACCACGTTCCAGCGCCACCAGAAACGCCGCCCCCTGATCCTGTACCTGCAGATCCTCGACGCCGCGACCGGCGAGGAACTGGGGCGGCTCGTGGACCTGACGGAAGAGGGCCTGCGCCTGGTCGGCCGGCGGGAGATCCCGGTCGGCACACGCCTCGACCTGCGGATCGTGCTGCCGGCCGGCGCCGCCGCGTGCGGCGAACTGGCCGTGACCGCCGTCTGCCGCTGGTCCGGACGCGACGTGAACCCCGATCTCGCCGCCGCCGGCCTCCACTTCGAACACCTCGAGCCGGCCGACTCGGCGACGGTGGGAGCGCTGCTGCGCAACCTGGGCTTCCGCGGCCGCTGACCGGCGCCGCCGATCCCGAAAATCCGTCGACATGACGTCTCCGTGACACAATTCGCCGGTTTCGCGACTAGATTTCCTCCCGGCGCGCGGCGGTCGACCGCGCCCCGGCGCCGCCCCGCAGCGGCGGCCCCCATCCCGGAGACACGATGGACACGCTGCAGAACCTCCCCTACCTGTCCGCCCTGCGTGGCGAGGCGCACGAACGCACGCCGATCTGGATCATGCGACAGGCGGGCCGCTACCTGCCCGAGTACCGCGCCGTGCGCGAGAAGACCTCGTTCATCGGCCTCTGCAAGACGCCGGAGCTGGCCTGCGAGGTCACCCTGCAGCCGATCCGCCGCTTCGGCTTCGACGCGGCCATCCTGTTCAGCGACATCCTGGTGCCGCTGGAGCCCATGGGCGCCCCCTTCTCCTTCGACGACCACGGCCCGCGCATGCACCACACCGTGCGCGCGGCGGCCGACGTGGACGCCCTGCGGGTCGTCGATTCGCGCGAGCACACCGGCTACGTGGCCGAGGCCGTGCGGATGATCAAGCGCGAGCTCGGGGACCGCACGCCCCTGATCGGGTTCGCCGGCGCACCGTTCACGCTGGCGGCCTACATGATCGAGGGCGGCGGCTCCAAGGATTACCGGCACCTCAAGGCGATGCTCTATTCCGACCCGGCGCTGCTGTCGCGCCTGCTGGACAAGCTGGCCGACCAGATCACCGACTACCTGCTGATGCAGGTCGAGGCGGGCGTCGACGCGGTCCAGATCTTCGACACCTGGGGCGGCATCCTGCACCCGCAGGACTACGAGCGCGTCATCATGCCCGGGCTGCGGCGGATCCTGGCCGGCCTGAAGGGCGCGGGCGTGCCGCGCGTCTACTTCCTGAAGGGCAGCGCTCCCTACCTCGACCACGTGCGCACGCTGGACGCCGAGGCGTTCGGCGTGGACTGGACGCTCGACCTGGCGGTCGCCGCGCGCGCCTATCCCGGCAGGGCCGTGCAGGGCAACCTGGACCCGCTCTGCCTGTTCGGCAGCCACGAGGAGATCCGCCGGCGCGCGCTGGAGATCTGCCGCGCCGGCCGCGACGCCGCCGGCCACGTCTTCAACCTCGGGCACGGCATCCTGCCGGAGGCGCCCCTGGACGCGGTCGAGACCCTGGTCGCGACCGTGCAGGCGTACCGCGAGGGGGACTGAGATGGCCCTGGACGTGCCACGCGAACTGCTGGAGAAGCACGACAAGCCGGGACCCCGGTACACGAGTTACCCGACGGTGCCAGCCTGGACGAGCGGCTTCGGCGAGGACGACTACCGCGCGGCGCTGCGCGAGTTGGCGGCGCGGCCCGACGACGAGCTGTCGGTCTACCTGCACCTGCCCTTCTGCGCCAAGCACTGCCACTACTGCGGCTGCAACGCCGTCGTCTCCACCGAGAAGGGCGCCGTCGACGCCTACCTCGACCGCGTCGAGCGCGAGCTGGCCGCGGTGGTGGACGTGCTGGGCCCGGGCCGGCGCGTCGTGCAGCTGCACTGGGGCGGCGGCACGCCCAACTTCCTCAAGGACCCGCAGGTCGAACGCGCGCTGGGGCTGCTGCGCGCCGCCTTCGCCGTCGACCCGCGGGGCGAGGTCTCGATCGAGGTCGATCCGCGCATCGGCACGCCCGAGCAGGCGCGCTTCCTGCGCGCGCAGGGCTTCAACCGCATCAGCCTGGGCGTGCAGGACTTCGAGCCCGCGGTGCAGAAGGCCATCGGCCGCCTGCAGAAGCGCGACCGCACGCTGGAGCTGTACCACGCCTGCCGCGAGGCCGGCTTCGAGGGCGTCAACCTCGACCTGGTCTACGGCCTCCCGGAGCAGACGCGCGACTCCTTCGCGCACACCCTGCGCGACATCATCGAGCAGGGTCCCGACCGCGTGGCCTGCTTCAGCTACGCCCACGTGCCCTGGGTGCGCCCGCGGCAGAAGCTCATCAACACCGACAACATGCCGTCGGGCTTCGAGAAGTTCGAGCTGTTCCGCCTGGCGATCGACCTCTTCGCCGAGGCCGGCTACGACTGGATCGGCATCGACCACTTCGCCCGGCGCGACGACGAGCTCGCGGTCGCGCTGCGGGAGCGGCGCCTGCACCGCAACTTCATGGGCTACACGACGCGCCCGGCGCCCCACATGCTGGCCTTCGGCATGAGCGGCATCGGCGACGTGTGCGACCGCTTCGTCCAGAACGACGCCGAGCTCGACGGCTACCAGGCCACGGTCGACGCCGGCCGCCTGCCGGTCGTCAAGGGGCACCGCCTCAGCGACGACGACCGCCTGCGCCGCCTGGCGATCCTGAACCTGATGTGCAACCTGGAGCTGCCCTACGCGCTGACCGTGCCCGGTTTCGGCGCGCCGGCTGATGAGCTGCTGGCCGACGGGTTGGCCCGCCTGCTCCCCTACCGGGACGAGGGCTTCGTGGAGTTCCTGCCCGACCGCGTGCGCGTGACCGACCTGGGGCGCTTCTTCGTGCGCAACCTGTGCATGGAGTTCGACGCCTACCTGGACCGCACGAGCGAGAAGCCCCTGTTCTCCAAGACGATCTGAGGCGAGGATGACCGCACCGCGTCGCTTCCGGCAGGACCACCTCGACCCGGCCCGGACCACGGGCCTGATCCTGTGCGGCATGGGAGGGCCCGACGGGCCCGACGCCGTGCAGCCCTTCCTGCGCAACCTGTTCCAGGACCCGCAGATCATCCCCATCCCGCGCCCGCTCTCCCCCCTCCTGGGGCGCCTGATCGCCTGGCGGCGCGCGCCCGCCGTGCGCCGGCGGTACCTCGAGATGGGGTTCGGCGGCGGCTCGCCTCAGGTCCCGACCACCCGCACCCAGGGGGACCGGCTGGCCGCGTTGTTGGGCGAAGCCGGCAGACCGACGGTCGCGCTGCCGGCCATGCGCTACTGGCGGCCCTTCCCCGACGAGGCCGTGCGCGGGCTGCGCGAGCGCGGCGCCGAGCAGTTCCTGGTCCTGCCGATGTACCCCCAGTACTCCGACGCCACCAACGGCAGCACGCTGTCCTTCGTGCAGCGGTCGCTGGACCGCCTCGCCCCCGACGCCGCGGTCCACATGGTCGAGGCCTGGCACCTGTGGACGGCTTCGTCGCGGCGCTGGCCGCCAACGCGGGCCGCGGCCTGCGGCGCTGGGCCGACGAGGGCGCCGACCCGCAGCAGTGCGCCCTGATCTACGTGGCGCACTCCCTGCCCGAGAGCTTCATCAAGCGCGGGGATCCCTACCTCAGCCAGACCCGCGCCACGGTCAGCGCCGTCCACGAGCGCGTGCGGGCGGCCCTCGACGCGACCGGCCACGCCGCCTGGCTGGCCCGGCTGCCGGGCGGCCCCGTGCCCTTGCTGGCCTTCCAGAGCAAGGTCGGCCCCATCAAGTGGCTCGGCCCCGAGATCACGGCCGAGACGCGGCGCCTGGCCGGGGCCGGCTGCCGCCGGCTGCTGGTGCAGCCGGTCAGCTTCACCTGCGAGCACATCGAGACGCTGCACGAGCTCGACCTCGAGCTGCGTCGCGAAGCCGAGGAGCTGGGCGTGCGCGAGTTCGACCGCGGCGCCGCGCTCAACCTCGACGAGACCTGGCTCGCCTCTCTGGCGGCGCGCCTGGCCGGCGACCCCTTCCGCGCGGAGGCGGCTCTTGACTGAGCAGGGCGTGGCGAAGCAGCAGGGGAACGCGCGGCGCGCGGTCGTGGTCGGCGGCGGAGTGTCGGGCCTGGCCACGGCCCTGCGGCTGCTGGAGGGGGCGACGGCGCGCGGGCTCGACCTGCGGGTCGACGTCCTGGAGGCCGCGCCGCAGGTCGGCGGCAACCTGCGCACCAGCGCACACGACGGCTGGCGCCTGGAGTGGGGCCCCAACGGTTTCCTGGACAACGAGCCGGCGACGCTGCGCCTGGTCGACCGCCTGGGCCTGCGCGACGAGCTGGTGCGCAGCAGCGACGCGGCCCGGCGCCGCTTCCTGGTGGTCGGCGGCCGCCTGCGCGAGATCCCCGCCTCGCCGCCCGCCTTCCTCAAGACCGACCTGTTCACCCCCCGCGCCAAGTTGCGCGTGCTGGGGGAACTCCTGGTGCCGCGCCGGCGCGACCTGGGCCGCGCGGCCGACGACCCCGCCACCGACGAATCGGTCTGGGAGTTCGGGCGCCGACGCCTGGGGCGCGACTTCGCGGAGCTGATGCTCGACCCGATGGTCAAGGGCATCTTCGGCGGCGACGCCCGCCGGCTCAGCCTCGCGGCCGCGTTCCCGCGGATGGTCGAGCTGGAGCGCGACCACGGCAGCCTGTTCCGCGCGCTCGCGGCGATCTCGAAGCAGCGCAAGCGGGCCGCCGACGCCGGCCCCTCCGGCACCCTGCACTCCTTCCGGGACGGCATGGCGACGCTGCCCGCCGCCCTGGCGCGGACCCTGCGCGGCGACCCCCGCGCCACCCTCGTCACGGGGTGCGCGGTCACGTCGATCCGCCGCGACGGTGCGATCTGGCGCGTGGGGGTCGACGAGGGCGCCTCCTTCGACGCCGACGCCGTCGTCCACGCCGCGCCGGCCCACGCGGCCGCCGCCCACCTGCACGACCTCGACCCGGCGCTGTCCGGCCTGCTGGACGAGATCCCCTACGTGCCGATGGCCGTGATCGCCCTGGGTTACGCGCGCGGCGACGTGGCGCACGACCTCGACGGTTTCGGCGCGCTGATCCCCACCTGCGAGCGCAGCCGCTTGCTGGGCGCCCTGTGGACCAGCAGCATCTTTCCCGGCCGCGCGCCGGACGGCCGGGTCCTGCTGCACTGCATGGCCGGCGGCCCGCTCGATCCGCGCGTCCTGGACGACGACGACGACGCCCTGCGGGACCGCGCCGTCGCCGAGCTGCGCGGACTCATGGGCCTGCGCGGCGACCCGGCGATGACCCGGGTGTTCCGCCACCCGCGGGCCATCGCCCAGTACGAACCCGGCCACCTCGACCGCCTGCGCCGGATGGACGCGCGGCTCGCCGGCCTGCCGGGCCTGCACCTGTCCGGCAGCTCGTACCGCGGCGTGTCGGTCAACGCCTGCATCAAGGAATCCGAAACCATGGCCGCCGCCGTGCTCGACCGGCTGGCCGCGGCCGGTCCCCGCGTCGAAGGAGGGCCGGCATGAGGCTCGCGCTGACGGTGGGCGAGGTCCTGCTCCCGCTGCTGTACCTGCTGCTCTTCGTGGCCTACCTGTGGGTCTTCTACGAGAACCGCCGCTTCGCGCATGGCTGGGCGCGACGACTGCTCGCGACGACCGTGGTGGCCCACCTCGCGGCGTCCGTCATCCACGCGCTGGTGCACCGCCACCTGCCGATGGCCTCGCCCCTGGAATTCCTCTCGCTGCTGGCGCTGTCCCTGCTGCTGATCTACGTCGTGGTCGAGCGACGGCTGCGCGTGCGCGAGACGGGTTTCCTGGTCACGGGCGTGGCCTTCCTGCTGCAGTTCGTCGCCAGCGCGTTCTCCGTCGCCGAGCCGGCAGCCAACCCGCTGCTGGAGGACCCCGGCTACGCCGGCCACGCCGTGCTGGTGCTGCTGGCGTACACCGCGCTGAGCCTCAGCTTCCTCTACGCGGTCCTCTACCTGGTGCTGGCGCGCCAGCTCGCCCGCAAGACCTTCGGGCTGCTCTTCCGCCGGCTGCCGCCGCTGGAGGTCCTGGAGCGCATGAGCGTGGGCGCGGCCAAGCTGGGCGTGCCCCTGCTGTTCGGGGCCCTCGCGCTGGGACACCTGTGGCTCTACGACCTGGCCGACAAGCTCGACCCCGAGACGGCGCGCAGCCTGACCCCCTTCGACCCGAAGATCCTGGCCTCCTGGCTGATCTTCCTGGTCTACCTGGTGGGCCTGGCCGGCCACCGCTGGTGGGGCTGGCGCGGCCGCCGCATGAACATGCTGGCGATCCTGACCTACCTCGCCGTGGTCCTGGCGATGGGGGCCATCCACCACTTCATCCCCAGCTTCCACAACTTCAGCCTGCGCGGGGGCGTGTGATGGCGGGGCACGCCGGCCTGCACCTCTGGGGGATCGACCACCGCCTCGCGCCGACCGAGGTGCGCGAGCGCGCGCACATCGCCCCCGAGCGCGTGGGCGAGCTGCTGGCGGCCCTGTCGCGGGAGCCGGGGTTCGTCTCGGCCGTGCCGGTCAGCACCTGCAACCGCACCGAGATCTACGTCGAGGCCCTGCCCGGTTTCGCGCCCTTCGACAGCATGACCCGCAGCCTGGCCGGCGCCGGGCTCGACCCTTCGCTGTTCACCGGCGAGCACGCCGTGCGCCTGACCGACGGCGAGGCCGTGCACCGCCTCTACCGGGTGTCGGCCGGCCTGGAGAGCATGATGCTGGGCGAGCCCCAGATCTCCGGCCAGCTCAAGGACGCCTACCGCCTGGCCAAGGAGCACCACGAGCTCGGCCCGGTGCTCATGCGCGCCTTCCAGGGCGCGTTTCGCGCCGGCAAGCGCGTGCGCACCGAGACGAAGATCGGCGAAGGGGCGGTCAGCGTCGCCTTCGCCGCCGTCGAGTTGGCCCGCAAGTTCTTCGCCGACCTGCCGCGACACCGCGCCCTGCTGGTCGGGGCCGGCGAGACCGGCGCCCTGGCGGCCCGCCACTTCCTGCAGCAGGGCATCGGCGGCCTCATCGTGGTGAACCGCAGCCCCGAGCGCGCGCGAGCCCTGGCGGACGACCTCAACGGCGGCAAGGGCGAACTCGTGCGCGCGCGCCCCTGGGAGGACCTGCCCGCCGCGCTGGCCGACGTGGACGTGGTGCTCTCGACCACCGGCAGCCTCGAGCCCGTGATCCTGCCGGAGATGGTGCGCGCCGCCATGCGCCGCCGCCGCGGGCGGCCGCTGTACGTCCTGGACATCGCCGTGCCGCGCGACGTCCACCCCGACGTCGCGCGCGTGGACGAGACCTACGTCTTCGGGCTGGACGACCTCGACGAGATCGTCCAGGCTAACCTCGCCGCGCGCCGCAAGCAGCTGCCCGGGGCCGAGCGCATCATCGAGGAAGAACTGGCGGAGTTCCGCGCCTGGATCGGCGAGATGGACCTGCGCCCCAGCGTGGCCGAGTTCCGCGCCTACCTCGAGGATCTCAAGGAGAAGCAGGTCGGCTACGTGCGCCGCCGGCAGTCCGACGAGGTGGCCGCGGCGGTCGACGCCAGCCTGCAGCAGTTCATCAAGAAGGTCCTGGGCCGCTCGATGGAGTCGCTCAAGAGCGCCGAGAGCGAGCAGGAGCGCCTGCAGCACCTGGCGACGCTGCACCGGCTCTTCGCGCCCCAGACGCCTCCGACATCCCAGGAACCCCGCGAACCGCGGGAGCCGCACGACCATCCCTGATCCCGGCGAGGCGCACCATGGACACGGCGATCGGGATCACGCTCGGACTGGGATTGGCCGCCGCGGCCGGACTGCGCATCTTCGTGCCGCTGCTGCTGGCATCGATCGCCGTGCACACCGGACACCTGGAGCCGGCCTCCGGCTTCGACTGGCTCGGCTCGACCACGGCGCTGGTGATCTTCGGCACCGCCGCCGTGGCCGAGGCCCTCGCCTACTTCGTCCCCTGGCTCGACCACGCCCTGGACTCCCTCGCCACCCCGGCCGCCGCGGTCGCGGGCGCCGCGCTGATGGCCGCCGCGGCCGTCGACCTGCCCCCTTACGCCCGCTGGCCCCTGGCGATCATCGCCGGCGGCGGCCTGGCCGGCCTGGTCCAGGCCGCCTCGGTCGGCACGCGCACCCTCTCGACCGTCATGACCGCCGGTTTCGGCAACCCGATCGTCGCCGCCGCCGAGACGGGCGGCGCCGTCGCCCTGGCGGCGATCGCGCTGCTGCTGCCGGTGCTGGGCCTGCTGCTGGTGGTCGGGCTGGTGGCGATGATCGTGCGGGCGGGCCGCAAGCTGACCGGCAAGCCAGCCTGATCGTAACTGTTCCAGCCACGACATGGTCCCTGCCCGTGCGGTGTTGCGACTCGGATCCTCACATCCTGTGGTGACAGGGGTGTCCTGCAGGCCCTGGAGCCAGGATGGCGGAAGGGCCGGAAGGCCAAGCGAGTCGGGCACAGGAAGTGCCCGACGAGCGCCCCCTGTCACCACAGGATGTGAGGATCCGAGTCGCAACACCGCACGGGCAGGGACGATTTCGCGGCTGAAGCCTACTCGTACCGCAAGGCCTCGATCGGATCCAGCGCCGCCGCCTTGCGCGCCGGGTAATACCCGAAGAAGATCCCGACCGCCGCCGCGAACCCCAGCGACAGCAGCATCGTCTGCGGCTGCACCACGGTGGCCCAACCGGCGGTGCGCCCCAGGATCCAGGCGCCGGCAACGCCCACCCCCACGCCGATGACGCCGCCGCCGAGGCACAGTACCGTGCTCTCGACCAGGAACTGGGTCAGCACGTCGGAGCCGCGGGCGCCCACGGCCATGCGGATGCCGATCTCGCGCGTGCGCTCGGTCACCGACACCAGCATGATGTTCATGATGCCGATGCCGCCCACCAGCAGCGAGATGCTGGCGATGGCCGCCAGCAGCAGCGTCATCACCTCGGTGGTGGCCGACGCCGTCTCGGCCAGGTCGGTCTGGTTGCGCACCTGGAAGTCGTCGGCCTCCCAGGCGGCCAGACCGTGCGCCTCGCGCATGATCGCGGCGATCTCGTCCTGGGCGGCGGGCAGGTCGCCGGGGCTGGACGTGCTGGCCAGGATCTGCGCGATGAACATGCGGCCGGCCAGCCGGGTGCGGACGGTCGTGTAGGGCGCCAGCACGACGTCGTCCTGGTCGGCGCCTTGGGCGCTCTGCCCCTTGGCCGCCAGCACGCCGATGACCTGGAAGGGGACGTCGCGCAGCCGGACCGTCTGGCCGACGGGGTCGGCGTCCGGGAAGAGCTGCTTGGCGACGGTGGCGCCGAGCAGGCAGACCTTCTTCATGCTGCGCTGGTCGGCGGCGTCGAAGTAGCGGCCGCTCGCGACGTCCCAGTCGCGGATCTCGCGGTAGCCGGCGTCGACGCCGTAGCACACCGCCCGCCAGTTGCCGCTGCCGCCGACGATCTGCGCCGGCGCGAAGATCACGGGGGAGACGGCCGCCAGCAGCGTGCTCTCGCGCTGCAGGGCGAGCGCGTCGTCGACCGTCAGGCGGTTGAAACTGCCGGCGCCGTGGCTGACGCCGCCCTGCTGGCTGGCGCCGGGCGTGATCACGATCATGTTCGAGCCCAGGTTCTGGATGCTGTGGCGGATCTGGGAGCGCGCCCCCTCGCCCACGGCGACCATCACCAGGACCGCCGCCACGCCGATGATGATCCCCAGCATGGTCAACAGGGTCCGCATGACGTTGCGGCGGATGCTGCGCGCCGCCAGGCGCACCAGGGTCGTCGCCTTCATCGCGTCCCTCCCGCATCGGCGACGGTCGCCGCGGTCGTTCTGCGCGACGCCACCGGCTCGTCCCGCACGATCACGCCGTCGCGCAGTTCGATGACCCGCTGGGCGTAGGCGGCGACGTCCGGCTCGTGGGTCACGATCAGGATCGTCATGCCCGAGTCGTGCAGATGCTGCAGCAGGGCCATCACCTCGACCGTGGTGCGACTGTCGAGGTTGCCGGTGGGCTCGTCGGCCAGCAGGATGGCCGGCCGCGTCACCAGCGCCCGCGCGATGGCCACGCGCTGCTGCTGGCCGCCGGACAGCTCGTTGGGCTGGTGGTCGAGGCGGTCGGCCAGGCCGACCAGGCCCAGCGCCTCGACGGCGCGCGCGCGCGCCTCGCGTTCCTTCAGGTCGCGGGCGTAGAGCAGGGGCAGTTCCACGTTCTCCAGCGCGGAGGTGCGCGCCAGCAGGTTGAAGCCCTGGAACACGAAGCCGATCTTGCGGTTGCGGATCTCGGCCAGGCGATCGCGGTCCAGGCGGTCGACGCGGACGCCGTCCAG
>PNOJ01000027.1 GCA_013824755.1 Gemmatimonas sp.
CGAACCGCCAGGGAAGGCGGTGGGGTAGTCAACGGCGGATGGCCAGAAGGGAGTCTTGTGATGGCCATCACGGCGATCGGGGTTCAGCCCCAGTACCACACACATCCTGCCCTGCGGCAGCGGGGAGATCCCGCGGTCCAGCAGGCTGCCGTCGGCGACGTCGCCGCCGTGCCCGAGGCCGAACAGGCCGCGTCGCACGCGCGGGACGAAGGCGAGCGGCAGGACCATCCCGGCAGGAGCCACGTCCAGCAGACCTTGCACCAGGTCGAGCGGTCCGTGCGGCAGAAGCTGCGCGACGCGCTCGAGGCGTCGACCCTCGACGCCTCGGCCCAGCGCGAGGTCCTGCAGGTGGAGAAGCAGTTCCGCGGCGACCTGACCGCGGCGTTCCGCGCCGCGAGCGACGGCAGCGAGGTCGATCCCGAGGCTCTGTCCGAGGGCGTGCGCTCGTCGTTGCAATCGATGGCCGAACGGCTGCAAGTCACCCTGGACGCGCTGCTGCCGCCCGTGCCCTGGGAGGCGGAGATCCCGCCCGAGCCCGAGGTGCGCGACCAGCCGCCGGCGAACGAGCCGGTGGACGGAGGGTTGGACCTGCTCGCCTGAGTCCGGCCTCGACCGAGTCCGAAGGAGCCGTGAAGACGCGGCTCCTTCGGTGCGCCCGTCATCCGGTCAGTCGACGGCCACAAGGCGGCCGGGTCCACCGGCGCCCGCCAGGCCGGTGAACAGCAGCAGGCAGCGGACCGGCAGTCCCGGGCGGCAGGCGCGCAGCGCTTCGCGGTAGGCCTGCATCTGAGGGCGGTAGTGCTCGACGACCGGCCCGAGGTCCGCCTCGGTCACGCGGTTGGTCTTGTAATCCACCACCACGATCTCCTCGTCCCCGATCAGCAGCAGATCGACGGCGCCCAGCAGCCGGCGCTCGGGGCCGTCGTTTGCGCGCGGCAGGCGGGCCATGACCGCGGCCTCGCACAGGATGCGGCCGCGGGCGGGGCGGAAGATCGCGTCGAGCCCGGGATTGGCGAAGACCGCGGCGGCCTCCGCGTGGGCGGGTCCGTCGCCCGCCGGCATCGCGCCGCCTTCGACGGCGAACTGGAGCCAGCGGTGGACGGCGGTGCCGTGCGCCATGGCGGCGTCGCGGGCCAGGGTCGCCTCCGAGAAGGCCCGTCGCGTCTCGTCGTCGGTCCCGTCCGCCGACTCGGGGGCGTGCAGTTCGTCCCCGGGTGTCGCGTCGCTGGGCAAGGGCGGCGCGGCCGAGGCCGAGGGGGAGAGCGTCTCGATCAGCGGCTCCCAGCCGGTCGGTTCCCAGAGCGACGGGCCGGACGTCGTCGCGGCGCCCGCCGTCGCCGGCGGGTGGGCGGCGTCGGCCGCCAGGTCGTCGGGCAGGTCGTCGAGCGGGCGCGGACCCGCGGCGAGCCAGCTCAGGAAGCTGGGCGCCTGCGAATTGCGCTCGGGGGCGGCGCCGAGGACCACGAGTTCGTCGCGGGCGCGGGTCATCGCCACGTACAGCAGGTTGGCCTGCTCGCGTCGCTGCTCCTCGAGGCGGCGGGCCGCGGTGGCGGCCAGGGTCGTGCCGGGGTCGCCATCGCCGCGGCCGGTCGCGTCGCGGTGCTGCTTGCGGACGCCCTGGACCACGGGACCGCCGCCCGGCGTCCCGGTTTCCAGCACGAGCGTCGTCTCTTCGCGGGTCATGGGGTCGGCGGCGTCGACCAGCAGCACGCAAGGGGCCTCGAGGCCCTTGGCGCCGTGGATCGTCATCATCCGCACGCGGCCCTGCTCGGTGTCCGGCAGCACCGCCTCTTCCTGGTCCTCCCGCAGGGCGGCGTTCTCGACCGCGGCGAGGAAGGTGCGCAGCGAGGGGAAGGCCGACTGCTCGTGCGCCAGGGCCAGGTCGTGCAGCCGCAGCAGGTTGTAGCGGGCCTGCTCGCCCAGCGCTGCCGCGAAACGGGACGGCGCCTCCGTCTCGCGCAGGACGCGCCGCAGCAGCCGGTGGGCAGGGACGTGGCCCACGGCCCGCAGCCAGCCCCGCAGGAGTTCCGCGGTCGCGGCCAGGGGCGACCCGTCCTCGGCATCGCGCAGCGCGTCCCACAGCGAGGCGCGCCCCCGGCGCGTGCGGCGTCGAGCCAGCAGTTCCTGGAAGCCCCGCTCGTCGACGCGCACCAGCGGCGAGCGCAGCACGCCGGCCAGCGCGGTGTCGTCGGTGGGGAAGACGAGCCAGCGCAACAACTGCAGCACGTCCTGCACCTCGCGGCTGCGCGCCAGGGCGCCGCGGCCGGCCGGCACGATCGGGATGCCCGCCGCGCGGAACGCCGCCTCGTAGTCCCGCAGGTGGGTGCGCGTGCGCGACAGGACCAGCACGTCGCCGTAGCGCGCGGGCCGGTCGCGGCCGTCCTCGCGCACGGTCCCGCGGGCGAGATAGTCCCGGATCACGCGCGCGGCCAGGGCCGCCGCCGCGGCGTGGCGCGTGCCGTCGTCGCCATCGCGGTCCTCCACCGGCGACAGCAGCAGCACGCGGCCGGGGCCGTCGCTGCGGAACGCCGCCTGACGCGCGGCGGCGACCTCGAGGTCGCTCGGCAGCAGGTCGCGCAGCGGCGCCGCCTGGAACAGGTCGCCGACGGTGTCGACGATCGCCGGCAGGCTGCGGAAGTTCACGGGCAGGGTCAGGGCCGCCTGCTCCGTCCTCGCGGACAGCCAGCGCTCCACCTCGGCGAAGATCCCCGGCTGCGCGCCGCGGAAGCCGTAGATGGACTGCTTGACGTCGCCCACGACGAAGACCGAGCGCGGGCGGCCGTCCTCGGCGTCGCCGGCCAGGAATTCCTGCGCGAACGTCTCGAGGATCTCCCACTGGTTGCGGTTGGTGTCCTGGAACTCGTCGACCAGCAGGTGGTCGAGGCGCGCGTCGAGCCGGTAGAGGATCCAGGGGCCGATCTCCCCGTCGCGCACCAGGTCCCGGGCCAGCCGCTCGAGGTCGTGGAAGTCGAGGCAGCGGTCACGTGTCTTCAGCGCGGCGTAGTGGTCGAGCCCGCGCAGTCCGAGGCGCAGCCGCAGCGCGTTGTGCCTGTACAAGGCGAGCAGATCCCGCCAGGCCGCCAGGTCCTGCAGGGGGCGCGCCGCGGCGGCGTAGGCGCCGTCGCGCTCCGCCTTGACGACCTTGGCGCCGCCGCGCGGCCACCTGGGCGTGCCCTCCTTCGTCAACGCGATCAGGAGCAGCCCGTCCAGCGCGGCGTCGAGCGGCGCCCCGCTTTCGAACGCGGCGGCGGCGGCCAGCGCCGCGGCGCGGCGGTCTTGCAGATCGCGCGCCAGGCTCGCGCTGCCGCCCGGCGGCTCGGTCCGCTCGACGGCGTCGAGCCCGGCGGCGTAGCCGCGCGCGACCAGGGCGGCGGGCCCGCGCAGCGCCTCCGGCGTCGGGTCGGGCAGCTCGGCCAGGGGCGTGCCCCGCAGCAGGTGGCGGGCCAGGTCCCGCTGCAGCGGCGCCAGCAGGTCGGCCGTGCGGTCGGGGACACCGCGCCCCGTCTCATGGGCCACCCGCGCAATCCAGCGGTCGAGGTCGGGGCGGACGTGCTCGAACCCGCGCAGCATCCGGCGCGCGGCGGCGGGATCGCCGGCCAGCTCCGCCAGGTCGGCGGCGCCGGCGGGGTCGCGGCCGAGTTCGGCCTCGAGGCGGGACAGCGCCTCGTCCCAGAGGTCGTCGGTGTTCTCGACGATGCTGAAGGACGGGTCGACGCCCGCCTCGTCGGCGAACCGCTTCAGCAGCGTCTGGCAGAAGGTGTGGATCGTGCCCACCAGCAGGCCCGACGTGTCCTCCAGCACCTCTTCGAAGAGCAGGGCGGCGCGGTCGACCGTCTCGGGGGCCGGGGTCTCGCCGAGCAGCGAGGTCAGCTCCGCGACCAACCCGTCGCGGTCCAGTCGCGCCAGGGCGCCCAGGCGCGCGCGCAGGCGGTCGCGGATCTCGACCGCCGCCTTGCGCGTGAAGGTCAGCGCCACGACGCTCTTCAGCGGGGCGCGCACCAGCAGCAGCCGCACGATGCGGTCGACCAGGACCTTGGTCTTGCCCGAGCCGGCCGAGGCCCGCAAGGGCACCGACGACGCGGGGTCCGCCGCCAGGCGCTGGACGAGGTCCGCGTTCACGGCGCGCCTCCCGTCGCGGACGGCCCTGCCTCGTCGACGCGGCAGGCGCCGCGCCAGGCGCAGAACCGGCAGGGAGCGCGCGGCCCGTCGGGATCGTCGCCGCCCGGCAGCAGGGGGTAGGGCGCGGTACGGTCGGCCATCGCCAGGCCCGCGACCAGCACCGCGCCGCCGTCGCGCACCAGGTCGTGAGCGGGTTCGAGGTGCGGCTTGTCGGGGAGCCCGACTTCGCCCGGCTTCAGGCTGTAGTAGGAGCCGATGAGCCCCACGTCGGCGGGGACGCCGCCCACCCCGCCGAGGCGGACGGCCAGGGCGTAGAGGGAGAGCTGGAGATCCTCGCCGTCCTGCACGGCCTTCCTGGTCGGCGGCACGCCCGTCTTGTAGTCGATGACCTGCACGGTCGCGCCGTCGCGCGCGAGGTCGGCGCGGTCGAGCCTGCCCGTGACCGCGATGCCCGCGACCTCCGGCGGCGTGTCCGGCAGATCGTCGGCGCCCTGCCGCACCAGCCAGTCGCGCAGCGAGCCCAGCGTGAACTCGAACGACGTCTCCAAGGCGACCGGTTCCCAGGCGCCGGCGCGCGCCAGCTCGACGGCGACGATTTGTTCGCCCGCGGCCAGGAAGGCCGCCTCCCAGAGCCGGCGTTGCGGCAGGTCGCCGAGCCGCGCGGCGAAGGCCTCGCCGACGGCCGCGTCCAGCGCGCGGCGGCAGGCGTCGGCGCGGCCGTCCCGCAGGCGGCGGCGGCCTTCGCCGCCGTCGCGCAGGAAGCGGGCGAGCGCGTCGTGGACGATGCTGCCGTAGTCCTTGCGCTGCAGCTCCTCCAGGACGCGGTCCTCCTCGCGCAGCTCGTAGCCGCTCTCCAGCAGGAAGCGGTAGGGGCAGCCGAGCCACGCGCGCAGGGCGGTGTGGCTGATCTTCGTCAGAAGCCGGGTGGGCGCCCACACGGGCCGCGCCGCCGGTTCGCTGCGGAAGCGGGTCTGCGCGGCGACGACGGCGCCGTCGTCGGACGCGGCGCGGCGCCAGGGCGCGGGCGCGGGCGCGGGCGCGGCCGCCGGGTCCCGGGGCAGCGCCAGCAGCAGCCGGCCGACCAGCGGCGACGGCAGGACGGGCCGCCCCTCGCGCTCGCGCGACCAGGTGACGGCGACCTGCCGGCCCCCGTGCAGCAGGCGCAGGAACAGCTCCGCGTCCAGGCCCAGGTCCCAGCGCCAGTCGGGCAGGCCGCGGCGCTCGCGCCAGGGGCGGCCCAGCAGCAGCGTGCGGCGCCGCGGTTCGTCCGGGAACACGCCCTCGTTCATGCCGGCCAGCACCAGCAGGTCGGCGTGCTCCAGCCTCGCTTCCAGCAGGCCGGTCACCTGGACCGGCAGGTGCAGCTTGCGGTGGGGGCGGACCTGGATCCGTCCCGCCTGGCGCGACACGAGGGCCGCGAACTCGGCGGCGGACAGGGGGGGGAGCGCCGCGTCCGCGGCGGCGAGGTCGTCGAGCAGGCCGGCCAGCGCCGCGCGTGCGGGTGCGGCGACGAAGGCCTCCCGGTCGAAGGCGTGGTCGGGCGCGGCCGCGGCCCAGGCTTCGCGCAGGGTCGCGACGTGGCGGCCGAGGGGCGCGGGTCCGCCCGCGGCCAGCGCCGACAGGGGGCCCAGGACGCGCTCGAGGTCGTCGACCAGCTCGACCATCTCCGGCCGCGCGTCCGGCCACAGCTGCCGGAGCGCCTCGTCCCGCTCCACGGCGCGGCGGCGCAGGCCCGCCAGGCCGGCGCCGGCCGCCTGGCCGCGCAGGATCTCCTTCTCGAAGTCGAGCGTGCGCCGCGCGTGGTCGCCGCGGCCGCGGCCGCAGGTGACGTGCGGGTGCGTGAGCAGTTCGAGCAGCGGCTCGTGGTGCAGCCCGGTCTGGGCCGTGCGCAGCAGCTGCCAGGCCAGGCGGCCGTCGGCGTGCGCGGTCAGGGCGTCGCCGTCGGTCGCGTCGAGGTCGAGCCCGGCGTCGTTGAGCTGGTCGACGATGCGGCGGGCCAGGCCGCGGTCGGCCGTGGCCACCGTGATGCGGCTGCGCGGTTCGCGCCGCAGCTGCGCGATCACCAGGTCCGCGACCAGCAGGCTCTCCTGCTCGGGGTCGGCGCAAGGCCGCAGCAGCGGCGTCGGCGCCGCGACCAGCAGGTCCGCCGGGTCGCCGAGACCGAGCAGGCGGTCGGGGTAGGGGCGCGCGTCGCGCGGCGATGGCGGGCGCGTGTCGTCGGCGAGCAGGCGGGCGACGAGACGGCCGGGCGCCGCGGGGTGCGACGGGGCGGCGGGTTCGCTGAACGAGGCCAGGAACAGGCGGGAGAGCGGCGAACCGCCCGTCGGCGCCGACGCGAGGTGGGCGCGACGGGCGCCCGCGGCGGCGGCGCGCAGCAGGCGGGCGGTCAGCGGCGCCAGGTCGGACAGGCCCGCGACCACGAAGTCGACGACGGGCGGGCCGGGCCAGCCGCCGGCCTCCAGGGCGGTGACGACGTCGCGCTCGCGGTCGACGTCGTCGCGGGGCGCGACGGCGCGGTGGAGCCGCCAAGCCTCGGCCACGCGTGACGCGTCGCGCGCCATGATCTCGCCGCCGGGTCCGAGGTCGTCTTCCCCGTCCCCGTCGATCCCGGCGGGATCCAGGCCGTGCCGACGCAGCTCGTCGAAGAGGCGCACCAGCTCCTCGGCCAGACCGGCGGCCGCACCGGGACGCTCGCGCACCCAGGCGGTGGTCGCCAGGCGCGGCGCCAGGACCGCGGCCCGCAGGCGGTGCGGTACCGTCGGGGCGTCGTCGACCCCGAGGCGCAGGGCCAGGTCCGCCGCGAGGCGGCCCGGCGTGGTCAGGCGGGGCAGCAGCAGGCCGTCGGCGCCCGAGGCGTCGAGCAGCGCGTGCCGCAGCGAGCCGCAGGCGCGCACGGCCGGCAGCACCACCAGGGCCGACGGCAGGTCGTCGCCGCAGACCTCCAGCAGCAGGCGCGCGAGGCCCGGCGTGAAGGGAGCGTCCAGGGGGAGGTCGTGACGATGCCAGCTGGTCATCCCGCGATGATAGACCGGGAGCGGCGGGCGGCACAACCGCGGTTCGTCCGCGGCCGCGCCGGGGTCCCGATCAAGAGGAAGGGGCCTTCCGTGGAAGGCCCCTCCCGGGGTCCGCCCGGCCGCGACCGGCCGGCGGAGTCTGGGCCGGTCGATCAGCGCTCGAGCAGCTTCTGGCTCTCGATCACGCGCTTGATGGTCTCCGCGTTGAGCACCTTGAATTCCACGCGCCGGTTCTGGGCGCGGCCCTCGGCGGTGGCGTTGTCGGCCAGGGGCAGCGACTCGCCGTAGCCCTTGACCGAGTACTGGCCGCCGCGGATCTCGGGGAACTTCGCGACCAGGTAGTCCAGCACGGCCTGCGCGCGTTGCTCGCTGAGCTTCTGGTTCGCCGCGTCGGCGCCCTGGCTGTCGGTGTGGCCGCCGATCTCGATCTGCAGCTCCGGCCAGCGCACGAGCGTGGCGCCGATCTCGTCGATCTCGCGGGTGTCGGCCTGGTCGAGCTCGGCCGAGCTGGTCTTGAAGGTGACCGCGGTCGTGCGGATCATGCCCGTGTCGAGCAGCTGGGTCTCGGTCGCGGTGATCGCGATCGGGCAGCCCTGCTCGTCGACCTTCAGGTGCTGCGGGGTCTCGGGGCACTGGTCGAGGCCGTCGTAGACGCCGTCGCGGTCGCTGTCGAGCGGGCAGCCGACGGCGTCGACCTTGGCGCCGGCGGGGGTGCCGGGGCACTTGTCGGTCCGGTCGAAGACGCCGTCCAGGTCGCTGTCCACGTCGCTGACGCAGCCGCGGGCATCCACGACGGAGCCGGGAGCCGAGTCCGGGCACTTGTCGAGGCCGTCCAGGACGCCGTCGCCGTCGCCGTCGGTCGGGCAGCCGTAGGTGTCGACGCTCGCGCCCCGCGGGGTCTCGGCGCACTGGTCGAGGCCGTCGAAGACGCCGTCGCCGTCGCTGTCGAAGGGGCAGCCTTCCGCGTCGACCGTGGCGCCGGCCGGAGTCTCTGGACATCCATCGTCGCTGTCGCGGACGCCGTCGCGGTCGGCGTCGCGGCCGCAGCGGCCGAACGCGAAGTTGAAGCCGGCGGTGGCGATCAGGTTGTGGGTCAGGTCGCCGTCGTTGGGCAGGCCGCTGACGAGCCCGCTCATGACGTCGCGCACTTCGAGGCGCAGGTCGCGGCGGTTGATGTTGTCGCCGCCCAGCTTGATCTTCAGGCCGGCGCCGGCCTCCCAGCCGTTCATCTCGGTCTTGCCCGTGGGCAGCCAGTCGCCCTTGGCCTCGAACTGGGCCCAGCCGGCGGTCAGGTACGGGTTGACCTTCTCGAAGGGCCGCAGGTTCAGCACCACGTCGGCGCCCAGGTGGTGCAGCTTGGTCGACTCGCCGGTGCCGCTCTGCTCGGTGTCGCTGAAGCCGTACGTGCCCTCCAGGCCCAGCCAGGGCATGAACTGGACGGCGGCGCGGCCGCCGAAGATGAGGTCGTCCTCGATGCCCATGTCGTCCGTCAGGAAGGTCGCGCCGGCGTAGGGCGACAGGCTGAAGACCGAGTACTCGTCGGCGATGTCGGTGGCCGCGGCTGCCGAGGCGGTCGCGATCAGGAGCAGCAGCAGCAGCGGTTTCACGAGCCTGGCATTCATGGGTACATCTCCCGGTTCGGGTCGATCTCGCCGCCGGGGCTGGCTCGGCGGTCGGGTTCCAAGTGGCGCGATGCTGGTCACGATGTGGCGCTCGACTCGGGCAGGATTCGATGGCGGCATTCTACTAAATCAATCCTGAATCGCAAGGTAAATAACGCGGTTCCGCCCGGCCGCCGCCGGACGGCGCGTGACGAATCGGCTCAAGGTGGCGCTCCTGCTGCCGATGGCCGGGTCAGGAAACCTGGCTATCCATTCCTGGGAGGCGCCCGCTGTGACCCGAGATCTAGATCTGTTGTGCCCACCGGAGGCCGTGCCGGACCGAACGGGAGACCTGCACCGCCTCATCTCGGAATTGGCCGGCGATCCGGACGTCCACGGCATGGACTTCGACCGCGCCCTGTCCGCCATCTGCCGCAAGGGCGCCGAAGGTCTGGACGTGGCGCAAGCCGGCTATTGGCGTCTTGACGCCGAGGGGGGCACCCTGAGCTGCCTCTGCCTGCAGGGCCCCGACGGGCCGCTCGTCCACGACGGCCTGGTCCTGGACATGAAGGACTATCCCGACTACTTCGCGGCGATCCTCTCGCAGTCGGTCGTCGACGCCCACATCGCGCAGAGCGATCCGCGCACCCGGGAATTCAACGACATCTACCTGAAGCCGCAGGGCATCACGTCGATGCTCGACGTCGCCGTGCGGCGCGGCGGCGGTGTCGTGGGCCTGATGTGCTTCGAGCACGCCGGCCCGCTGCGGATCTGGAGGCCGGTCGAGATCGCGCTCGCCTGCCATCTCGCCGAACAGGTGGCCCACCGCCTGCACCACGACCAGGAACTGCGCGAGCAGCGGCGCAAGCACGAGACCCTGATCGCGAGCCTGCCCGGCATGGCGTTCCGCATCCGCAACGAGCCGGACTGGCCGGTGGAGTTCATCAGCGAGGGCAGCACCGAACTGACCGGCTGGCGCCCCGACCAGCTGATCGCCGACCGCGAGGTCCGCCACGCCGACGTGGTGTACCCCGAGGACCGCGACAAGGTCTGGCGGGCCATGGACGCCGCCCTGCGCGAAGGGCGCTCCTACGAGATCGAGTACCGGATCACCACCCGTCAGGGTGCGGTCAAATGGGTCTGGGAGCAGGGTCTGGCCGTCCACGACGAAGCCGGCGTCCTGGTCGCCGCCGAGGGCTTCGTCACCGACATCACGCGGCGCGTCGAGGTGGAGGCGGCGCTGCGCCAGAGCGAGTCGCGGCACCGCGGCCTCTTCGACAACATGTGGGCCGGCGTCGCGGTCTACGAGTCGGACGACGGCGACAGCATCCGCTTCCTCGACATGAACCGGGCGGGCGAGCGCATCGACGGCGTGAAGCGGGACGAG
This sequence comes from Gemmatimonas sp., assembly GCA_013824755.1. Lineage (GTDB taxonomy): Bacteria > Krumholzibacteriota > Krumholzibacteriia > LZORAL124-64-63 > LZORAL124-64-63 > PNOJ01. The sequence goes on from PNOJ01000027.1 coordinate 10,122, forward strand.
ATCGTGGGGCGCGACCTGCTGGAAGTGTTCCCCAGCGTCGTCGACTTCGGCCTGCTCGACGTCCTGCGCCGCGTGTGGCGCACGGGGGTGCCGGAGCACCACGGTCCAGCCTGTTTCCGTGACGGCGATACCGAGTCCTGGCGCGAGAACAACGTCTACCGGCTCGCCACCGGCGAGGTCATCTCCGTCTACGAGGACGTCTCCGAGCGCGTGCGGCACGAACGCGACCTGCGCCTCAAGACGTTCAGTCTCGACAACGCCAACGACTCCGTGTTCTGGGTCACGCGCGAGGGGCGCTTCCTTGACGTGAACGCGACCGCCTGCCGGTACTACGGCTATTCCAGCGAGGAATTCCGCGCCCTGTCGGCCGTGGACATCAACCCCGAGTACACGCCGGCGACGTTCGCCCGGCTCTGGGAGACGCTGCGGATCGACGGCTCGTTGCGCAAGGAGTCGGTGCACCAGCTCCGCGACGGAAGCATCGTGTCGGTGGAGTCGTCGCTCAACCTCGTGCGGTACGAGGACCAGGAGATCATGTGCGCCCTGATCCGCGACATCACCTCGCGCAAGGAGGCCGAGGAGCAGGTGCGCCTCATGAACGTGGAGCTCGAATCGCGGGTGGAGGAACGCACGCACGAGCTGATGTCGAGCCGGGAGCGCTACCGCCTGCTCGTCGAGAGCCTCAAGGACCGCTACATCTTCTACTCCCTGAACAGCGACGGCGACCTGGCCTACATCAGCCCGTCGGTGGAGCACGTGCTCGGCTACACGCCCGACGAATACCGGCTGGCCAGGCCGCGGCGCCTCACGGACTCCGCCATCAACGAGCAGGTCGAGGCGCGGACGCAGGCCGTCCTGCGCGGGGAGCCGCAACCGTCCTACGAGGCGGAGATGTGGCACCGCGACGGGACGGTGCGCACGTTCGAGATCCTCGAGGTCCCGGTCTGCGACGACCAGGGCCGCCTGCGCTCGGTCGAGGGCATCGCCTACGACATCACCCAGCACAAGCACAACCTGTCCCTGATCAACGACCAGCAGGGCCAACTGCTGGAGAACGAGAAGATGGCGGCGCTCGGACGCATGGTCGCCGGTGTGGCCCACGAGATCAACACGCCGGTGGGCATCGGCCTGACAGCCGCCTCGCATTTCCAGGAGCGATTCGAGGACCTGCGCCGGCTCTACGCCGGAGCGAACATGAAGAAGGCCGACCTCGACGGCTTCCTCGCCGAAGCCGACGAGTCGTTGCGGATGATCCGCGGCAACCTCGACCGCGCCGCCCAACTCATCCAGGGCTTCAAGGGCGTCGCCGTCGACCAATCCGGCGAAGGGCGCCGCGAGTTCGACCTGAAGGCCTACCTCGACGAGATCCTGCTGAGTCTGAGGCCGGTGCTGAAGAGGACCCCGTACGAGGTCGCGGTCGCCTGCGCCCCGGGCGTGATGGTCGACAGCTACCCCGGCGCGCTCTCGCACACGATCACCAACCTGGTCATGAACTCGCTGAACCACGGCTTCGACGGCGCGGAACGGGGATCGATCGGGATCGCGGCGGAGCGGGTCGGCGACGAGATCCGCCTCGTCTACCGCGACGACGGCATCGGCATGACCCCCGAGGTGAGGAACAAGCTCTACGAGCCCTTCTTCACCACGAAGCGCGGCCACGGCGGCAGCGGTTTGGGCATGCACGTGGTGTACACCGCGGTGACGCAGACCCTCGGCGGCCGGATCGCCTGCGAGAGCAGCCCCGGATGCGGCACGACCTTCACGATCACATTTCCGGTAAACAACGGGAGTCGCGATGACGACGCAGAATGACGGCATCCCTCTCGATCTCGACGAGGTGATCTTCGCCGCCGAAGACCCGGAGGGGCCGCCGGACGCACCGATCCCGGGCTGGAAGCTGCTGATCGCCGACGACGACGAGGAGGTGCACGCCCTCACGCGCCTGGTGCTTTCGGGCTTCACCTTCGAAGGCCGCAGCCTGTCGTTCGTCAGCGCCTACTCCGGCCGCGAGGCGGTGGAGCGGATGCGCGAGCACCCGGACACCGCCCTGGTCCTGCTCGACGTGGTGATGGAGCGGGACGACGCGGGGTTGCAGGCCGTCCGCCAGATCCGCGACGAGCTGGGCAACCGCTTCGTGCGCATCATCCTGCGGACGGGGCAGCCCGGGCAGGCTCCCGAGCAGGAAGTCGTTTCCTCCTACGACATCAATGACTACAAGGGCAAGACCGAACTGACGGCCCAGAAGCTCTTCACCGCCGTCACGGCCGCCCTGCGCGGCTACCGGGACATGCGCATGATCGAGCAGCACCGGGTCGGCTTCGAGCTGATCAGCCGCCTCTCCGGGCGGCTCTTCGAACACGCGGATCCGGCGGGGTTCCGGCGGGGCGCCCTGCGCAACTTCGCCGAAATTCTCGAAGCCGGCGGCGGCGAAGGCGGTATCTCGGGCCTTACGACCGTGCGCCACGGCCAGCGCTGCGTGATCCTGGAAGGTGCGGGCGCGTTCGCCGGCATGCAGGGCCGCGACGCGGCCGCCGCCTGTGACGACACCGTGAGCGAACGGCTGTGCAGCTGCTGGCCTGGAGAAGCCGACCTCTTCGGCGACGCCTGGTATGCCGGTCTTTTCACCGCCGCGAACGAGGCCTTCGGGCACATCTACCTCGAGTCGCCCCTGCCCCTGACGGACCTGACCCGCGGCCTGATCAAGTCCTATGCGGCCAACGTGCGCGTGGCGCTGGAAAACCTGCACCTGAACCTCGAAGTCGTCGAAACCCAGCGCGAGATGATCCACACCCTCGGCGAGGTCGTCGAGAGCCGCTCGCAGGAGACCGCCCACCACGTCAAGCGCGTGGCGCGGTTCTCGTACCGCCTGGCCCGCCTCGCGGGCCTCGACGAGGAGCGCTCCCAGTTGCTGCAGATGGCGGCCCCCCTGCACGACGTGGGCAAGATCGCGATCCCCGACGCCATCCTGAACAAGCCGGGGCGGCTGACCGACGAGGAACGGACCCTGATGATGACCCACGCCGAGCTGGGCCACCAGATCCTGGCGGGGTCGAACCGCGAAGTCTTCCAGACGGCGGCGCTGGTCGCGCTGCAGCACCACGAGAAGTGGGACGGCACGGGCTACCCGCGCGGCCTGCGCGGCGAGGAGATCGACATCTTCGGGCGGATCGTCGGGCTGGTGGACGTGTTCGATGCGCTACGGCACGAGCGCGCCTACAAGCCCGCCTTCCCGCTCGAGAAGTGCGTGGAGATCCTGAAGCAGGACAGCGGCCGCCACTTCGACCCGCGGCTGGTGGAGCTCTTCCTGGAGCATCTGGACGAGTTCACGGCCGAGTACGACGACGCCGGGGCGTCCTCGACGACGGACGAGGCTGTCGAAGAGTTGCTCGCCGTCTAGGTCGTGCCGTCGCGCGTTCAAGCGCGCAGGTGCCCGACCAGGATGTTCAAGCCGACCAGGATCAGCAGGATCCCGCCGGCGATCTCCAGCCGTCCGCCCACGCCATGCCCGCTCCCCAGGGCCCCGCGCAGGCGGCTGCCCGCGCGGTGGCCGAACCAGGTCATCAGGGCCGTCACCACGCCGATCACCGCCACCGGCTCCCAGATCCTCACCTGCAGCATGGCCAGGCTCAATCCGACGGCGAAAGCATCGATGCTCGTGGCCAGGCTCAGCATCAGCAGCGACGCGCCCCGCGAGGGATCGCCGCCGCGGGGCGCGTCGACGGGCGCGAGCCCGCCGCGCACCATGCGCGCGCCGATGAAGGCGAGCAGGCCGAAGGCGAGCCAGTGGTCCACCGGCGCCAGGCCGGCGGCCACGCGCGTCCCCAGCCACCAGCCCAGGACCGGCATCAACGCCTGGAACAGGCCGAAATGGAACGCCAGCCGGAAGGCGGCGCGCCGCCCGGGGGCGCGGCCGGACGTGCCGGCGCCGACGCTCACGGCGAAGGCGTCCATGGCGAGACCGACGGCGATCAGGATCACTTTCCAGGTCGGCACGGAACCTCCAGCGGCGGTCACCCTCCCGGACGCGCCGCCCCCCATCATGGACGCCGCCCGCCGCCGCGCCAAGCCCCGATTCTCGACGCTTCCCCGGTTCCCAGCCGGGGGTGGATGGCGTAGAGTGGGCGGCGACCCATCCCCCAGGAGGACGACCGCCATGACGATGCTGTTGTGCCGCCGCGCCGCGGCTGCGATCACGATGCTGGCCCTGGTCGCGACGGCGGCCGTCGCCGCGAAGCTCCCGGTCCGGACCCTCGACGACCTGCCCCGCCACACCTACGAGGTGGCGGGGACCGTGTCCGCGCTGCTGGGCGACGACGCGGCGTTCGACGCCTTCGCCGCGAAGGTGGGCGCGGACGTCGCCGCCGACCTCGAGGCCTACGACATCGCCGACCCCGCCACGCTGCAGCGCATGCACGGCGTCCAGCTGACGCTGGCGCTGATGGCGCGCGATGACGACCGCGTCCTCGCCCTGGTCGAGACGATCCGTGCGCTCGAGGACAAGGAGGCCTCCCGGCTCACCTCGGGTCTCACGGCCGTGGCGATGGTGCGCGCCCGCCGCGACACCGGCGGGGACACCGGCGCCGCGTACCAAGCCGCCTTCCGCAGCCGGTTGCGCGAGCAGGTCGCCGCGCTGCCCTGGGACCTGGTGCGCGACCGCATCGTCCAGCAGAAGGGCCGCACCGAGATCCTCAGCGAGAACCTGGTGCTGGGCATGGTCCAGGCCCAGCTCGACCCCGTGGTCGCCGCCTCGGGCGCCCTGGGCGCGGAACTGGCCGCCCAGGTGGTCAACCTCGGCTACGCCCTGCGCTTCGCGCTGCCGCTGAAGGAGTCGCTGCTGGAGGTCTACGGCGATCTCATCGCCGCCCGCGAGACCGTCAAGCGGGACATCTGGGAGGAGCGCGAGGCGAGGCTCGAGGACGGTCTCGGCCTCGAGCCGGTGACCGTCGCGATCTGGGACTCCGGCGTGGACGTCTCGGTGTTCGCGGACGTCTTCACGACGAACCCCGGCGAGCGGCCCGACGGGCTCGACAACGACGGCAACGGCTTCGTCGACGACATCCACGGCATCGCCTTCGACTACGACGGCCGTGACAGCGCCGAGCTGCTCTACCCGCTCGGCGACGCGGCCCCGCGCCTGGGCGTCGCCATGGACCACATGAAGGGCTACATGGACGTCCAGTCGGGCCTCGATTCGGAGGAGGCCTCGGTGCTCAAGACGCACCTCGCCGGGCTCGACCCGCCGCAGGTGCAGGGTTTCCTCGAGGACCTCGGCCTGTGCGGCCTCCACGCCCACGGGACGCACGTCGCCGGCATCGCCGTGCGCGGCAACCCCTACGCCCGCCTGCTCGCGGCGCGCATCTCCTTCGACTGGCACTCCGTGCCGCAGCTGCTGACCGAGGAGATGGCCCGGCGACACGCCGCGTCCTACGGCCGCACGGCGGCCTACTTCCGCGACCGCGGCGTGCGCGTCGTCAACATGAGCTGGGGCTGGGGGCTGAAGGAGATCGAGGGCATCCTCGAGGCCAACGGGTGGGGGGCCTCGGCCGAGGAGCGCTCGCGCGAGGCGGCCAAGCTGCTCGGCATCCTCGAACAGGGCCTGCGGGAGGCGATCACGGGTTCGCCGGGGATCCTGTTCGTCTGCGCCGCGGGCAACGACGACAACGACGTGGCCTTCGACGTGAACATCCCGGCCTCGTTCACGCTGCCCAACCTGCTGGTCGTCGGCGCGGTCGACCAGGCCGGCGAGCCCACGAGCTTCACCAGCTCCGGCCGCAACGTCCGGGTCTACGCCAACGGCTTCGAGGTGCCGAGCTACGTGCCGGGCGGCCGGCGGATGCGCATGTCCGGCACGTCGATGGCGGCGCCCCAGGCCTGCAACCTGGCCGCCAAGCTCCTGGCCCTCGGCCCGCGGCTGACCCCGGTGGAGGTCGTCGACCTGATCGGGCGCGGCGCGGATGCGAAGGGGAGCTACCTGCTGATGAACCCGAAGGCTACGGTGGGGCTGCTGCAGCGCTGAAGCGCGGGGCGTCGCGTCGTCAGGGCACGAGCGTGCCGACGGCGAGCCCCACCTTCTCGTCGCTCCTGACGAGGTAGGCGATGCGGTCGCCGGCCCAGGAGAGGACCGGCCGGCTGAGCTGGAGCGCGGTGGCTTCGTAGACCGTCGCGACGGCGGTCTCCAGCGCGTACACGACGTAGTCGCCGTCGTTGTCGAGGTAGCCGATGACGGCGCCGTCGCCGCTCCAGCTCGGCGACACTCCCTCGCCGATGACCGTGACTTCAGCGTGGTCGTCGCTCTCGTACTCCAGCCACGAAACCTTCTTCTCGGCGTCGACGAACGCCACGCGCAGCCCGTCGCGCGAGATGCGGACGTCCGTGGCCTCGCGCATGAAGGTGGGGCTGCGGCTCACGACAGGTTCGGCGTCCCCCTCGTAGCCCCATTCCATCAGCCACGGCGTGCGCCAGAGGCCGGCGAGGCGGCGCGCGTAGCGGGAGAAGGACAGCGTCTGCGGTTCGGAGGTCTGGTTCCCCGACAGGCCCACCGCGGTGCCGGTGAAGCGCCGCAGCGACGTGGGCGCCGGGACGCCGGACACCGCCGCCGTGTCGACGGTCATGATGTGCATGGCCCGGTCGTTGCCGGTCCCCCGCACCTGGTAGAAGGCGACGCGGCCTTCGGCCAGGCATCCCGGTTTGTAGGCGCCGGCGGTCCAGGAGGTGTTGAGGGTGTCGGTCAGGGCCACCGGCGTGCCGCCCGCGGCGTCCACGCGCCACACGTTGCCGCCGGGGGTGCCGTTGAAGACGAGCAGGCGGTCGTCCTGGGTCCAGTCGGGGAAGGCGTCGTGCAGTCGGGCCGCGGCGGGGTCCACCAGGACCGTGGCCGCGACGTGGGCCTGGTCGGGCACGGGTCCGCCGCCGCCGCCGTCGTCGTCGCCGCAACCGAGGACACCCAGCAGCGGGAGCGCCAGGGTCGACAACAGGGTGTGCAGGCGTCGGTGGGTCACGAGATACCTTTCCGGCGGCCCTTTCGGCCCGCCGGCGGCAGGTGTTGCAGTTCGTGTGCCAATTCCGGACCACAAGCTAACACGGAACCGCCGCCGGCGGTACTGCGGCCTCCGTGCCCGCCCGGACTCGCCCCGTGCTCCGCGGCGGCGGATATGGTAGGCTCCGACCGTTCCCGTCCGAACTGCGGTCCGAGCGAGAGGAGTGTCCCATGTTGCCGTTGAAGCGCATCCTCTGCCCCACGGACTTCAGCGAACCCTCCTACGTCGCGCTGAATGCCGCGATCGAGTTCGCCCAGTACTTCCGGGCCGAACTGAACTGGCTGCACGTCGTGGCGCCCGTCCCGATCATCGCGACCCCGGCCGAGGCCGCCGGCGTGGGCGGTCCGGCCGTGCCGTCGTCCGATCTCGGCGGCGAGATGCTGCGCGGGGCCCAGACGATGATCGCCGAAGCGGCCCACGACCGCATCCCGTCGGAGGTGGACCTGCACCTGCTCGTGCGGCGGGGGGACCCCGCGCACGAGATCCTGGCGGCGGCGGCCGATCTGGAGGCCGACGCCATCATCATCGCCACGCACGGTCGGACCGGCTGGCGGCGCCTGCTGTTCGGTTCCGTGGCCGAAACGGTGTTCCGCGGCGCCGTCTGCCCCGTGCTGACGATCCGGGCGCCCCACGACGCCGCGGCCGACGACGACGAGCCCGATCGGCTGTCCGAGCGGGGCTGAGCGGCCCTCCGCGAGAATTTGCCAGGAGCGGCGAACCCGCGGCGGCGGCCGTGCGTCTCTGTGGTCAGGCGACCCGGACGGGGTCGCCGACGGTGCCGCACCGGCGCGGCGACGAGGGAGAGGGACGATGGAACTGGCCAACCTGCTGGAAAGCTGCCGAGCCGGCGACGAACTCGCCTGGGAGATGCTGGTCCGGCAGACCCAGTCCCGCGTCTTCGGGATCGCCATGACCTACGTCCGCGACCGCGACGAGGCCCGCGACCTCTCCCAGGACATCTTCGTGCGGATCTACCGCAACCTCGACGGCTGCAAGGACGCTGACCGTTTCCTGCCCTGGCTGGTGCGCATCTCCCGGAACGCCTGCATCGACCACCTGCGCCGCCGCAAGGCGCGGCCCCCGGCCCGGGACATCCCGGCCGAGGAGGCGCTGCGGCTGGTCGCGCCGGACGAGGCGCCCGACGAGGAGATGGAGCGCCAGGCCCGCCGCCGCGTGGTCGAGACGGCGCTGCACTCCCTGAGCGAGATCAACCGCGAGATCATCCTGCTGAAGGACATGCAGGGCCTCGCCCTGGAGGAGATCGCCCGCCTGCTGAACCTGCCCCTGGGCACGGTGAAGTCGCGCTCCAGCCGGGCGCGGCTGGAACTGGCCAAGGCCGTGCAGGATCTGATGGGACCCGCGGGCGCGGAGGCGACGGCATGAACACGCGCTGCACGGCATGGGAAGCCCTCCTGGACGCGTACCTCGACGGTGCGCTCGACGGGAGCGACGAAGCCTTCTTCCGGTCCCACGCGGCCGACTGCGACCGCTGCCGGGACCTGCTGCGCCTGGTCTCCGCCGACCTGCCCGCCCTGGCCGTCGAGGACGAGGCCCCGCGGCTGGCCGACAGCGTGATCGCCGTGACTTCCGGCCCCGCCTGCGGCAGGGCGGAGGCGCTGCTGGTCACGCGGCCGGACGGCGGGCTCTCCGCGGACGAGGCGCTGCTCCTGCAGGCGCATCTCGAACACTGCCCGCCCTGCTCCGACCTGGCCCGGGCGCTGGACGTCGCCCTGACGACCGTGCGGGAACTGGCCGAACCCGAGTTGGACCTGGCCTTCACCTACGACGTCCTGCGGGCGACGTCGGCCACGCGGGCGCGCAAGCGCGGCGGCGCGCTGCCCCGCCTGGCGGACCGCCTCGGCGCGTGGTGGCAGGGCCAGGCGGCCCGGCCCCAGTTCCCCTGGGAAGTCGCCTTCGCCGCCACGGTGGTCCTGGTCCTGCTGTTCGGGACGCCGCTCTCCCCGGCGCGGCGCGCCCCGGCCCGGGCCCTGGCCGCGGTCCAGGCCAGCCCCAGCTGGATGATCGACACCGCCGGCGAACTGACCGGTGTCGCGGGCGCGGGGATCGGCGCCGTGCAGCAGGACGTGACCGAACGCCGCAACCGCACTGCGCCGGACCGGGCCGACTTCCTGCGCCACGTCCGCGAGGCGGGCACGGCCCTCCTGAACGGCGATCCCGGCGCGGCCGCGGCGCGCCTGCGGGTCGCGGGCGGGGACCTGATGCAGCTCTGGCGCGACTGGCGCGGCGAAGAGCCCGACGCCGACGACTGATTCTGTACGTGGATGGATGCAACGCGAGCCAAGGAGAGAATCATGGATCAGACACACGACACCAGGCAGCCGGCTTTCACTCCGGACTCGCCCCACGCCCCGCCGCCGCCGCCGGTCCCGCCCGTGTACACGCGGCGCGACCTGCCCCTGAAGTCCGCGCCCTTCACGGTCATCCTGTCGGTGCTGATGCCCGGCCTCGGCTACGTGTACCTGGGCTACTTCCGGCAGGCCGTGACCACGGTCATGATCTTCGCCTCGCTGATCACGGCGCTGGCCTCCGGCGCCGCCGACGGCATCGAGCCGCTGTTCGGGATCTTCCTGGCCTTCTTCTACTTCTACCAGCTGGTGGACGCCGGTCGCCGGGCCACGATCTTCAACCAGGCGCTCGAGGCCGGCTACACCGGCGGCGTGCCCGCCGACTTCACCCTGCCCGACGCCGGCGGCATGCTGTTCGGCGGGATGGTCCTGCTGACCATCGGCGTGGTGGCCCTGCTCAACACGGTCCTGGACGTGGACCTCGAGTGGCTGAAGGACTGGTGGCCCGTCGGCCTGATCGTCGCCGGCGGCTGGCTGGTCGTCCGCTCGCGCCGGGACAAGAGCCCGCACCGGGCCTGAAATCGCCGCGATCTCCACGGCGGGCGCCCCCTCCGACGGGGGGGGCGCCCGCGGCGTCCCCCCCCGAATCGTGCTACAGGAGCGGCTCCGGCGGTCGATGACACGGACGAGTGTCCCGGTCCGGGGAGACCGCTTCCCCACGATCGTTCGTGCCCGATCATGGAGCGCCATGATTCGTCGACCCGCCATCGACACGCCACCGAACCCGCCCCCGGCGTCGCGGCTCGCGGCCGCCCTGAGACGGGCGTTGTCGCGCCTGAGCGGCCCGTGCGAGCGAGAACTGCTCGCGCAGCGGGAGGAACTGCTCCGCACCCGACGCGAGCTCGAGCTGGCGCGCGAATCGATGGGCAACGCCGCCTACGCCATCTTCTGGGTGCGCCCCGACGGCAGCATCATGGACCACAACCACACGGCGGCGCGCCTGCTTGGCGGCGTCGAGGACCTGCGCGAAACCCAGCTTACCGATTTCTTCGCCGGCTCGCGATCGGCCTGGCTCCGGATCTGGCAATCCCTGGCCACCCAGGGCAGCTTCGCCGGCGACATGGCGTGGCGGCGGGCCGGGGGCGCCGCCTTCCCTGCGCGCCTGGTCGGCAACCGCGTGTCCCACGACGGCCGGTTCTACGGCTGCCTCTTCGTCTCGGACCGGACCGAGGCGAAGCTCGCCGAGGACCGCCTCGCCGACACCAGCGCGCGTTTCCAGGCGCTCACCGAGAACACCTCCGACCTCGTGTTCGTGCTGGACCGCGACGGCGTCACGACCTACGTGAGTCCGGCCGCGGCCAGGACCCTGGGCGGCGGGGAGCGCGAGCTGCTGGGGCGGCGCAGCGGGCTGCTGGTGCACGAGCAGGACCGGCCGTCGGTGGACCGGGTCCTGGCAGAAGCCCGCCTGCAGCCAAGCCGCACGGTGCACCTCGAAGGCGTGCGGGCCCGGCGGGCGGACGGGTCCTGGCTGCACCTCGACGGCGCCTTCACGGACCTGCCCGACGTGCCGGGCGTCACCGGGACCGTCGTGGTCTACCGCGATGTCACGGACAGCCGGCGTGCGGACCACGAGTTGCAGGAAAGCCGCCGCCGGATGGCGACCCTGCTGGGCAACATGCCGGGCCTGGCTTTCCGCTGTCGCTACGATCGCAACATGACGTTGGAATTCGTCAGCGGCGGCGCCCTCGCCCTGACGGGCTACCGGTCCGAGCAATTCTTCGGCGAGCACCCCGTGACCGCCCAGGACCTCATCCACCCCGACGACATCGAGCAGGTCCGGATCTCCATCCGCGCTGCCGTGGATGCGGGTCGGGCGTACACGCACGAATACCGCATCATCACCGCCGACGGCGCGGCCAAGTGGGTCTGGGAGCAGGGGATCGGCGTCACGGGCGACGGCGGCGCCACCATCGCCCTGGAGGGGTTCATCACCGACATCACCAGCCGGGTCGAAGCGGAGCGGACGATCCGGGAGCTGAACGAGGATCTCGAGCGCCGGGTGGCGGCACGGACCAGGGACCTGGAAGAGGCCCAGGAGCAGCTCATCGCTTCGGAGAAGATGGCGGCGCTCGGCGGACTGGTCGCCGGCCTGGCCCACGAGATCAACACGCCGCTGGGCGTGGGGCTGACCGCGGCCACCCACCTGCGCGAGCGGGTCCGCGACACGCGGCGTCTCCTGGACCGGGGCGGGCTGAAGCGCGCCGACCTCGACGCCCTGCTCGCGGACGGCGAGGACGCGGCGGGGATGATCGTGGCCAACCTGTCGCGCACCGCCGATCTGGTGCAGAGCTTCAAGCGCGTGTCGGTGGACCAGTGCAGCGAAGAACGCCGCTCCTTCGATCTCGGCGAGTACCTGTCCGAGGTCGTGGCCAGCTTGCGCCCGCAGTACCGCCGCCGGCCGCTGCGCATCGACGTGGACTGCGCCCCCGGCGTCGTCGTGGACTCGCTGCCGGGGGCCGTGGCGCAGATCGTCACCAACCTCCTCCAGAATTCGCTGCTGCACGCGTACGCCCCCGAGGACGCGGGGACGATCCGCATCGCGGCCGCGGCGCGCGGCGACGACGTGGAACTGACGTACGCCGACGACGGCCGCGGCATGGACGACGCCGTCCGCCGCCGGGTCTTCGACCCCTTCTTCACGACGCGCCGCGGCGATGGCGGCAGCGGGATCGGCATGCACATCGTCTACAACCTGGTGACCGGCGCCCTAGGCGGGAGCATCGCCTGCGCGAGCAGGCCCGGCGAAGGCGCGACGTTTCGGATGACGTTCCCCCGCTGCCCGGAGCCCGTGGCGACCGTCGCCGCCGGGGAAGTTTTCCCATGATCAAAATGCTCATGACGCGCGGAATCGGGCCGATGCATCGGGATGGAGGGTCGGGAGCGGCCGCGCCGGGACGGGCGCGCCGGACATGGGAGCCGACGTGTTGAAACGGATCTGGACCTGCCTGATCGCCCCCGCCTGGGGACTGCCGCTCGCCGGTGCCCTGCTGCCGCCGAGCTGCTTCCTCGTGCTCGCCGGTCTGGGCGCGGCGCGGTACATCGAGATCGAGCTGATGCACCAGGCCATGGAGATGCTGGGCGCCGGCCTGACGATCCTGGTGGCGGCCTTCTTCCTGGTGCGCCAGGAGCGAGGCCGCGAGGCCCACACGATCTGGATCTCGTCCTCGCTGCTGATCGTGGCGGTCACGACGATCGTGCACGTGGTCGCCCTGGCCTCCCCGCGCTCGGGCTACTTGGTCGCGGCCGGCTATATCTTCGGCGGGGCGGCGGCGGCGGCCGTCTGGCTGCCCCTGCGCCGGCTTTCGGTCGAGCGACTCATGTACTGGCCGGGTCTCGCGGCGGCCGGGGCCGCCGGCCTGGCGCTGGCCATCCTGACGAGACAGGGTGGGCCGTCCTCCGACCCGGCGACGCTGGCCCGGATGAACATCTACGCCGGCTCGCTGTACTTCGCCGCCGCGGTCTGGTTCGGCCGCCGCTACCGCGTCGAACGCGAGGCGGTGCTGATCTGGCTCGCCGTGTTCACCGCCTTCACCGGCACCGGGCTGGCGATCTCCTCGCTCGACAGCGTCGGGTCCGACGGCTGGCCGATGCACATCCTGCACCTGAGCGGCCTGCTGGGGCTGGCCGGCCACGCTATCTGCCGCATACGGGCCGAGTTCCAGCGCTTCGACGACGCCACGCGCACGCTGTCGCAGAGCGAAGCCCGTTTCCGCGCGCTGACCGAGAACACCTCGGACATCGTGTTCATCCTGGGCACCAAGGGCGTGTTCACCTACGCGAGCCCGGCCGCCGCGCGCGTCGTCGGCGTCGCGGAGCGGGATCTGCTCGGGAAGCGTCCGGGCGGGTTCACCCACGACGACGACAAGCCCACCGTGATGGCCGGGATCCGCCAGGCGACGAACAATGCCGGCGAGACGGTGGGCATCGGCACGATCCGCGTCCGGCACCAAGACGGCCACTGGCTGCACCTCGAGGGCATGTACACGGCGATGTACGACGTCTCCGGCGTCGAAGGCGTGGTGCTCAACTACCGCGACATCACCGACCGCATCTCCAGCGAGCAGGCGATGCGCCGCAGCCAGCGCCAGATGGCGACCCTCGTGGGCAACCTGCCGGGCATGGTCTACCGCTGCCGCGGCGACCAGAACCTGTCGCTCGCCTACGTGAACGACGGCTGCCTGGGCCTGACCGGCTACACGCGCGACGAGCTGCTGGACGGGCGCGCCGTGACGGCGCCGCAGTTCATCCACCCGGCCGACTTCCCCTACGTCCGCACGACGATCTGGGACGCGATGGAGCGTCACAACCCCTTCCGTCTCGAGTACCGCCTGATCACCAAGCAGGGCGAGCTGAAGTGGGTCTGGGAGCAGGGCGTCGGCGTCTACGACGAGAACGGGCGCCTCGAGACGGTCGAGGGATTCGTGCTCGACGTGAGCGAGCGCGTCCTGGCGGAGAACGAGCTGCGGCGCTCGAAGTACTCCATCGACCACGCCAGCGATGCGGTCTACTGGATCGGCGAGGACGGCTCCCTGGTGGACGTCAACGACACCGCCTGCCAGACCCTGGGCTACGACCGCGACGAGCTGCTGCACATGTCGATCCTCGACATCTCGACCGACCTGGCGCGCGAGGAGTGGCCCCAGGTCTGGAAGACCGTGCGCGACCATGGCTCGGTCCTGGTCCAGGGCCTCCACCGCACGAAGACGGGACGGATCTACCCGGTCGAGGTCTCGTCCAGCTACCAGGAGTTCGGCGGCCGCAAGTTCCACTGCGCCTTCGCCCGCGACATCACCGAGCGCAAGGAATCGGAGCGCCGCGTCCAGGAATTGAACCTGGTGCTGGAGCAGCGCGTCGTGGAGCGCACCGCGGAGCTGCAGGAGGCGCAGGCCAGGCTGATCACGTCCGAGAAGATGGCGGCCCTGGGCAACCTGGTCGCCGGCGTGGCCCACGAGATCAACACCCCGCTGGGCATCGGCGTCACGGCCGCTTCGCACCTCGAGCAGCGTGTCAAGACCGCGCGCGAGGCCTACCGGACGGGACGGCTCAGCAAGTCCGAGTTCGAGGAGTTCCTGGCGACGGCCGACGAGTCGGCGAGCCTGGTGCTGGCCAACCTGAACCGCGCCGCCCAGCTCGTGCAGAGCTTCAAGCAGGTGTCGGTCGACCAGTCCGCCGAGCACCGGCGCAGCTTCCAGCTAGGCGCCTACCTGAACGAGGTGCTGGTCAGCCTGCGGCCCGAGCTGCGGCGCAAGAGCGTGGACGTCGCGGTGTCCTGCCCCGAGGATCTCGCGCTGGACGGCTACCCCGGCGCGATCTCGCAGATCATGACCAACCTGGTGATGAACTCGCTGATCCACGGGTTCGAGGAGCGCGAGACCGGCGCGATCCGCATCGAGGCCCAGGTCCTCGTGGGCTCCGTCCGTCTCCGCTACGTCGACGACGGCTGCGGCATGAGCCAGGACCAGGTCCGGCGCATCTTCGACCCCTTCTACACGACCAAGCGCGGCCGCGGCGGCAGCGGACTGGGCATGAACATCGTGTTCAACCTGGTCACCCAGATGCTCGGCGGCACCATCGTCTGCCAGAGCCAGCCGGGGGACGGCTGCTCCTTCGACATCGTCATGCCGATCCAGGCCCCCGTGACTTCCAGGATGCCAGAAATGCAACCCGCCGGCGTCATCTGACGACGGCCACCCAGCTTCATATCCACTTTGTAAATATCGGGTTACGTCGCGACACGTTCGTGCGGAAAGTGCCCGACCATCGTGCGGCGGTTTGTGCTATGATTCTGCGGTCGATTTTCCATTTTCATTCAAGGGGGGAGCCATGTTCGGGGGGAACAAGACCATCCTGGCCTATGCGGCGGCATTGGCGTTGGTGCTGCCGGCGGCAGGCGACGCGCTCGCCGTCACCGTCTACAGCTGCGGGTTCGACGACCTGACCCTGGGGTCGGTCCTGCCCGATCCGGGCGACCCGGGTCAGGACGGCTGGTACGCCGTCGATCATCCCGGCAGCGGCGTGGGGGAGATCCAGGATGCGGTCGGCGCCGGTGGCGCCGCCCTGCGCCAGTTCGCGCCCAAGACGAACCCGCCCGGCAGCCGCGTGCTCGACGTGCGCTCGCTCATCCCTCCCGACCTGACGGCCGATCCCCTGGTCACGCTCGAGTTCGACGTGTACTTCTCGAGCAGCGACGTGACGACGATCAATCCCTACGCGGCGGGACTGGCCGTGCGCGGCGGCCCTCATCCCGGTTTTTCGATCATCGAGGCGTCGTTCGGCGGCGGCAACGGCGTGCCGAAGTTGCTGACGGGCGTCGGCCTCGCGCTGTACGCCTTCAACGGCGTCGACAACAACGACGCCATCCCGCTCGAGGTCGGGCAGCAGCTGACCTGGGACGTCTGGCACCACGTCCGGGTGAGCATCGACCAGACCGCCGACGCCTACGTCGCGGTCACGGTCGACGGCCAGACCCAGGACCTGGGCGCCTGGACGTTGCCGCGCAGCGAGGACGGCGGGACGTGGTTGCGCGGCCAGCTCGCGGAGGTCGTCGAGGCCGGCATCGTCGCCCTGCCGTGGGACGAGATCAACTGTTCCGACGACACCGTGGTCTGGGACAACGTGTCGCTGACCGCCACGAACGCGCAGGCCGACGTCCTGCCGGGCCCCGACGCGCTGACCGAAGGGGCGGCGGTCCTGTGGGGCGCGAGCGCCGACGACGCCACCGCGACGGTCGCCGACGACACGGTCGAGTTCGTGACGGGCGCGGCCTCCCTGCGTTTCGACACCGACGGCGGCTTCGACACCCGGCTGTGGACGCCGCTGGCGCGGAACGCCGACTGGGACCTGACCGCCTGCACGACCATCGAGATGGAGGCCCGCGCCGACAACCCGAACGGCGGCTTCCAGGAACTGTCCCCCTGGTTGCGACTGCACACGACGGCCGACGACTACGTCGAGCTGCACGCCGCGGACGAGTACCTCAACGCGGCGCAGGGCGTCTGGCAGCCGCTGACGATCCCGCTGGCGGGCGACGCCGGCTGGACCCGCACCGAGACCGGCAGCCCCGATCTCGCGCACGTCGCCTGGATCGAGATCCACGCCGACACCTGGGGCTACGGCTTCACGCTCTGGTTCGACGGGCTGGAGTTCGTCGTGTCCGCTCCCGCGTTCGACGGCTGGCAGATGCTCCAGCGCGACGCGCAGCACACCGGCCGCGCCGACTTCACGGTTCCGGCCGAGCGCCTCGGCGAGTCCTTCTTCGACGTCTTCAGCTGGCAGACGCCGTCGCCCGGCTCGCCCGGCGAGGGCGGCTTCAGCAGCACGTCGCTGGTCTTCGCCGACGGGGCCGGCCCCGACGGCGCCGACATCGTCGTCGGCGGCTACCACTGGCCCAAGGGCGTGCAGGGCATGAACCGCCACACGGGCGCGACGTACTGGTCGGGCAACCCCGACGGCGGCGAGAGCATCGCCTTGCGCAGCCCCGCCTTCTCCCCGGACGGCACGACGCTCTACGTGACCAACGACGCGACCGACCACCCGCTGATGGGCTTCACCGCCGCGACCGGACCGGCCGTCTACCGCCACAACGGCGGCGATCCCGAACCCCAGCACCTGCAGATGGACTCGCCGGTCGTCGCCCCGGACGGACGGCTGTTCCTGCGCGCCTGGGTGGACCGCCCCTACGGCGGGTACGACGACGGTGCGACGATCTCCGAAAACTGGGCCGCCGCCACCGCGGCCCAGAGCGGCCACAGCGACGCGGCGCTCTACCAGGACGGCGGCGTCCTGAAGGTCGTGGTCGGCTGCCGTCCCGGCGAGGTCGTCTGCTTCGACGGCGACACCGGCGCCGAGCTGTGGCGCGTCGCGACGCCGACCATCGACGCCACCGCGACGGTCGACCCCGCCGACGGCCGCATCTTCGTGTCCGGCGGCAACGACAGCGCCTGGATCGTCGGCCTGGACAAGGACGGCGCGCCGCTGTGGGGCGACGCCGCCCTGCTCTGTTACCAGCATGTTCCCGGAATCAACGAACCCGAACGGGCCCAGTCGGCCGGCTGCCTGAGCCACGACGGCGCCACCTACTACTTCCAGACCGTCGGGCAGAACGCCAACGGCAAGCTCTACGCCGTCGACACCGCGACCGGCGCCGTGAAGTGGAGCTACGCGACGGGCAGCTCCGGCTGGGAGGCCCTGTCCTCCTCGCCGATCGTGACCCCCAACGGCGTGGTCGTGGTGGGCAACAACGACGGGGATGCCTACCTCGCCCTGCTCGACGAGGGCGACCACGGCACCCTGCTCGACACGCTGGCCGTCGACCCGGACGGCAACGCGCGCGCCTGCCCGACCATGGACGGCGAGGGCCGGCTCTACCTGCCGCTGCGCACGGTCTGGTCGCGCGCCAACGGCAACGGCGGTCCGCCCAGCGGCGAGGTGGAGAACGTGTTCTGCGCCCTGGACCTGACCGCCGGCGCCCAGGTCATGCTGCCGCCGCCGTCGAGACAGGCGGCGATCGCGCTGAACCACCGCGTGCGGCTCTCGTGGAACCCCGTCGCGGACCCGACCGGCCTCTTCGACCACTACGCGGTGTACCGCGCCGAGGCGCCCTTCGCCTCGGTGTCCGGGATGACGCCGATCGCCGCGGTATCGTCCGTCACCCAGGACGAGTTCATCGACCTCGACGCGCTCAACGGCACGCCCTACCACTACGCCGTGAC
>PNOJ01000028.1 GCA_013824755.1 Gemmatimonas sp.
GATCGCGGTGCTGGTGGTCCAGTTGGTGCCGACGTTGTTGTCGCCGGCGCCGGTCCAGGCCATCGAAGCGCCGCTCGGATCCGGCCACACCGTGCCGCCGTCCCACATCACCACGTCGACCTCGCGGCCGAGCGTGTCGACGAGGACCAGCTCGTCGTCGTCGTTGCCCAGTGTGAAGCCCGTGTACTGGTAGAACAGCGTGACGCCCTCGGCGGCCATGGCCGTCGCGTTCACTCCGAGCACCTTGTACTCGCCGGGGTTGATGACCAGCGGGCCGCCGTTGGCGATGACATGGCTGTCGGTGCCCAGGTCCTTGATCGTCCAGCCGTTGAGGTCGACGGCCGCGGCGCCGTCGTTGCGGATCTCGAACCACTCGCCGTCCGCGTCCAGCAGGAGCAGCGGGTTCTGCATGATCTCGGTGACCACGATCTGCGGCAGCGGACCCAGGTCGCTGATCGGCGCGGTGGAGTTCGCGGCGATCGGGTTGCCGGCGAGGTCCTGGACGTCGTTCACGCGCACGGTGTGCGGCGTGCCGCTGAGCGAGGCGGCCACCGTCAGCAGGACCTGCGAGGCGTCGGTCTGCAGGACCGCGGACACGACCGCGACCGTGTTGCCGGGGACGGCGGTCTGGTAGACCTCGTAGTTCCCCTCGTCCTCGGCCGTCAGGGCCGAGACGGCCTCGCTGAACTGCAGCAGCACGTCGACGGTGCCGTCGAGCGCGGCGGCGACCAGCGTGGGCGGCGTCACGTCCGGGCCCTGGCCGTTGTTCACCAGGTCCGCGGCCAGGCCGGCGATGATCTGCCCGGCGCTCGAGAAGGTGCCGCCGGCGCCGGCGGCCTCCAGCTCGTCGCCCACCAGCCAGGTTTCGAGGCCGGGGGCCAGGTCGTCGTCCACGCGCACGACCACGGGGCCGGAGCCGTCGTCGATCGTGAAGTTGTGGGCGGGGTTGGTGCCGGTGGTGGCGGAGATGGCCGTGATCGGGCCCACGGCCGCGACGTAGCTGCCCTCGTTGGCCGCGGCGGCCGCGGCGCCGGTGGTCTGCAGGGCGGGCGCGAGCGGCGTGTTGCCGCCGCTGACCAGCTCGACCTCGTAGTTGACCAGCTCGACCGTGGTGCCGAACCAGTACGCCCTGCCGGTGACCTTCACGATGTTGCCGGTGGAGTTCAGCAGCGCCGCGCCGGTGCTGCGGGTCGTGCCGAAGATGTTCAGGCCGCGGCCCGCGGTGTCCTGGATGTAGGCGCTGACGGTGACGCCGTCGGCCTTGTAGTCGCCGGGGATGTAGACCTGGCCCTGGACCATGATGACGTCGCCGACGTAGCCGAGCGAGTCGGCGTGCACCGAGGCGATGGGGGTGATCGTCTCCGGGGCGACGGTGTAACTGTAGAAACCGGTCGCGGGGCTGGTGCCGAACAGGCCGTCGTTGTCGGTGGCCTCGATGAAGTACTCGACCAGGGAGCCGTCGGCGGCCCCGGGGATCGTGCCGGTGTAGGTCGAGCCCTCGGACAGCGTCATCGCGGCGGATGTCGCGCCGGCGCCGTCGACCTGCCAGTACAGGCGTACCTCGGTGACCGTGCCATCGCTGTCGGTGGCGTCGGCGTAGACGGTGACCGCCTCGGCGGGCACCGGCAGCAGGCTGCGGTGGTAGACGTTGGCCACGTCGGGGGCCTGCAGCACGATGCCGCCGTTGGAGACACCGGGGGTCGGCGCCTGCACGACGTAGGCCGTGGTCACCCGCGGGCCGCCGGCGCCGTCGGGGCTGCGCTGGCAGGAATCGTTGGCGCTGTTGGCGTTGGCGTTTTCGTCGATCTGGGACTGGCCGGGAGTCAGCGTGGCCAGCAGGACGGGGTCGTCGGCGTCGCTGGTGTCGTAGACGATCGCGTCGACGAGGTTGGTCGCCGTCACCGGCGTGTTGTTCGGGAAGTCGGCGCCGTTGGCGGTGTAGAGGGCGACGGCGTCCTGGCCGTTCTGCAGGAAGTTGGAGTTGAAGATGATCGAGGGGGTGGGCACGACGCCGGCGTTGCCGAGCAGGAAGAAGCCGTTGGCGTCGAGGCTGTACCCGTCGAGGTCGTACGCGGCGTACGACAGGTCGGTGGCGCCGTTGTAGAACACCAGGACCAGGCCGTCCAGCGCCTGGCTCGGCGTGCCGTACAGCTCGACGAATTCCAGGACGTCGGTCGACGGGGTGTCGGCGTCGGTCTCGTTGATGAGCACGTCGGCGCGGGCCGAGATGGCCGCGGCCAGGACGAGCAGCATGGCCAGCATGACGCGGAGGCCGGGGTGTCCGCCGTTTCGTGAGGTTCGCATCGCCATCATCTCCTGTTGTCATATGCCGTTGAGCGAAGGGCATGATCCGGGAAACTACCAGTAGTCTAGCACATCCGGACCGGCCGCAGCGGGGCTTTGAGCACGGGGATCCAGGTGCTAGATTCGGCGGACCTCCGCACCCGTGGCCCAACCCGGAGCCGCCGCCATGAACATGATGTCGCGTCGCCCGCTGCCGTCGCTGGTCCTGGCTCCCCTCCTGGGCCTCGCCCTCGGTCTCGCCCCGTTCCCCGCCCCCGCCGTGGACACGCCCCTGCCGCCGGGCGACCGCCCACCCCCGACCGCGCTCACGCGCCTGGAGGACGCCGGCGACGCCGGGGCCCATCCCGGCGCCGACCTGGTCGTCGTCTTCGAGGAGGCGGTCAACCGGGTCGCTCCCTCGGGCGTCACCGAGGTCGACGGCTACCGCCTGACCAAGGTGCTGACCCCCGCCGGCTGCCGCGACCATTCCGTGCTGACCTGGCGTTACGACCCGCAGAGCAGCCGCGTCGAGGTGCGCGAGGTGTCCGTGCTGCGCGACGGCGAACGCCTCCCCGTCGACGTGGCTGCCGTGCGCGACCTGCCCGCCCCCCAGTCGGCCATCTACTGGAGCGACCGCATCATGCTGCTGCAGCTGCCGCGGCTGCGTCCCGGCGACGGGATCGAGGTGCGCACGCTGCGCAAGGGGTTCACCTACGCCCTGCTCGGCGGCGACGGCGCGGCCGCCGCGGCCGACGACGACGAGGCCCGTTTCGTCCCGCCGATGCCCGGCGAGTACTTCGACATCGTGCTGTTCGCCGAGGACGCGCCCATCCTCGAGAAGCGCTACGTGCTGAGCCTGCCCGCGGGCAAGCGCCTGCACGCCGAGGTGTTCAACGGGGCGCTCTACTCCTCCGTCACCTACGCTGCCGATCGCACCGAGCACGCCTGGTGGGGCCGCGACCTGCCCGCCCTGGTCCACGAGACCCGCCAGCCCGCCGCCAGCGACTTCGCGCCCAAGGTGGTCATGGCCACGGTCGCGGACTGGGAGAGCAAGAGCCGCTGGTTCTTCGACGTGAACCGCGGCCAGTTCGACGTCACGCCGGAGATCCGCGCCAAGGTCGACGAGGTCCTGGCCGCGGCCGGCCTCACCGGCGCGGCTCCCGAGCGCCGGGCCGAGGCGCTGCTGCACTGGGTGGCCCAGAACATCCGCTACAGCGGCCAGACGATGGGCCCGGGCGAAGGCTTCATCCTGCACTCCGGCGCGATGGTCTTCGCGCAGCGCAGCGGCGTCTGCAAGGACATCGCCGGCATGCTGGTCACCATGCTGCGCGCCGCCGGCCTGGACGCGCAGGCGGCCATGACCATGGCCGGCAGCCGCATCGAGGACGTGCCCGCCGACCAGTTCAACCACTGCGTCACCGCCCTGCGCCTGCCCGACGGCTCGTTCCGCATGTACGACCCGACCTGGGTCCCCTACGACAACAGCATCTGGTCCTATTCCGAGACCGAGCAGCACTACCTGGTCGGCTCGCCGGAGGGCTCGACCCTCGACCGCATCGCCTACAGCCCGCCGTCGGAATCCCCGCTGTTCGCCGTCCACCACGCGACCCTGGCGGCCGACGGCACGCTGGACGGCGAGTTCGAGCTGACCGGCCGCGGCGTCATGGACGGCCGCCTGCGCGGCCTGGCCAACGCCCGCCGCGACGAGCTGGCTCCGGTCTTCGCCCGGGCCCTGGCCGCCGTCAGCCCGCGCGTCGAAGGCGTGCGCGTCACCCACCGCCGCACCGACGACTTCGGCGGCGACATGCGGATCACCGTCGCCTACCGCATCCCCCGCTACGCCCTGCCGGTCGACGGCGGCCTCGAGTTCCGCAGCCCCCTGATGCAGCTGACCCTGCACGACGGCACGCTGTTCCGCGCCGGCGCCACCGCCTGGGAGGACGAGCGCGCGACCGACGTCCTGCTCTACTTCACGCAGCTGCTCGACGGGCAGGAGACGATCCGCCTGCCCCGCGGCTGGCGCGCGGCCGACGCCGGGCAGCCCGACGCGGTCGACGAGACCTACGCCGCCTTCACCGGCGCGAGCCGCCAGGACGGGAGCGACCTCGTGATCACCCAGCGCTTCGAGTCCCGCCGCCGGCAGGTCCCGCCGGACGGCTACCCCGGCTTCAAGAAGGCCGTCGACGCCGCCCGCGCCTGGGGCGACCGCGTCTTCCGCGCCGAGAAGGGGGGCGCCCGATGAAGCGCGCCTGTCTGCCCTGCCTGCTCGTCGCCTTGCTCGCCGCCCCGACCCTGGCCGGCCCCCTGGGCCTCTCCTCCGGTCGCGACCTCGACGCCCTGCTGGCCCGCGCCCGCGCCCGACCCGATTTCGCGCAGCTCGACGCCATCCTGCTGTGCGAAGCGCGCGCGACGACCGTCACCCCGGACGGCGACCTCGCCGTACGCACCCACCAGGTGGTCTGGATCGCCACGCGCAGCGGCCTGCAGGCCTACGCCGACCTGCGCGTGCCCCACCACACCGGCACCTCGACGCTCGCCGTGCTGAAGCTGCGGACCTGGCGCGACGGCCGCTGGTGGCCCGACGCCGAGCGCATCAGCCCGACCGCCGTGGTCGAGACCCTGCCCTACGCGCTGGAGCGCGCCCCGGACTACGCCGACCTGCGCGAGACGATGCTCCTGCACGACGGCGTCGAGTTGCCCTGCCTGCTGGAAACCGAGTACGAGATCGTCGAGCGCGGCGGCGCGCAGCCCGGCGCCGACGGCGCCTGGCTCCTCGCCCGCCGCGACCCCGCCCTGGTGAGCGAGTTCTCGCTGACGGCGCCGGCGGATGTCGCGGTCCGCCACGTCGAACGCCTCGGCGCCCCTTCGCCGACCATCACCTCGGCCGGCGGCGCCACGACCCTGACCTGGCAGCTCGAGGACGTGCCCGCGCGGGGACTGCCGGCGCTCGCCGTCCCGCAGGCCGCCGCGCCCGGCCTCCTGTGGTCGACCTGGGAGGACTGGCAGGCGCTGGGCGACGCCCTGTCTCGGGGGTTCGAGGACGACTCCCTGCCGCCCGAAGCACTGCCCGGCGACTTCCTGCTGGGCGCCGCATTGCGTGACACGCTCACCGCCCGCCTCGCCGGCGCGCCCGACGACCGGGCCCGGGCGCGCGCGATCGCGAAGCTCCTGGACGAGGGCGTGCGCCCCGTCCACGTCGACGACCGCCCCTGGCGCGCCGCGACCCGCACGCCGGCGCGCACCTGGGAGACGGCCTACGGCCACGGCCGCGACCGCGCCGCCCTGGCGACGGCATTGCTGCGCGCCTCCGGCCTGGCCGCCGATCTCCTGTACCGATCCCGCGGCGGCCTGCCCATCGCTCCCGAAGTCCCATCGACCGCGGAGCTCGACGGCCCCTTCGTCGAGATCGCCGGTGCAGGGTTGAGAGCCGTCTACGACCCCGGCACGGGCCGGCTCGACGAGACGCCGGCCGCCTTCGTCGGCCCGCTCTGGCGCTGGCTCGACGGCTCGACGCAACCGTCCTCCCAACCGTCGGTCGCCGCCGCGGGCCGCCTCGTGCTCGAGATCGCGCTCTCTCCCGCCGACGACGACGGTTGGCGCGGCAACGGCACGCTGCTGACCGACGGCCTGCTCTCGGCCCACGACCGTCTGGCCGGCCTCGACGCCGACGCGCGTGGCCACCTCGCCGCCGTGGTCGCCTCGGTGCTCGCGGGCGCCGAGGTCGAACACGCCAACCCCGCCACGCTGCACCCGGAGTCGGTGGTCTACGGTTTCGACCTCACGCTGCCCGCCGCCGAAGCCGACGACTTCGACCGCCGCCTGTTGTCTCCCGGCGACCCGCGCGACGGCTTGCTCTCCCTGTTGCCCGCCGACGTCCACCTGCACGACGAAACGCGCGCCACCCCCGTGCTGTCGCCAGGCGACCTCACCCAGATCGTCCGCCTGACCTTCTCGACGGGCGACCGCGAGATCGTGCGCCTTCCCGAAGCCCGCGAGCTGGCCAACGAAGCCGGCCGTTTCAGCCTGCGCGTGTCGCGGGATCGCGGGCGGACCGTGGTCGAGCGGGAGCTGAGGATCTTGGGGGGGGAGTTGGAGGCGGGGAGGTGGGGGGCGTTGCGGGCGCTGCTGTTGGAAAACGCCGACCCCGAAAACCGCTCTATTCTGGTCCGTTAGTTCTGGCCACGACATTGGGTCTGGCTGCAACCTGCTCCAGTCCTAATCGAAATACGTATATATATGTGTATTATTAAATGTATATATAGATATTATTATGCCAGGCACAATTTCACGATCAGATCTATCGGATTGACGAATGATGCGAAGTTGGGATAATGTGACGGCGCTGGTGAAGGGCCATGATCAGAACCATCCGACCAGACCATCACCAGCAACACCATCACACTTTCTTGAGGGGGAAAGCATGAGATTCAAGAGAACGATCGTGCTGGCGCTGATCGTGGCGCTGGCGGCGAGCGCCGCCGTGGCCGGGACGCCGAAGGCCGACGGCCGCATGGACATCGAGACCTTCCAGCGGATGAATCGGATCCACGGCGAGGCCTACACCGGACGCTCCTACTTCCAGGGCTTCGAGGGCGCGTTCCCTCCGGCCGGCTGGACGGAGACCGTCACCAACACCACCAAGAACTGGGGCGTGAGCAACGCGACCACCCCGGGCGAAGTCGAAGGCAGCTACTGCGCGTTCGTTCCCTACGACCTCACGGTCTACCAGAACGAGACCATCTCGTTCAACCAGGCCGTCAGCGTCGCCGGCGGCGAGTACATGCTCAGCTTCTGGATGGCCGGCGCCCTGGGCACCAGCTGGGACCTGAACGCCGCCGAGACGGTCGAAGTCAACGGCATCCCCGTGTTCGACTTCGACAGCAACGTGACCCAGAGCTTCATCTATGAGAAGTTCTTCGTCGACCTCAGCGCCTACGACGGCACCACCGTGACCATCACCTTCCGCTACGAGGGTGTGGACGGCGACCTGCACACGCTGGACGCCGTGATGGTCGATGGCGGCACCGGCTACGACCCGCCGCCGCCGCCGCCGCCGCCGACCAACGACACCTGCGCCACCGCCATCGACCTGCAGGAGCAGGGCCTGGTTTCGTTCCAGGTCGACCTGTGCATGGCCGTCGGCGACTACAGCGCCGTGCCGACCTCCACCTGCACCGGCTACTCCTCGGCCGGCAAGGACGTCGTGTACAAGATCTACCTGGCCGCCGGCGAGTCCTTCATGGCGACCCAGACCGGCGCGCACGACTCCGCGCTGTGGCTGGCCACGAACTGCCCGAACATCAACGGCACCTGCGTCGCCGGCGCCGATGACACCTTCTCGGGCCAGACCGAGGTCCTGTCCTACACGGCCCCGACGGCCGGCTGGTACTACCTGATCGTCGACGGCTACGGCACCGGCTGCAGCCTCACCACGGTCACCATCGAGGCGCCCGTGAGCAACGAGGACATGAGCTGGAGCAACCTCAAGACCATGTACCGGTAACCACCGGCACGCGTCTCGTCGTCCTTCGGCGTGGAGCCCCCTTCCCGGATGGGAGGGGGGCTTCGTCGTCCTTGCATCGCACGCCGATCGTGGGCATCCTGTGGGCATGAAAACGATGAACGGATCCCCGAAGCGCCTGCTGCTCGTGATCGCCGGCTCGCTGGTCCTGCTGGTCGCCGGCCTGCTGATCTTCTTCCCCGTCGGCAGG
The DNA here is from genome assembly GCA_013824755.1 of Gemmatimonas sp. GTDB lineage: Bacteria > Krumholzibacteriota > Krumholzibacteriia > LZORAL124-64-63 > LZORAL124-64-63 > PNOJ01. The sequence continues at coordinate 7,995 of PNOJ01000028.1, forward strand.
GTCAAGGCCCTGGCCGCGAGCCGCGCTTCCGCCGCGCTGGGCAGGGACGTCGCCATCGACGACGCCCGCCTGTCGCTGAGCGGCGGTCTGGGCGTGCGCCTGCAGGGGCTGCGCGTCGGCAACCCGCCGGGGTTCGGGGGCGAGCCGTTGGCCGCGGTCGAGGCCGTGGATCTGCGGCTGCGCCTGCTGCCGCTGCTGCGCGGGCGCGTGGAAGCGGACCGCCTGGTCGTCACCGGGCCCGCCCTGGACCTGCGTCGACGGGCCGACGGCACCGACAACTTCACCTTCGCGCCGCCCGCCGACGGGACCGGCCGAGCCGGAGCCGGCAAGGGCGGCGCCTCGCCGGCGATCACCCTCGACCGCGTCGCGATCGTCGGCGGCCGGCTCGCCTTCGCGGACGAGGCCGCCGGCACCGGCGCGCGGCTGGCTGGGCTGAAGCTCGAGGCGAGCTTGGCGACCGACGCGGCGGGCCGCAGCGTGGCGCGGGGCGAGCTGGGCGTCGACAGCCTGCTCGTCGACGGCCCCGCACCCCTGCAGGCGCTGCCGGTCTCCCTGCGGTTCGACCTCGCGTATGATCGGGCCGCCGCGCTGCTGACGCTCGCGGAGTCCGCCCTGTCCGCGGGGCCGTTGCGCTTCAAGCTGTCGGGAGACGTCGCCCGCGGCGGCGACGATGTCGTCGCGCACGGGCGGCTGGTCTCGGACCGCATCACCGCCGCCGACCTGCTCGGCCTGCTGCCCGCCGACCGCCGCGAGGTCCTGGCCGCCTACCGCCTCGCGGGCGACGTCGTCGTGGAGGCGGACGCGAGCCTGGAGCCGGGACGCGCGCCCGCCTACGCCGCGACGGCCTCGCTGACCGACCTGGTCATGAGCGGCGGCGAGCTGCCGGGCGAGCTGAGGGTGGCGTCGGCCCGGGCCGACCTGCGGCCCGACAGCCTGCACGTCGCCGTGACGAAGGCCTCGTTCGGCGGCCGCCCGCTGCAAGGCGTTTTCTCGGTGACTCGCTTCGCCGAACCGCGGCTGCGCGGGAACGTGAGCGGCGAGGTCGACCTGGCCTACGTGCAGCCCTTCCTGCCGCCGGGGCGCGGGGCCGCGATCGCGGGCGTGCTCGCGGTGCGCGCCGAGCTGGACGGCTCCGTGAAGCAGCCGGAGCGGCTGCTGCGCGGCGGCGAGGTCGTCGTCACGCGGATGACCTACCGCGACGCGATGCTGGGCGAGCCGCTGACCTCGCTGGACGCGAGGCTGGCGCTGGCCCCCGACGCGGTGACGATCACGAACTGCGTCGCCCGCTTCGGCCGCAGCGACGTGTCCCTGACCGGGCGGCTCGCCGACCCCTTCGCGGCCCTCGCCGCCGATGCGGCGCGCCGGCCCGTGCTGACCTTCGCCGCTCACGCGCGGCGCTTCGACATCGACCGGGTCTTCCCGGCCGCCAGTCCGGCCTGGGCCAAGCGGGGATCGGCGGCGGCCGCCCCCGCGCCGCGGGATTCCCTGACCGCCCGCCTGCCGGACCTGCGGGGCTCGGGCACGCTGCGCGCGGACTCGCTGCTGTACGGCGGCGTCGCCTTCACCGGCGTGACCGGCGCCGCGCGCCTCGTCGACCGCCGGGTCGAGGTCGCCGACGTGAAGGCCGACGTCTACACCGGCAAGGTGACCGGCAGCACGACCGTGGACCTCAACGACCTGAACCGCCCGACCTTCGGCGGCAGCTTCGCGGCGACCCGCATCGAGGCCGACGACTTCCTGTCGCGCTTCACGCCGCTGAAGGGGCTGCTTTTCGGCAAGTTCGACCTGTCGGGGACCTACGGCGCCGCCGGCCGCGACGGCGCGACGGTGCGCAACTCGCTGACCCTGGACGCGGGCGCGAAGATGGACGAGGGGCGCGTCGTGACCCGCGGGCCGGTGCACGCGGCGCTCTCGGCGCTGGCGACGAAGGCGGGCGGCTCCTTCGCCCAGAACCAGACCCTGCGCACGCTCGCCGCCCACGTCGTGGTGCGCGACGGCCGCGTCGGCCTGGACACGCTCGCCACGCGGCTGGGCGACCTCGGCGAGCTGGTCTTCGGTGGCGGCTACGCCTTCACCGGCGAGCTGGACGCCGCGGGCGGGCTGCTGCTGAGCGAGGACCTGTCGCGCAAGCTGCGCAATCCGGGCGGCGTGGTCGGCAAGGTCACGGGCCTGCTGGGCGGCGGCGGCGGTGCGCCGGTCGCACGCCTGGTGGTGCCGCTGCGGGTCGGCGGCACGCTGTCGCAGCCCGCGGTCGAGCTGGACGCCGCGGCGGCCCTGAAGGACGTCGCGGGCGGGGCGGCCGCGCAGGCCACGCAGGGCGCCCGCGCTCAGCTGCGGCGCCTGCTGGGGTCCGGCAAATAACTCGCTGCGGCGCAATTCATTGAAAACAATCGACCTGCGCCGGATTGACGGCGCCGCGACCGCGGTGCTAGCCTCTATCTGAACAACCGAAGTCAATGAAAGGAGGTCGCCAGGACAACTCGAGCCCGTCGCGGGTCCGCGACGGGACGCTGGAGGGCGCCCTGTCGCCGGCGACCCGCTTCGCCCGACCCGTCCCCGCGGACGGGACGCAACCGGAGAAGGGGGTATCCCGATGCGTCTTCGCAACTCGCTGTTGGCGACCGTCGCGATCGCGACTCTCGCCGTCGCCGCCGCCCAGGCGGACGACTTCAACCCGCCGCCCTGGCGCAACGGCCCGCTGACCGTCGCCGCCGAGTGGGAGTTCCTCAGCTCGAACCTGCTGGACATGCCGCCCGACTACATGAGCACGGTCGGCGACGGCATCCACGGCTTCAACACGAACTGCTACACCCACGCTCATTTCGAGAACTGCACCTGGGAGCCGGATCCGCTGGACCCCAACGACGGCCGCATCGTCACGGGCCAGGAGCCCGGCCGCATCCTGTTCTTCCTGTGCAACTGGATCGACTACTACCCCTACAAGTACATCTGGGTGCAGCTGACCTACGGCGGGATGGGGGCTCCCTTCGTCCAGGAAGTCATGGCGCCCAACCCCGGCACCAACGAGTGGGAGAACCCGCTCTACGGGCAGCTCATCGAGAGGTGGGGCACGCCGGGGCACATGACCGAGTACTGGATCCTGCCGTTCAACCCGGACCGGGAGTTCGTCAACGTGATCCTGCCTCCGTTCACCTGGCTCGACCAGGTCTGGATCGACACGATCTCGACCCTGACCACCGCCAACGAGGACATGAGCTGGGGCGGGATCAAGTCGCTGTACAAGTGACGCCGCCTGCGCCCCGCATGAAGAAGGGAGCCCCGCCGGGGGCTCCCTTCCCGTTCCCGCCGCGGCGGCCGCTCAGATCTGGAAGAGGTACTGCAGCTTCATGAAGTACTGGCGGTCGGTCAGCCGCCAGTCGCGCACGCCGTCGTGCTCGGGATCGAGCGGCGCGTAGTCGCGGGTCGAGCCGACGTAGAAGATGCTGAAGGGGTTGAGGCGGTAGGTGACCAGCGGGTCGGCCTCCCACGTCTGGTCGAAGTCGTCGTACTGGAGCACCAGGCGCAGCGACAGCTCGCGCGAGACCTGCACGCCGAGGCGGCTGCGCAGGATGTAGCCCTTGAACAGCATCGCCTCGGTCTCGTCATCCACGCTCTGGGTCCAGCGCCAGAACACCTCGGCCAGCAGACGGTCCGCGGGGCGCAGGTCGAACCAGAGCGTGGCGTTGGACTCGCGGCCCATGACCAGTTCGCGCCGCGCGATGCGGTGCCCGTGGCTAAGCTCCAGCCCCCCCTGCAGCGCGCTGGAGGGGACCGCCTGCAGGTTGAACTCCGTGGCGTCGATGCCGTCGAACCAGATCCCGCCGAACAGCTCGTTGCTCTTCATGTGCGAGAGCTGGCAGAAGAGCTGCGACTGGCGCAGGCGCGCGCCGACCCCCGCCCAGATCCACTCGTCCTTGCGCTCGTCGGCCATGGTCCAGGCACGGCCCGCGTTGACGTGGGGCTGGATCCACTCCAGCAGCCGCGAGTCCTCGTAGCGGAAGACGCGCGAGGCCGACGCGACCGCCTCACGGCGATTGTTGCGGCGGATGAAGCCGTTGTCGGCGCGGAAGGTGGGGCTGTGGGACCAGTAGTCGACGTCGAAGTCCCAGAGGCGGTCGTTGTACTCGAGGCTCGAGTAGATGCCGAGCCCCTCGTAGGTCTCGCCGTCGAAGACGGCGGTGCGGGCGCCGTTGTCGAAGGTCAGCCCCTCGAGACCATCGGTCAGGGCCTGGTCGTCCGGCTCCTCGGTGCGCGAGGCCAACGCCTGCCACTCGAACTGCAGCGAGGGCGTGAAGCGCACCCGGCCGTCGATGCCGCCGAGGGAACCCGCGCCGCCGCCGTCGATGCGGCGGTCGGTGGCCAGCACGCCGACGCTGGCACCGTCGCCGAGAGCCTGCTGGACGCGCAGGATGTTCGAGGTGCTGCGGCCGCCGGCGATGTACGCGCTCACGTCCTCGAACGGCAGGATGAACGGCGAGACCTCGTCGCGCGCGACCAGGTAGGCGACGCTCGTGCTGCCGGGCCGGCCGGTGACCTTGGCTGCGAACAGCGGGTCGTTGATGGTGCGCGTGTAGACGGCGTTGAAGAAGGTGTTGAACAGGTCGCTGCCCTCCTGGAAGAAGGGCCGCTGCTCGGGGAAAAACAGAGCCAGGGTGGTGTTGACGTCGATCTGGGCGGCGTCGGACTCGATCTGGCTGAAGTCGGGGTTGATCGTGCCCTCGACCGTGAAGCTGGACGAGAGGTTGGCCCGCGCGCCGAGCGAGGCCTGGCCCAGGACCGGGTCGTTGTCGAAGCCGTCGCCGCGGCGCGAGCCGGCCTGCGTGAACACCTGCGACGGCAGCAGCTCGATGCCCTTGCCGGGCTCGACGCCGCGGATGCCGGCGATGGTGCCCCACTGCGAGGGCCAGCTGCTCTCGTCGCGGTCGTAGGCGGCCCAGGAGTACTGGCCGCGCACCGCGCGCGGGTGGTTGCGCCAGAAGTCGACGCGCCAGACCTGCTCGTCCCGGTTCGGGAAGCGCAGGCTCGACCAGGGGATGGCCAGTTCCACCTGCCAGCCCTCGCCGGTGACCCTGCCGGCGCTGGCGAAGACCATGTTGTAGCTCATGTCCTCGCCGGCGTTGGCCGACCAGAGCAGGTCGCCCTGCACGCCCAGGGGGTTGCAGGCGATCTCGTAGGCCCAGGTCTGGTCCCCGTAGGTGTCGATGGCCGTGATGACGTAGTCGTCGCTCCAGATGTTGTCGCGCTCGCTGAGGCTGGCGCGCACCAGCGCCGGGTCGTCGCGGCAGACGTAGGCGATGTAGAGGTGGTCGTCGTCGTAGGTGATCATGGCGTGGGTGTCGACCGGCGGGCGCACCTGGTCGCCGGGGCTGTGCTCGGCGAAGTTCTCCGCGCGCGGGATCCCCTGCCAGCCCGGGTCGTCGAGCACACCGTCGATCGCGATGGGGCCGGCGGCTCGGCTCGTCTCGAGCTGGGGGTGGTAGACGGGCGTGAATTCGCCGTTCGCGGGGGGAACGGCGGCGAGGGCGGAGGCGGCGCTCATCGCCACCAGGACGGCCGGGACGGATAGACGACGCATGCCGGCGACTTTCGTTGAGTGGGGACTGGCGGCCTCATCCGGCCGCGAGACCCGATGTCTACGAGTCGGCGGCGGCGATGTTGCGCGAGGGAATGAGGCCGTCGCGCCGGCGGGCCAACCGCGGCGCCAGGATCAACGTCGCGCCGTACAGGAGCAGACCGGCGAAGAGGGTGCCGGCGCCGCAGAGGCGGAGGTCCTCGACCAGGAGCTTGAGGCCGGCGACCACCAGCACCGGCTTCACCAGCCAGCCGAGTTCCGCCAGGGCGGGACGGCGGGAAGCCAGGGCGAGCAGCGCTGCGGCCAGCGCGAGGACGCCGGTGCGGACGGTCGCGGCGAGATCCGGCCCGGCGACGGGTCCGGCCAGCAGGCGTGTGAGCGCCGAAGCCGCCACGCCGAACGCCGCGCCGGCGGCGACGACCGCGACGACGAAGCCCGGCACGCGTCGGGAGTCCGGGACCGCACGACCGCGCCTGGAGACGGCGACCGCCGCGTAGCAGGCCGCCAGCAGGACGGCCGCCAGCACGGGGCCGGTCGCGAGCAGGGGCCAGCCGTCGTCCCCGCCGGGGAGCCGCAGGACGCCGGTGACCGTGCCCGCGAGCAGCGCGCCCCCCAGCGAGTAGATCGCAGCATGGATGCACAGGGTCAACCGGTCGAACAGCCCGCCGAGCAGCGCCGTGGCCAGCGCCAGCAGCATCCAGCAGACCGCCAGCCCGGGGCCGTCGGCGAGCAGGGGGCTGCCCAGGAACACCAGCGTCAGCGCGAGGTAGGCGTAGAAGAAGAAGTTCACGCCGCGCCCTTGCGTGCGGCGGACGAAGGCGAAGGAGACCGCGTAGCACGCGAGGGCGGCCAGCACGGCGCTCAGCCCCAGGCCGGCATCGTTGCCGACGCCGGACTGGGCGACGACCACCGCGCCGCCGAAGCCGCACAGCAGCGAGCCGACGGTCTGCATCACCTCGAACGTCGACACGGCGCGGCGGCGCACGAGGGTGCGCACGACGAAGCTGCCCAGGTACGTCGCGAGCAGGGCGACTCCGAAGACCTGCGCAGTTTCCGGCGTCGGGTAGCCCGGCGGCGGCCCCGTGCGCTGGGCCGCCCTCTGGACCAGGACCAGCACGGCGAGGTTGGCCGTCGCGGCGACGGGCCAGCGCAGCCCGTGCCAGCCGTGCAGGTAGGCCAGCCAGGCCGTCCCCGCGCCGAGCGCCAGCAGCAGGATCGTCGGCGCCGCCTTCACGTCCAAGGCGACGAAGAGAGCCGCGGCGGTCGTCAGCGTCCCGAGGGTGAAGCACCAGGCAAGACCGCGCAGGCGGTGGCGGGCGGCCAGGGCCAGACCGGCGGCGCTCGCGATCCCCAGCACGAGCACGGCCGGTCGCGGCGCCAGCAGGCCGAGCCGCGCCGACGACTCCCACACCAGCAGGTGCGACAGCAGCAGCGCGGCGACGCCATGCAGCGTCGCGCCCGCCGACTCGGTCGCGGCTTCGCGCCGCAGCAGGGGCGTCAACCACGCCAGAGCGTAGAGCAGGCCGATCGCCACCCCGAGCGTCGGGCTCAACACGCCCCGCTCGGTCAACGCGCGCAGCAGCACGCCGCCGCCCAACACCAGGATCGTGCGCCCGATCAACGGGGCCAGCAGGGCGCTCTCGGGGGATCGCGGTCGCGCCTCGGCAGCCGGCGGCGTCTCGGTGATCGCGGTTGCGACCATGGTGGGACGATCGCCGGTCGCGCCGTCCCGCAGCGAATCGACGAGCCGTTGGAGTTCCGCCACCTGGGCTTCCAGCCTCCGCAACCTCTCTTCCATGGCACCCTCCAAACGAGAACCACTCTCAAATGAACGGGGGCTTGCAATCAGGATCATGCTGGTCATAGAATCGACTTAATGTCTAGTAAATTACTAGGAGATGCCGGTGATGAAGGACAACGCGTGAAGGCGCAACGAGACGGCCGACTTCCCCGCACCACGGTGGCCGGGTTCCTGCGCTGGTGCTTCGCTCCGGAGACCCCGCCGCGGGTCGAAGCCGGCGCCGCGCCCGAAGCGGGCGTGCCTTTCGTCCGCTGGCTGTTCGCGCGCGAATCGATCCCAGGATCCGGGCTCGACGCCGTCGGGAAGCCGCCTCACGGCACCAGCATCTTCACCTGGCTCTTCGGCCGCGAGACGCCCCCCTCGCGGCCCGCCCCCGCTCCCTCCAGCGAAACGACGGGACGCCATGAGAACTGACCACCCGCTCTGGCACGCGAAGCACATCGTCCGCATGGGGCTGCTGCTGCTGCTCGGCGTGACGGTGATGATCGTGGTGCGGTCGCTCCTGGTCCCGGACACCTGGGGCCAGTACGGCTGGTACCGCGGCGCGAACGTCGAGGAGCAGCGCGACCATCCCCTGCAGCACGGCGGGGACGCGTCCTGCGCCGGGTGCCACCCCGAGCAGGAAGCGACCCACGCCGCGGGCGCCCACGCCGCGGTCCGCTGCGAGCTCTGCCACGCCCCGGTCGCCCTGCACGCGAAGGACGACGCGTACTTCGCCGCGATGCCGGTGCGGCGCACGGCCGCGCTCTGCGTCTCCTGCCACCAGCGGCTCGCGGCGCGGCCGGCGGACTTCCCCCAGATCCGGCCGCAGGAACACGTCGCGGAGATGGGCGGCGAGTACGGCCCCGAGGCCTGCTTCGACTGCCACGACCCCCACGCGCCACTCTAGAGGAGCGAGGACCGCATGAACGACGCCACAGGCACGCGGGACGGGCTCGACGACGCCACGCGCCGGGAATTCCTGAAGCGGCTCGCCGTCGCGGGGGCCGCGGCCTCCTTCGGCGCGATCGGCCTGATCCTGCCCGAGAGCGCCGGCGCCCTGGCGACGTCGGACTACGACTGGACGCGGCACCGCTGGGTCTACCTCATCGACACCCGCAAGTGCATCGGCTGCGGCGCCTGCGTCCGCGCCTGCCGCGTGGAGAACGACGTGCCCGACGGCATGTACCGCACCTGGGTGGAGCGCTACCACATCCCCGCCGGGGGCGAAGCCGCCGTGGATTCCCCCGACGGCGGGGCCGGGGGGTTCCTGCCCGTGGCCGGCGCCGCCGAGCCGGGCAAGGCCTTCTTCGTGCCGAAGATCTGCAACCACTGCGAGCAGACGCCCTGCACGCAGGTCTGCCCCGTCGGCGCCTCCTACAGCACCCGCGACGGCGTGGTCCTGGTGGACGCCGAGCGCTGCATCGGCTGCGGCTACTGCGTGCAGGCGTGCCCCTACGGCAGCCGCTACCTGGACCCGCGCACGCACACCGCCGAGAAGTGCACGTGGTGCTACCACCGGCTGGTGAAGGGCCGGTCGACGGCCTGCGTGGGCATCTGCCCCACCGCCGCCCGCATGATCGGCGACCGCGAGAACCCCGACGACCCCATCAACGAGATCCTGGCGACCCAGCGGATCCTGGTCCTCCAGCCCGAACTGCTGACCAAGCCGCAGTGCTTCTACCTGGGCCTGGACATGGAGGTGCGCTGATGTTCCCCGAGCTCACGGGCTACCTGTTCCCCAACGACGTGCACATCGCCTGGAGCCTGATGATCGTCATGTACCCCTACGTGACGGGCCTGGTCGCGGGCGCCTTCATCGTCTCCTCGCTCTACCACGTCTTCGGGCGCGAGGAACTGAAGCCGCTGGGCCGTTTCGCCCTGGCCGCCTCCTTCTGCTTCCTGCTCGTGGCGATGCTGCCCCTGCTCAACCACCTCGGCCACCCCGAGCGCGGCATCAACATCATCGTGACGCCGAACTTCAACTCGGCGATGGCGGGCTTCGGCTTCCTGTTCACCTCCTACTTCATCATCGTGCTGCTGGAGCTGTGGTTCGTGTTCCGTGCGGACATCGTGCGCTACGCGACGACGTCGCGCGGGGCGGCCCGCCGCTTCTACGCGATCCTGTCCCTCGGCGTCTACGACGGGTCCGCCGAGGCGGTGGCCCTCGACAAGCGCATCACCCGCGTGCTGGCGGCGATCGGCATCCCGATGGCGTGCCTGCTCCACGGCTACGTGGGCTTCCTCTTCGGCGCCCTGAAGGCCAACCCCTGGTGGTCGACGCCGCTGATGCCCGTGATCTTCCTCTTCTCGGCCGTGGTGTCCGGGATCGCCATGCTGATCCTGCTCTACCAGCTGGCCATGAAGCTCAAGGGGACGACCACCGACCGCGAAGCCGTGGCGTCGCTGGCGCGCTGGCTCTGGCTGTTCATGATCATGTCGCTGACCCTCGAGGTCCTGGAGATCATGACCCTGGGCTACGAGCGCGCCGAGGAGTGGGAGGTGATCAGCCACTTGCTGACCCACCAGCTCTCGATCTCGTTCATCTCGATCCAGATGGTCCTCGGTGGCCTGATCCCGTTCATCCTGCTGATGCTCGTGGTGGTCATGGGCCGGTTCATGCACGACCGCATCCACAACACGCTGGCGTCCGTCTCGTCGCTGCTGCTGCTGCTGCAGGTGCTCGCGATGCGCTGGAACGTGGTGATCGGCGGGCAGATGTTCTCCAAGAGCATGCGCGGCTTCCGCGAGACCTACGTGCCCGGGCTGTTCGAGAAGGAAGGGGTGCTGGCCGCGGTGGCGATCTTCACGCTCCCCTTCGTGCTGCTGCTGATCTTCGAACGCGTGCTGCCGACCTTCGACCACCTGCGGCGGGGTCCGCCGGACGACGACGGGCTGGACTAGCGCCCCGCCCCCCCCGACAGCGGTTGGCTCCCGTCCCGCGGAGTGCTAGACTCCCGTCCCGCCGCGTGCGACGCGCGGCGGGAACCTCGGGAACGGGAGGGACCACGATGCGGATGTGGAGACGTGGCCTGCTCGCGCTGGCCGTCATGGCCGTCGGGGCCGTGGCCTGGGCGGCCGTGCAGCAGATGAGCGTGCAGGTCAGGACGGGGCAGCTCCGGGCGACCCCCTCCCACCTGGGCAAGGTGGCCGCCGCCGTCGCCTACGGCGACCGGCTGACGGTGGTCCAGAAGCAGGGCGCCTGGTACAGCGTCAAGGACGCGCGTGGCCGCACCGGCTGGATCCACGAGTCGGCCCTGACGACCAAGCGCGTGGTGCTGAAGGCCGGCGACGCCGACGTGGCTGCCGGCGCCGGCGGCGACGAGATCGCCCTGGCCGGCAAGGGCTTCAACGAGCAGGTCGAGGGCGAGTACAAGGCGCAGAACGCCGAGGCCGACTACGCCTGGGTGGACCGCATGGAGGCGATGGTCGTCACGCCCGAGCAGGCCGTGGCCTTCCTCGCCGCCGGCGAGGTCGTCGCGAAAGGAGGTGCGCAGTGAAGCCGCGCAACCCGTCCCTCCCCGCCGTCCTGCTGCTGCTCGCCGTGCTGATCGCCGGCTGCGCGTCGGTGACCAAGCTCGGCACGCAGCTCGGGCAGGGCGCCGGCGCCATCTCCGAGGAGCAGGCCACCTCGATCAACCGCTCCGCCGAGGCGCTGGAGAAGACCTTCGCCGACATCACGCTGGAGCAGGAGTACTACATCGGCCGTGCCGTCGCCGCGACCATCCTGCAGACCTACCCGGCGGCCGACGAGCCGGCCGCGAACGCCTACCTGAACGAGCTGGGCCAGGCCCTGGCCATGGCCTCGGACCGCCCCCAGACCTTCGGCGGCTACCACTTCCTGCTGCTGGACAGCGAGGAGGTCAACGCCTTCGCCGCCCCCGGCGGCCTGGTGCTGGTGACCCGCGGGCTGGTGCGCTGCTGCGGGAGCGAGGACGCCCTGGCCGCGGTGCTGGCCCACGAGATCGGCCACGTGCAGGCCAAGCACGGCCTGCGCGCCATCAAGAAGAGCCGGCTGACCTCGGCGCTCGCGATCCTCTCGGTCGAGGCCGCGCGCAACCTCGGCGACGAGGACCTCAAGCAGCTCACCGCGGACTTCGAGGGCAGCATCATGGACGTCACCCAGACGCTCGTGAACAACGGCTACGCCCGCGGCCTGGAGAAGGAGGCCGACGAAGCGGCGGTCGCGATCCTCGGGCGCGTGGGCTACGACCCGCGCGCGCTGGTCATGATGCTCGTGCGGATGGGCGAGAGCGTGAAGCCGGGCGGACCCGGTTTCGGCCGGACCCACCCCACGCCGCAGGACCGCATCGGGGCGCTGGACCCGTCGCTGGCGAACAAGCCCGTGGTGGCCGACCCCGCCGCGCGCCGCGCCCGCTTCACGCGCGCCGTCGGCGACGTCTGACCCATGGGCCGACGCCTGCGTCCGGCCCTGCCCATCGGACTGGGCGCCGCCGCGCTCGCGGCGGCGCTCTGGTCCGTCGGCGCGCTGGATGCCTGGGAGCGCGCCGCCTGGTCGTGGCGCGTCCGCGCCGCAGCCGCCCCCTCGGCCGCCACCCCGACCGTCAAGCTCATCCTCCTCGACCAGGCCAGCCTGGACTGGGGCAGCCGGGAGAACGGCTGGTCGTGGCCCTGGCCGCGCGAGGTCTACGCCCCGCTCCTCGATTTCTGCGCCCGCGGCGGCGCGCGCACCGTGGCCTTCGACGTGCTGTTCACCGAACCCTCGGTCTACGGGGTCGAGGACGACGCGGCCCTGGGCGCCGCCGCGGCGCGCGCGCCCGGCTTCGTCGGCGCGGTCTTCCTCGCGCAGGGCGGCGGGGCCGGCGGCACCGGCGAGGCCGGCGGCGCGGATCAGACAGGATGGGGGCCCGGCGACGCCGACTGGACCTGCGCCGGACTCGATGATCCGGCGACGGCGGACCTGCGGCGAGCGCTGGCCTCCGGCGGCGCCACGGTCCCGGTCTCCGAGACCGTCGCGGCCGGGGGCGCGCTGGCCAACGTCGGCGACGTGCCCGACCCCGACGGCGTGTACCGTCGCGCGCGCCCGTTGCGCCTGCTCGACGGCCGGCCGGTGCCGTCGCTCGGGTTGGCGGCCTACCTGCTGGGCGAGGGCCGCGGCGCCGCGCTGAAGCTCGAACCGGGCCGGCTGCGGGTCGGCGACCGCGTCGCGCCCCTGGACGCCGAAGGCCGCGCCCTGCTGCGCTTCGCCGGGCCGGCGGACGTCCACGAGACCTACAGCGCCGCCGCGATCATCCAGTCGGAGCTGCGCCTGCGCGAAGGCGGCGAACCCGTGGTCGACCCGGAGTCGCTGCGCGGCTGCGACGTGCTGTTCGGCTACAGCGCCCCCGGCCTGCTCGACCTGCGCCCGATGCCGCTGAGCCGGGTCGCGCCCGGCGTGGCGCTGCACGCCGCCGTGCTGGACAACCTGCGCGGCGACGGGTTCCTGCGCGACGCGCCGGCGGCCGCGTCCTGGCCGGCGATCGCGCTGCTGTCGATCGCCGCCGCGGCGCTGGTGCTGGCGGGCCGCAAGGCCTGGCACGGGCTGCTCATCATCGTCGCGACGTTGCCGCTGCCGCCCCTGCTCGGGGTCGGCGGCTACGCGCTGGGCTGGTGGTTCCCGGTGGTGCCGGCGGGGGTCGCCGCGGCGGCCGCGCTGGCCGGCGGCCTGGTGTGGAACTACGCCACCGAGGGCCGGCAGCGCCGCTTCCTGAAGCAGGCCTTCCGCCACTACCTCAGCCCCCACGTCGTGGAACGGCTCATCGCCGACCCCGGCCAGCTGCGCCTGGGCGGCGAGCGGCGCGAGCTGACGATCATGTTCTCGGACCTGGCGGGCTTCACCTCGATCAGCGAGTCCCTCGATCCGGTGGCCCTGACCGAACTGCTCAACGATTTCCTGACGGACATGACCGACATCGTGCTCGAGGAGGGCGGCACCCTGGACAAGTACGAGGGCGACGCCATCATCGCCTTCTGGAACGCGCCGCTGGAGGTGCCCGACCACGCCGCACGCGCCTGCCACGCCGCCTGGCGCTGCCAGCGGCAGCTGGCGGCCCGGCGCAAGGAGTACCGCGCGCGCACCGGCCACGAGCTGCGCATGCGCGTCGGCCTGCACACCGGGCCGGTGGTCGTCGGCAACATGGGTTCGCGGCAGCGCTTCAACTACACCGTGCTCGGCGACGCGGCCAATCTGGCCTCGCGCCTGGAAGGCGCGAACAAGGCCTTCGGCACCGCGACGATGATCTCGGGCGTGACCCGCGCCGCCGCCGGCGCTACGATCGCCGCGCGCGACCTCGGCGCGGTGCGCGTGGTCGGTCGCCGCGAACCGGTGGCCGTCTTCGAGCTGCTGGGACCGGCGACGGAGAGCGTCGGCGGCGGCACCGACGCGTACCACGCCGCCCTGGCGCTCTGCCGCGCCGGCGACATGCAGGGAGCCGCCGCGGCCTTCGCCGCGCTGCCCGACGATCCCGTCGCCCGGCTCTACGCCGAGCGCTGCGGCGAGGCGGCGGCGGGCGGCGAGCCGTTCGACGGCGTCTGGAACCTGACCAGCAAGTAGGCGCCGGGAGGTGCGATGAGGATCCGATTCGCCGGCGTGCGGGGCTCGTGGCCGCGCACCGCGCCCGCCTTCGCACGCTACGGCGGCGACACGACCTGCCTGCTGGTGGAGCCCCGCGAGGGGCCGCCCCTGTTCATCGACGCCGGCACCGGCATCACCGCCGCCGCGGAGGGGCTGCCCACGGCCGGCGGCGAGCTGCTGCTGCTGCTGACCCACGTCCACCACGACCACCTGCAGGGCCTGCCCTCGTGGGGTCCGCTCTACGAGCCGGGCCGCCGCCTGACGGTGGCGGCGCCGGGCTTCGTGCCGGCGGAGGCGGCCGTGCGCCGGCTGCTGTCGCCGCCGCTGTGGCCGCTGGACCTCGACGTGGTCGGCGCGTCGGTGTCGTTCCGCACGCTGCCCGGAGAGCCGGCCTCCGACGCCCCCTTCGCCTGGGGCGGCCTGGCCGTCCGCCACCTCGCCCTCCCGCATCCGGGCGGCTGCGCGGCGTACCGGCTGGACGAGGCGGGCGGCGGGTCGTTCGTGTTCGCGACGGACCTCGAGTGGGGGGCCTGGGACGACGCCGGCCGCCGCGCCTTCGCGCGTTTCTGTCGCGAGCCGAGGATCGCGGACGCGCTGATCATGGACGGCCAGTTCACCGAGGGCGAGATCGCCGCACGGCGCGGTTGGGGCCACAGCAGCCTCGGCGAGTGCGCGGCGGCGGCGCGGGCCGGCGGCGTGGGCCGCCTGCTGACGACCCACCACTCGCCCGAGCGCGACGACGCGGCGATGGCCGCCGTCGAAACGGCGCTGGCCGGCCTGCTGCCGGGCGCCGCCGCGGCCCGGCAGGGGCAGGTCCTCGAGCTCTGATTCCACGCGCCGGGGACGTTTCCCCGGGGGAAGGCACATCGTGAGCGACTCCACCTGGATCGTCGTCGAAGTCCTGGCCATGCTCGCCGTCTACGGCCTGGCCTCGGTCCTGACCTCGCACCTGCGCCGCGGCAAGCGCCGCGAGCGCGGCGCCGGCGCCGCGCTGCTGCACCTGCTGCGCAGCCTGGGCGGCTGCGCCTCGCGCCCGGTGGCGGTGCTGCTGCTCACCCAGGCCGTGCTGATGCTGCTGGACTCGATGCCCGAGGCGGCGGCCTGGCTGCGGGCGCGCCCGCAGCACCTCGACGCCTGGCGGATGTTCTGGCTGGGCGTGCTCGCCGTCGAGCTGATCGAGGGGCTGGCCGTGCAGGCCTACGTCCTGCGCCGGCGCGACTTCCCGATCCCCGACCTGCTGCTGGACATCATCCGGTTCCTGTTCGTGCTGGCCGTCGGCTTCGCGGTGATGAAGCTGCAGATGGGCATCGACATCGCGCCGCTGCTGGCCTCGACCGCCCTGCTGACCGCGGTGGTCGGCTTCGCGCTGCAGGGCGTGCTGGGCAACCTGCTGGCCGGCATGTCGCTGCACCTGGTCGGTTCGTTCCGCGCCGGGCAGTGGATCAGCATCGGCGACCTCGAGGGCCGCGTCGTGGGCACCAACTGGCGCGAGACCCAGGTCCGCACCCGAGCCGGCCACTACATCACCGTGCCCAACGCCAAGGTCTCCGAGGCGCTGATCCACAACATGGAGCAGCCCAACCCGGTGCGACGGCACGCGGTCCAGGTGGGCGCCAGCTACGACGCGGCGCCCGACGAGGTCATCGCCGCCCTGACGGACGCCGCCCGCAGCGTGCCCGAGGTGCGCGTGAACCCGGCGCCCGCGGCGATGATCACCGCCTTCCAGGACTTCGGCATCAACTACCGGCTGGAATTCTGGACGACCCAGTTCTACAAGCACACGCCCATCGACGGCGACGTGAACCGGATGATCTGGTACCAGTTCAAGCGGCGCGGCATCGAGATCCCGTTCCCGATGAGCGACCAGCTGCTCAAGGACTTCCTGACCGTCGCCAACACGCAGCACCGCCTCGAACCCGGGGACCGCGAGCTCGCCGCCCGCCTCGACGACCTGCTCGGCAGCGACCTCTGCACCAAGCTCGTGGTGGACGCCGACGGCCGACCGCTGCTGGACCGGGAGACCCTCGCGCGCGTCGCGCCCCTGCTGCGCCGGCTGCCCTACACGCGCGACGAGACCGTCTTCGTCCAGGGCGAGCCGGGCGACACCTTCCACGTGGTGGTGCGCGGACGGCTCGCCGTGCGCGTCGTGAAGGACGCGGACGTCGCGGCCGAGTTCGAGCTCGGGCCGGGCGCGGTGGTCGGCGAGATGAGCCTGATGACCGGCGCGCCGCGATCGGCCACCGTCACGGTGACCGAGGGCGCCGAACTGCTGGAGTTCGACCTCGCCGCGTTCCGGGCGATGCTCTCGCTGCGCGACGAGATCCCCGAGGCGCTGGCGACCCTGGCCGCGGCGCGTGCCGCGCAGAACCGCGCGACGCTCGACCGCCTGTCGCAGGAACACGAGGCGGCGGCCGACGCGGTGGACGAGCGCCACGGCATCCTGCGCCGGTTGCTGGCGATGATCGGGCGCTGAGCGGAAGCGGACCGGGATCAGACCCGGCAGCCGCAGGCCTCGCGGCGCACCGGGCAGTTGCAGACGTGTCCTTCGCCGAAGGAGCTGCGGTAGGGGCAGGTGACCTGCGACGCGTAGGTGACGAAGACGACCTCACCACCTACGATTTCCTCGATCGGGCACAGGTAGGCTGCGCCTGCCTTGACGCAGGCATGGTCGCGACCACAGCGGGTCGCCTTGGCAATGGTGGCGGGATTGACTTTCCCTGACATCAGGGTCCCCCTCAGGCGAAAATTGGTCGTTTTCAGTCTGATATTCTCCCCCACACGCAGACTAGCACGGTTCTACCCCTCGTCGACCTAATATTGCACCTCAACGGCTCTTTTCGCCCTCCCCGATGTACCACCCCTGCACGATGTCGACGGCAGTACGGTAGGCCAGGCGGGTCAGTTCCTTGTGCAGCATGGGGTTCAGCGTCTCGGGCGCGTCGGTCGCCTGGTGCAGGTGCTTGTAGCTGGGCGTGGACGCGAAGTAGAGCGTCGGGACGCCCGCCTCGTGGAAGGGCTCGGCGTCGGCGCCGCCGCCGGGCCAGGTGCGCGCCGTCGAGAGGCGGGCCTGCGCGGCGTCCAGGCCGCGGGCCAGGTTCCAGAGGACCGGCTGCGAGCCGCCGCCGCCGATCTGGATGCTGTCGCCGTGGGCCACGCAGTCCAGGTTCAGCATGGCGATGGTGCGTTCGAACGGCCGCGCCGGGTGCGCCACGAACCAGCGCGCGCCGTTCAGCCCCTGCTCCTCCCCGGCGAACAGGACGAACACCACCGTGCGCCGCGGCAGCACGCCGCCTTCGGCGAACGCGCGGGCCAGCGCGAGGACGGACGCGGCCCCCGACGCGTTGTCGTTGGCGCCGGGCCAGACGACTTCCCCCTGGCGGCCCACGTGGTCGAGGTGGCCGCCGATCACCAGGCACTCGTCGCGCAGCTCCGGATCCGTGCCGGGCAGCAGGCCGACCACGTTCGCCGTCGGGGCGGCCGGCTCGTACGCGGCGTCGACCGCGAGGCGGGCGCGGCCCGGCAGCTCGCGCGAAGCCGGCGCCTTCGCCTCGTCCATGGCCGCGACCAGACCGGCCAGTTCGGGGAGCCCGCCGGCGCACAGGCGCGCCGCCGCCGCCGTGGTCAGCTCGGCCTGCGGCAGGTCGCCCACCTGCTCGCCGGGGCCGTGCAGGACGCTGGCGATCGCGGGCTGCGGTCGCATGGCCACCGGGTGCGGGACCAGCAAGAGCCCCACCGCGCCGTGGTCGCGCGCCGCGCGCGCCTTGGGCCGCGGCAGGTGGGCGTCGCCCCAGCCCTCGCCGTCGACCGGTTCCCACTTGGGCGCCGGCTTGATCGCCAGCACGATCTTGCCGCGCACGTCCAGGCCGGCGTAGTCGTCGTGGCCCCGCTCGGGCAGCGACAGGCCGTAGCCGACGAAGACCACCGGCGCGTCCGCGACGCCGCTGCCGGTGAACCCGCGGCAGGCGAAGTCGCTGCCGAGGGCGAGCGGCTCGACGACGCCGTCGGCGCCGACGAGCGTCAGCTCGCAGCCATCGATCCGGTTCAGCTCCATCGTCAGGCGCTGCAACCAGCCGTCGTCGCCGCCCGGCGTCAGGCCCAGGGAAGCGAATCGCTCGCTGCAGAAGCGCATCGCCTCGTCGTACCCGGCCGTGCCCGGCAGGCGGCCGCCCAGCTCCGGCGCGGTCAGCGCGCGCACGTCGGCCATCAGGTTCTCCGGCGTGATCGACGCGGCGCCGGGGTCCGCCTCGTGGGCGGGGGCGGCGCCGGCGGCGGCGAGCGCGACCAGCAGCAGGGCGAGGGTTCTCATGGCGCGTCCTTTCAGATCGTGAAGTATTCGGCGCCGGGGTGGTGGAAGACCAGCGCGCTGGTGCTCTGCTCCGGCTCGAGCTGGCATTCTTCGCTCAGCGTGATGCCGATGCGCTCCCAACCCAGCATCTCCCGCAGCAGGCGCTGGTGCTCCAGGTCGGGGCAGGCCGGGTAGCCGAAGCTGAAGCGCCGGCCGCGGTAGCGGCCCTTGACCAGGTCGGCGGGATCGGCGGCGTCGTCCCCGTCGACGCCCAACTCGCGGCGCAGGGCGCGGTGCTGGAACTCGGCCAGGGCCTCGGCGGTCTCGACGGCGAAGCCGTGGGCGAGCAGGTACTCGCGGTAGTCGTCGGCCCGCAGCAGTTCGCGGCAGCGGTTGGTGGCCGCCTCGCCCACGGTCACGACCATCACGCCCAGCACGTCGCGCTGCGGGCCGAGCGGCCGCACGTAGTCGGTCAGGCAGCGGCCCGGCGTCGCGGCCTGGCGCGGGAACGAGAAGCGCCAGCGCGGCTGCGCGTCGTCGGGAGCCGCCCAGACCAGCAGGTCGTCCCCGTCGGACGCGCAGGGGAACCAGCCGTGGATCGCGGCCGGCTGCAGCCAGCCGTTCCGCAGCGCGTCCAGGCGCAGGCGTGCGAGGGCCGGCTCGACCTCCTCGCGCTGCAGGGCGGCGTAGCTCGCCGCGTCCAGACCCGCCCGCGTGTAGCCCCAGCGGCCCTTGACCAGGGCGGCGCGGTTCAGCAGCGTCCAGACCTCCTCGAGATCGAAGCCGGTCGTGACGCGCGTGCCCCAGAAGGGCGGCTGCGGGAGGCGCGAGACCGGGGCGAGCGGCGAGCGGGGACCGGCGCCCGGCGGCGCGGTCGCGGCATCGTCGTCGACCGGCGCGGCGTCCTCGCGCACCGGCGCCGGCGGCGCCTCGCCGCGGCTGATGGCGCCGACCAGGCGCAGGCCGTCGAAGGCGTCGCGGGCGTAGTAGACGGGTCCCCGGTAGAGCCGGCGCAGGTCGCGCTCGACGTAGAGCCGCGTCAGGGCCGCGCCGCCCAGGACCACCGGCAGGTCGAGCCCGGCCTCGTTGAAGGCGTCGAGGTTGTCGCGCATGACCAGGGTCGACTTCACCAGCAGGCCGCTCATCCCCACCGCCGCGGGCCGGTCGCGCCGCACCGCCTCGATCAGCTGCTCGACGGGGACCTTGATGCCCAGGTTGTCGACCGTGTAGCCGTTGTTGGTCAGGATGATGTCGACGAGGTTCTTGCCGATGTCGTGGACGTCGCCCTTGACCGTCGCGATCACGAAGCGGCCGCGGCTCGCGACGGAGCTGCGCGCCATGCGCGGTTCGAGGTGGCGCACGGCCGCCTTCATCGTCTCGGCGCTGCGCAGCACGAAGGGCAGCTGCAGGCGGCCCGAGCCGAACAGGTCGCCGACCTCCTGCATGGCCGGCAGCAGCAGGTCGTTGATGATCGCCAGCGGCTCGTAGGCGGCCAGCGCCTCGTCCAGGTCCGCCTCCAGCCCCTGCGGCCGGCCCGACACGATGCGGCGGTGCAGGCGCTGCTCCACCGGCAGTTCCTCGGACGGCGCGGCGTCCGGCGCGACGCCGTCGCTGGCCAGCAGGACCTCGAGGGGGTCGCCGGCGGCGCGGTCGTCGTCGATGAGCCGTCCGCAGGCGTCCCAGAGGGCGGCCGGCACGTCGTCGGCGCCCAGGACCTTGCCGGCGTGCAGGATGGCGGCGTCGAGGCCGGCGTCCAGGGCCCGGCGCAGGAAGGCCGAGGTCAGCACGCGCCGCACGCGCGGCTGCAGGCCGAAGCTGACGTTGCTCACGCCCAGCAGCGTGCGCGAGCCGGGGATGCCGGCCTTGATCAGCCGCAAACCCTCGAGCGTGTCCAGGGCGCTGCGCCGGGAGTCCTCGTCGCCGCTGCCGAGGGTGAAGGTGAGCGGGTCGATGAGCATGTCCTGCGGGCCGAGGCCGTACTCGGCGGCCAGCGCCGTCAGGCGGCGGGCGACGGCCAGCTTGCGC
>PNOJ01000029.1 GCA_013824755.1 Gemmatimonas sp.
GCGGATCATGCCGATGGTGGTGCCCAGCAGGCCCAGCAGCGTGGCGATCGAGGCGATGGTCGACAGGGCCGTCAGGTTCTGCTCGAGGTTCGGGCTCTCCAGCGAACCGGCCTCGGCCAGGGCGCGGCGCGTCTCGTCGATCAGTTCCTTTTTCGAGGCGGCGCGGGGCTGGCGGTCGCGGTAGCTCTCCAGGCCGGCGCCGATGACGTTGGCCAGGCAGCCGCCCTGCTGCTTGCAGGCGGCGACGGCTTCGGCGTGCTTGCCGGCGTGGATCGACTCCTTCACCGAGCGCACGAACGACGCCACGTTGCCGCGGCCGCCGGCCCGGCCCAGCACGATGAAGCGCTCAACGGCGAAGGTCAGGGCCAGGAAGAAGAAGGTCAGGCCCAGCACGAGCAGCGGGCCGCCCTGCTTGATGTAGGGGGGCGTGCTGTTCCAGATGAGCCAGGACACCAGCAGCGACAGGGCGAACACGATGGCCAGGACATAGTTCTTCATCGCGTGGGACTTCCTTTCCGGGTTGGACGGCGGCGGAGGCGACCGCGCGGGGCGGTCATCTTCCCGAGGCCTGGTTGCGGGCCTGATCCAGGATCGCGGCCCCCTTCTTGAGCATGGCGTTGTCGGGATCGAGACGGCGCGCGCGGCCGTAGGCGGCCTCGGCGGCGTCGAGGCGTTCGCGGCCCAGCTCGGCGCTGCCGAGCCCGGCCCAGCCGTCGGCGTTGTCGGGGTCCGCTTCGGTCGCGGCGCGGTAGGATGCGGCGGCGCCCGCGTAGTCGGCGCGGCGCAGCAGGCAGAAGCCGAGGCCGCGCTGCGCCTTGGCGTTCTGCGGTTCGGCCACCAGGACGCGGCGGTACTCGGCCTCGGCCCCGGCGACGTCGTCGCGCGAGGCGAGGGTCTGGGCCAGCAGCAGGCGGCCCACGGTCAAATCGGGATTCAACTCGAGCGTGCGGCGGAACGACGGGATCGCCTCGTCGAAGAGCGACGACTGGTACAGGGCGATGCCGAGGTTCAGGTGGAAGGCCGGCGCGTCGGGGGTCAGGGCGATCGCCGCGCGGAAGTGGTCGGATGCCGCCACGGCATCTCCCCGGCGAAGGGCCACGATGCCGGTCTGGAAGGGCACGCTCGCGTCCGTCGGATCCAGGGCGGCAGCGCGCGCGAGGGCGGCCGCGGCGTCGTCGTACCGCTTCTGTCCCGCCAGCCAGTCGGCGAGCGCCGTGTAGTCGTCGACCGCCCAGGCGAAGGCGGAGGGCCGGGTCGCCATCTCCGCCATCATGGCGGCCGCGGCGGCGCGCGCCTCGTCGTCGCCGCGCAGGGCGGCACGCACGTAGAGGAACTTCGCATCCGGGCGTTCGGGGGCCAGCGCGAGGGCGGCGGCGGCGCTCGCGGCGGCCTGGGCGTAGTTGCGCAGCTCCAGGCAGCAGGCGGCCACGCCCAGGTGCGCCCCGACGTCGCCCGGATCGAGCATCGCGCAGCGCAGGTAGGTGCGGGCGGCCTGCTCGTAGCGTTTGGCCGCGCGCAGCAGGTCGGCGAGGTCGCGCAGCGCGGGCGTGTACGTGGAGTCGATCGCCACCGCGCGCAAGTAGCTGTCGCGCGCCTCGTCGTAGCGCCCGACCTTGCGGTAGAGGCCGCCGAGTCCGCTCAACATCGGCGCCGTGGGCGTCATGCCCGGCGAGTCCAGCGCCTGCTCGAAGGCGTCGATGGCCAGGGCCGGCGAACCGCCGCGCTCGTAGATCTCGCCGACCAGGGCGCCGTACTGCGGGTCGCCGGGATTCAGGTGCAGCGCCCGCAGCGCCGACAGCTCGGCCGCGGGCAGGTCGCCCCGTCCCGACTGCAGCAGCGCGAGGCCGTGGTGGTACAGGTCCTCGCCCTCGCTCACGCCCTGGCGGCCCTTGCCGCGCGCCAGCTCCTTATCCGCCTCGTCCCACAGCTGCTGCGCCAGGAGCAGGCGCGCGCGGCCGTAATGGGCCTCCCACAGCTTGGGCTCGGCGCCGAGCGCGGCGTCGAACTCCGCGGCGGCCTCGCGGTCGCGGCCGGCGCGCAGCAGGACCAGGCCCAGGCGGGCGCGGACCTCGGCCTGGTCGCCGCCGGACTCGAGCGCGCGGCGGTAGTAGGTTTCCGCCTCGGCGTAGCGCCCCTCCAGGTCGGCGATCCGGCCCAGGCCGAACAGGGCTCGCGGCACCTGGTGGCCGTGGGCGACGGCCTCTTCGAAGTGGGCGCGCGCCTCCTGGAGGCGGCCCGCCTCGAGCGACTTCAAGCCCTTGCGTAGCGGGTCGGTATCCATGGTGTAGGGGGAGCGTTCGGCGGCGGCGAGGTTGGTCCAGGCCACGGCCAGCAGCAGGGTCGCGATCGGCAGCAGTCGGTGGAGGAGCCGGGATCGGAACACGTCGCCACTCCTTGGACGCGGGAACTCAGTCGCCGACCGGATGACGGGTCAGCACGATGTCCCTCAACACGCGACTGTCGGGCAGGTATCCCGCCCGTTCGACCTGGCGCTGCGCGCGACCGCCGGCGAGGTGGGTCAGGAACTTGCCGGCCTCGATGCCGCCCGTCGCCCGGCAGGCCGCGTACAGCCGGTGCCGCAGCGGGTAGCGCCCCGCGGCGAGATTCCCGGGCGTCGGGGCCACGGGCGCGGGCTCCCCGTCCACGACCAGCGACGCCGCGCGCACGCCCGCGGCGGCGAGGTCGGCCGGCAGGGTCAGCGTCGAGGCCAGGCCCATCGCGCCGCCGCCGTCGCGGGCGGCGGCCAGGACGGCTCCCGCGTCGGCGAGCCACACGACGCGCGATGCCGCCGGGGGTTGCGCCTCGCCACGGAACGCCTGCCAGAGGCCGTCGTTGGGGTCCGGAGCGTACAGCGGCGACGTCAGCGCGGAGGGACCGCCCGCCAGCATCGCGTCCAGGTCCGGCAGGGAGATCGCGGCCGTGTCGCCGGATTGGGGCGACAGCAGGACGATCCCGCCCATGGCCACCGGCACCACGATCGCCGTGTCGCCGTCGGCGGCCCGGAACAGCCGCATCTCGTCGGCGTCGGGCTTCCTGTACAGGAAGGCCACGTCGGCCCGGCCGTTGATCAGGTCCTGAAGGGCCTGGTTGGTGCCGCCGCCGCGGACGGTCAGCTCGAGATCAGGGTAGTCAAGCCGGTATTTTCCGACCAGGACGTCCACCAGCTCCGGCGCGAGGTCGCGGCCCGCGATCACCAGCGTGGGGTGGGCGTGGTCGGTCTTCAGCGCGCCGACGATGCGGCGCCAACCGACGCCGCCCTTGACCAGGGCGAGGGTCGCGATGACCGCGACGTAGACCGCCAGCCGGACCAGGAGCCAGGTTCTGCGGCGGGACGCCATCGAGCCTCGTTTTCGGTTGCGCTCGTCCCTCGACGGCCTGTAGTCTCGGGGCGACCCGCGTCAGCGGGCCGATGGCCCCCGCACCGATCCCCAGGGCCAGGAGTTGGACCATGAACGCGTTGCGTCAACAACCCCGCGTCGCCCTGCTGGCCGCGGGCTTCGTCCTGCTCGGTGGGCTCGTCGCCGGCTGCCAGCACCGTGCCGGGACGACGGGAGCCCGGGTTGGGATCGAGGACGCGTCTTCTTTTGGCTCGGCCCATGAAACCGCTTTCATGGACACCCTGCAAGAACGGACTTTCCATTATTTCTGGGACCTGTGCAACCCCCAAACCGGCCTGGCCCCCGACCGCGCCCCGACGCCCTCCTTCGCGAGTTCAGCCGCAACCGGCTTTGCCTTAACGGCTTACCCCATCGGAGCCGAGCGCGGTTACGTGACCCGCGCCGCCGCCGCTTCCCGGGCCCTGACCACCCTGCGCTTCCTGTGGACCGCCCCCCAGGACACCTCGGCGTCCGGAGCCGCCGGCTATCGCGGTTTCTTCTACCACTTCCTGGATCCCGAGACCGGCACCCGCTTCGCCGACGTCGAACTGTCCACCGTGGACACCGCCCTGCTGATGGCCGGCGCCCTCTGCTGCCAGTCCTACTTCGACCGCGCGGACCCGAACGAGACGCAGATCCGGGCCCTGGCCGACTCCCTCTACGCCCGTGTCGACTGGCGCTGGGCCCAGATCCGGCCGCCGACCATCGGCCACGGCTGGACGCCCGAGGGCGGCCACCTGCCCTACGACTGGCGCGGCTACAGCGAGGCCATGATCCTCTACGTCCTGGCCATCGGCTCGCCGACGCACCCGGTCGCTCCCGAAGCCTGGTCTGCCTGGACCGCCGGCTACGTCTGGGGCGAGTTCCAGGGCCAGGAACACCTGGGCTTCGGCCCGCTCTTCGGCCACCAGTACACCCACTGCTGGATCGACCTGCGCGGGATCAGCGACGCGTACATGCGGGAACGCGGCACCGACTACTTCGAGAACTCGCGCCGGGCGACGCTGGCCCAGCACGCCTACGCGCTGGCCAACCCCGGCGGCTGGCGCGGCTACGGCGAGCGCCTCTGGGGCCTGACCGCCTGCGACGGGCCGGTCCACGGACAGCACGTCATCGAGGGCCGTGTGCGGAGCTTCGAAACCTACTGGGCGCGGGGGGCTTCGTTCACCGGCACGAACGACGACGGCACGATCTGCCCGGCGGCGGCGGCCGCCTCGCTGCCCTTCGCGCCGGAACTCGTCCTGCCGACGCTGCTGGCGATGCGCGCCGACCACGGCGACCTGCTGTTCGGGCCGTACGGCTTCCGCGACGCGCTGAACCCCACCTTCGACCTGCGCGAGCGTGTCCAGCACGGCCGCGTGGTGCCGGGCCGCGGCTGGTACGACGTCGACTACCTCGGCATCGACCAGGGACCGCTGCTGGCGATGATCGAGAACCACCGCAGCGGCCTGATCTGGGACTGCCTGCGGCGCAACCCGCACGTGGTGCGCGGCCTGCGGGCGGCCGGCTTCACCGGCGGCTGGCTCGAAGCGGCAGAGGGCGATTCGTGAAGCGTGCCGCCGCCATCGCCGCCCTGCTGGCGCTCGGCTGCGGCTGCGGCTGCGGCGGCGACGACGGCGGCGTCACGCTGCGCTTCTGGGCCATGGGCCGCGAGGGCGAGGTCGTGCGCGAGCTGCTGCCCGAGTTCGAGCGCGAGAATCCCGGCGTGCGCGTCGAGGTCCAGCAGATCCCCTGGACCGCCGCCCACGAGAAGCTGCTGACGGCCCACGTCGGGGAGGCCACGCCCGACGTCGCCCAGCTCGGCAACACCTGGCTGTCGGAGTTCGTCGCGCTGGACGCGATCGCGCCGCTGGACGCGCGCATCGCCGCGAGCGCGACGGTCGACCCGGCCGACCACTTCCCGGGCATCTGGGACACGAACGTGATCGAGGGCCGGCTCTACGGCGTGCCCTGGTACGTGGACACGCGCGTGCTGTTCTACCGCAGCGACCTGCTGGCCGCGGCCGGCCACCCCGACCCGCCGGCCGACTGGGAAGAGTGGCGCGCCGCCATGCGCGACGTGGTCGCCGGCGGCGGCGGCGCGCGCCGCTACGGGATCCTGCTGCCGCTGAACGAGTGGCCGCCGACGGTGATCCTGGGGCTGCAGGCCGGATCCCCGCTGCTGGACGTCGAGCGCGGCTACGGTGCCTTCGCGCAGCCCGAGTTCCGCCGCGCCTTCGACTTCTACCTGGGCCTGTTCCGCGACGGCCTGGCGCCGCCGGTCTCCAACAACGAAATCGCGAACCTCTACCAGGAGTTCGCCCGCGGCACCTTCGCCATGTACATCTCCGGTCCCTGGAACCTGGGCGAGTTCCAGCGCCGGCTGCCCGCCGAGCTGCAGGACGCGTGGGCGACGGCGCCGCTGCCGGGCCCGGAGCCCGGCGTCCCCGGCGTCTCGCTGGCCGGCGGCTCGAGCCTGGTGATCTTCAAGGACTCGCCCCACGCCGACGCCGCCTGGAAGCTCGTCGAGTTCCTGTCGCGCCCGCAGCAGCAGGCCCGCTTCTACGAGCTGACCGGCGACCTGCCCGCGCACAAGACGGCCTGGGAGATGACGGGCATCGCAGCCGATCCCCGCGCCCGCGCCTTCCGGACGCAGCTCGATCACGTGGTGTCGACGCCCAAGCTGCCGGAGTGGGAGCAGATCGCCACGCGCGTCTACGAACGCGGGGAGACGGCGGTGCGCGGCGCGGCCACGCCGCAGGAGGCCCTGGAAGCCCTCGACCGCGATGTGGCGCGCATGCTGGAGAAGCGGCGCTGGCTGGCGCAGAAGGGGAGGCGCCCGTGAGGTCCTCCCTCGAGAAGCGCCAGATGCGGGCCGCGCTGTGGTTCCTGGCGCCGGCGCTGCTGCTGCTGCTGGTCTTCTTCTTCCTGCCGGTGGTCGCCGGGCTGCTGCTCGGGCTGACCGACTTCGACATCTACGCCATCGGCTCGCCGGGCAACGCCCGCTTCGTCGGCCTGGAGAACTACGCGCGCCTGCTCACGAACGACGTCTTCTGGCGGTCGCTGGGCAACACCCTGTTCTTCGTCGCCCTGGGCGGACCGCTGTCGGTGGCCGTATCGCTGGGCGCGGCGATGCTGGTCGACGCCAAGCTGACGCGCCTGCGGCCGCTGTTCCGCACCATCTACTTCGCGCCGGTGGTGACCACGCTGGTCTCGGTGGCGATCATCTGGCGCTACCTGTACCACCCGCGTTACGGCCTGCTGAACCACGTCCTGGGCCTGGTCGGCGTGGGGCCGATCGACTGGCTGGGCGATCCGCACTGGGCCATGCCGGCGATCGTGCTGCTCGCGGTGTGGAAGAACTTCGGCTACAACATGCTGATCTTCGTGGCCGGCCTGCAGGCCGTGCCCGCGGAGCTCTACGAGGCCGCCGCCATCGACGGCGCCGGCGGCTGGCAGCGGTTCCGGCACATCACGCTGCCGGGCCTGGCGCCCACCTTCCTGTTCGTCGGCGTCACCACGATGATCGGCTACTTCCAGGTCTTCGCCGAGCCCTACGTGATGACACAGGGCGGGCCGCTGGGCAGCACGCGCAGCGTGGTCCTGTTCATGTACGAGGAGGGCTTCCGCTGGTGGCGCATCGGGACGGCGTCCGCGACGGCCGTGGTGCTGCTGCTGATCACCCTGGCGGGCGCGCTGCTGCAGTTCCGCCTGCAGAAGGAGCGGACATGAGGCGCCGCGGCCCGCAGTCGCTGCTGCTGCACGCGGCGCTGGTGACCACGTCGCTGGTCAGCCTGACGCCGCTGGGCTGGATGGCGGCGGCCGCCTTCATGCAGCCCGGCGAGGCCAACGCGCTGCCGCCGCACCTGCTGCCGCACGACCCCACGCTCCAGAACTTCGTCGCCCTGTTCACGCGTCTGGACATGGCCCGCGCCTTCCTCAACAGCGCGGTGATCACCGTGCTGGCGACGGTCCTGTCGGTCTTCGTCAACGCCATGGCCGGGTACGCCTTCGCCAAGCTGCCCTTCCCCGGGCGCGACCGCCTGTTCAAGCGGCTGGCGTCGGCCCTGGTGGTGCCCGCCCAGGTGGGCATGCTGCCGCTGTTCCTGCTGCTGCGCGAACTGGGTCTGGTCAACACCTACGCGGGCGTGTTGGTCCCCTACCTGGCCAGCATCTTCGGCATCTTCCTGGTGCGCCAGTACGCGCTGGGCGTCTCGGACGACCTGCTCGACGCCGCCCGCGTGGACGGCGCCGGCGAGCTGCGCATCTTCGCGGTCATCGTGCTGCCGGTCATCCGGCCCATCCTGGCGACGCTGGCGGCCTTCACCTTCCTGAGCGCCTGGAACGACTTCATGTGGCCGCTGATCGTGCTGAGCGACGGGCACATGGCGACGCTGCCGGTGGCGCTGGCCAGCCTGGTCGGCGAGCACGTCCAGGACACCGAGCTGATGATGGCCGGCTCGATGCTCACCATCCTGCCGGCGCTGGTGGTGTTCCTGGTCTTCCAGCGCTTCTTCGTGCGCGGCATCACCGCCGGAAGCGTGAAGGGATAGCATGGTCATCGCGAAGCTGTTGGCGGGCGGGATCCTGGTCTGCGGGCTGGCCGTCGCCGGAGGCTGCCGCGGTCCCGCGGCGAACAGCGATCCGGTCGCGCTGTCGGGGGCGCCGCTGGTGATCTCCGACGGGTCGGCGAAGGACTGGCGCGCGCTGCCGGCCGACGGCGTGACGATGGGACTGTCGGACGACGACGGGGCGCTGCGGCTGGATTTCGGGTTCACCGGGGGCGGGTACGCCATCGCGCGTCGAGAAGTCGACGTCGTGCTGCCGGAGAACTTCGCCTTCTCGTTCCGCCTGCGCGGGGCGTGCCCGGTCAACACGCTGGAGTTCAAGCTGGTGGACGAGACCGGTGAGAACGTCTGGTGGCGCGTCGAGCGCGCGATCGAGTTCCCGGCGCAGTGGCGGACCGTCACCATCAAGAAGCGCCAGCTCGAGTTCGCCTGGGGGCCCGGCGGCGGCGCGCCGCTGCGCGGGATCTCGGCCGTCGAGATCGTCGTGACCGCGGCCGAGGGGGGCACGGGCAGCGTCTGGATCGACGACCTGACGTTGCAGGAGTTGCCGCCGGCGACCGCCGTGGATGCGGCGCCCGTCGCGACGGCGACCACCGGCGATGCGGCCGCCGCCCTGGACGACGACGCGGAGACATTCTGGACTCCGGACAAGACGGACCGCAGCCCCGCCCTGGACCTGGACTTCGGCGGCTCGCGCGAATTCGGCGGCCTGCAGTTGGACTGGAGAGCCGACCGGCACGCCCTCGACTACGTCGTCGAAGCTTCGGACGACGGGCAGACGTGGCGGCAGCTGACGATCGTCTCGGGCAGCGACGGCGGGCGCGACCACCTCTACCTGCCCGAGGGAGAGGCCCGCCGCCTGCGCCTGTTGCTGCTGCGCTCGTCCACCAAGTTCCCGCCCGAGCTCGCCGGCATCGCGGTGATGCCGCTGGCGTGGTCGCGCACGCGCGAGGCCTTCTACGCCGCCGTCGCCGCCGAGTCGCCCCGCGGCTGCTACCCGCGCGGCATCAGCGGCGAGCAGGTCTACTGGACCGTCGTCGGCCGCGACGCCGACCCGCGCGAGGTGCTGTTCGACGAGGACGGCGGCCTCGAGACCGGCCCCTACCGCGGCGTGGTGGAGCCGTTCCTGCGCACCGACGGCCGCCTGCTGACCTGGGCCGACGCCGAGACCTCGCACGAGCTGGTCGACGGTTTCCTGCCGATGCCTTCGGTGCGCCGGCGCACCGGCGACCTGGACCTGACGGTCGCGGCTTTCGTCTCGGAGGAGCCCGGGCTGCAGGGCGTCGTCGCGCGCTACCGCGTGCTCAACCGCGGGGCCGTCCCGCGCCGGGTCGATCTCGACCTGGCGATCCGCCCCTTCCAGGTCAACCCGCCCTCGCAGACGCTCAACCGGCCGGGCGGCGCCGCGCCGATCCGCACCCTGGCCCAGTCTGGCGGCGTGGTGTTCCTCGACGGCGCGCCCGCGGCGATCGCGCTGACGCCGGGCGGCCGCTTCGGCGCCGTCAACTTCCACGGCGGCGACGTCGTCGCCGACCACCTGCGTCACGGCCGGCTGCCGGCGGCGCGCTCGACGACCTGCGAGTTCGGCGGCGCCTCGGGCGTGCTGTCGTGGCCCTTCGACCTGGCGCCCGGCGACTCGGCCGAGGTCGTGGTCCTCGTCGACCCCGCTCCGGACGCGCCGCCGCCGCCGCCGCTGTCGGCCGCTGAGGCCGCGAGTTTCGCCGCCGCGGCCCGCGAGGCCTGCCGCCGCGACTGGCACGCCCGCCTCGACGGCGCCGTCATCACCGGCCCGCCCGCGGCGCGCGAGGTGCTCGAGACGCTGCGCGCGCAGCTCGGCTACGTGCTGGTCAACCGTGCGGGCGCGGGCATCCAGCCCGGCACGCGCAGCTACAACCGCTCCTGGATCCGCGACGGCTCGCTGACGAGCTGGGCCCTGCTGCAGATGGGCCAGACCGCGCCGGCCGTCGACTTCCTGGAGTGGTTCGCCCCCCACCAGTACCCCGACGGCAAGATCCCCTGCGTCGTGGACCGCCGCGGCGCCGATCCCGTGCCCGAGCACGACAGCAGCGGCCAGTTCATCTTCCTGGTCGCCGAGGTCTGGCGCCACACCGGCGATCGGGAGCTGCTGCAGCGGATGTGGCCGCGCGTCGCCGCCGCGGCCGGCTACCTGGACGCGCTGCGCCGGCAGCGCCGCACCGCCGAGTGGCAGACACCCGACAAACGCGAGTTCTTCGGCCTGCTGCCGCCCTCGATCAGCCACGAGGGCTACTCCGCCAAGCCCATGCACTCCTACTGGGACGACTTCTTCGCCCTGCGCGGCTTCCGCGACGCCGCGGCCCTGGCCGCCGACCTGGGCCTGGAGGACGAGCGAGTGCGGCTGACCGAGATCCACGACGAGTTCGCCGCCGACCTGCGCGCATCGATCGCCGCGGCCATGGCGAGGCACGGCATCGACCACGTGCCGGGCTGCGCCGACCTGGGCGACTTCGACGCCACCTCGACCACGATCGCCCTGACCCCGACCGGCGGCGCCGCGCTGGCGCCCCCGGGCGCGATCGCGCGCACCTTCGAGAAGTACTGGGAGTTCTTCGTCGACCGCCGCGACGGCGGCGACTGGGACGCGATGACCCCGTACGAGACGCGCACCATCGGCGCCTTCGTGCGCCTGGGCTGGCGCGACCGCGCGCACGAGCTGGTCGACTACTTCCTGTCGCTGCGCCGGCCGGCCGGCTGGCGCGAGTGGGGAGAGGTCGTCGCCCGCGAGGAGCGCGTGCCGCGCTACCTCGGCGACATGCCCCACACCTGGGTCGGCACGGACTTCGTGCGGTCGGTGCTGGACATGTTCGCCTACGCCGACGAGGAGAACGGCTCGCTGGTGATCGGCGCGGGGGTGCCGGCGGCGTGGCTGCAGGCGGGTGGCGTGGGCGTGCGGGGGTTGGAAACGGAGTTCGGGTCCCTGGACTTCACGCTGGTGCGCGATGACGGCGCGGTCGTTGCAATGGTCGGTGGCGATCTGCGGATGCCTCCCGGAGGGATCGTGTTGCGGCCGCCGTTGACCGGGCCGGGCGGCGACACCGAGGTCAATGGAGTCACCCAAGTGGCGACAACTAGCGGTGACATCATCCTGACGACGCTGCCGGCGACCGTTGTATGGCGAGGCTGGTGAATTACCATATCCCGAGCCATACCCATATAATTATACATATGTATTTATATGCAGGCAAATGATCGACTTTTACCTATGAGAATTGCCCGCGCAGCTTCAAGAAACGCGTTGCAATACTTTGGTTGTATGATTATCATACTTACATGGAAAGAAGCTCAAGCCCCGCCATCCTCCCAAGAGCTGCCGCCGCAGCCGTCCAAAGAGCGCTCGAAGTGTCACCTGTCGTCGTGCTGCTTGGCGCGCGGCAGACCGGAAAGACCACCCTGGTGCGTTCCCTGCCGGAACTCCGCGACCGGCCTTACCTCACGCTGGACGAGTTCGACCTGCGCGCCCAGGCGAAGTCCGACCCGGAGAGCGTGGTCCGCCGCGCGCCGCGCTTGATCCTCGACGAGGTCCAGCGATCGCGTGATCTGTTGATCGCGGTCAAGCGTGCCGTGGACGAGGAGCCGGTCCGAACTCCCGGGCGGTTCGTCCTGACGGGATCGGCCAACCTGCTCATGATGGAGAGCATCGGCGAAACGTTGGCCGGACGCGCGGTCTACGTCACGCTCTGGCCGTTCACCCGCCGGGAGCGGCTGGGTCACGGCCGTGCCGGTCGCTGGTCCGAACTGATGGAGACGCCGTTCGAGAACTGGCTGGAGGTCATGTCCACAGAACCGCCGCTTCCGGAAAATTGGCGCGAAACGGCGACTCGAGGAGGACTGCCCGTGCCGTCGCTGGATCTCGCCGGCGCCGAAGCACGGACTCTCTGGTACTCAGGGTATGTTCAGACCTACCTGGAGCGAGATCTGCAGGCCCTGCGAGCGGTCGAGAACCTCGTGGATTTCCGTCGGCTCATGCGCGCCGCCAGCTTGCGCACGGGAGCCCTGTTGAACCAGACGGAGCTAGGGCGCGATGTCGGGATTTCTCAGGTCCAAGTCCACCGCTTCCTCAACCTGATGGAATCGAGCTATCAGATCGTCCGACTGCCGGCTTACGCGGTTAACCGGACGAGCCGATTGATCAAGACCCCAAAACTCTATTGGTCGGATACGGCGCTGGGCATGTACCTCGGCGGCGAAACCGAGCCGCGTGGCGCCCATCTGGAGAATCTTGTCCTCAGCGATCTCATGGCGTGGCGGGATCTCCAGGGACTCAAGCCCGAGATCATGTACTGGCGCACGGCGACGGGCCTCGAAGTCGACTTCGTCGTGGAATCCGGCGGTAGGGTCTTGCCGGTCGAGGTGAAGGCCGCCGGCAGGGTCCACCCTGCTGACGCCAAGGGTCTGGAGGCGTTCCTGGATGAGTATCCGGATCTGGCGAGCGGCGCCCTGCTGCTTCACGACGGTACGGAATCTTTCCCGCTGACCCGTCGTGTGTTCGCGGCGCCTTGGTGGCGCGTCTGCTGATCGGCCGAACGATCCGGTCTCGGCTCAGTCACCCCGCTCTTGCGCGAACATCCAATCCCAAAGCTCCGCGCTCCCGTACGCAGGATCCCACGCCCCGTGCCCCACCCCAGGGAACTCGGTGAACCGCGCCTCGTTGCCGGCCGTCTTCAGCGCCTCGGCCATCCGCCGCGACTCCGACGGCGGGATCACCGTGTCGTCGGCCCCGTGGAAGATCCAGGTCGGTGTCGCGCCGATCAGCCGCGCCGTCTCCGCGTACGGATCCGCCAGGCCGACGGTCGCCGGCAGCTGCACGACCGACGTCGCTCCGCCCGGCGGCGGCACGACGCCCCCGCAGACCGGCGCGATCGCCGCGAACTTCCCGGGATGCTCGACCGCCAGCAGCCACGTGCCGTAGCCGCCCAGCGAGAGGCCGGTCAGGTAGAGCCGGTCCGCGTCGCCGTGGAACTCGGCGACGGCCGACTCCAGCGTCGCCAGCGCCATCTCCGCCATGTCCCCGGTCCAGGTGCATCCGGCCGGCAGCTGCGGCATCACGACGATCGCCGCGAAGCGCTCGCGGCTCCAGCGGATCGCCGCCGGCAGGCCGACCTGCGTCTGGCGCAGCCCGTCGTCGCCGCGTTCGCCGCTGCCGTGCAGGAACAGGATCACGGGCCAGGCGCGGTCAGGCGTGAAATCGGCCGGCACGTAGACCTGGTAGCGGTGGGCGCGTCCGTCCTGCGTCAGGGTGCGGTCGAGGAAGCCGGTGGCGTTGCCCCCGGCCGCCGTGGCCGCGGCGATGAGCAGCGTCATGATCAGGCCTCCCGCCAGCAGCCAGCGTTTCATTGCGGCATCTCCGGTGCATCGAATTCGGCGCCGTTGGTGCGGACCACCTCGGCGTAGTAGCGCGCGCTGGCCTTGGGCGTGCGCTTCTGCGTGGCGAAGTCCACGTGGACGATGCCGAAGCGCTTGGCGTAGCCGCGGGCCCATTCGAAGTTGTCCAGCAGCGACCAGGCGAAGTAGCCGCGCACGTCGGCGCCGCGATCGATCGCCTCGCGCAGCGCGCGCAGGTGGGTGCGGAAGTAGGCGACCCGACGCCGGTCGTCCAGCCCCTCGGGGGGCGAGGTGTCCGGGTCAGGGAAGGCCGCGCCGTTCTCGGTGATGTACAGGGGGATGCTCCCGTAACGCTCGCGGATCCAGAGCAGCATGCTAGTCAGGCTCGCGGGGTGGACCTCCCACGACAGGTCCGTATGCTCGACGTCGGGCTGGGGCACCGACGCGGCGCGCAGGAAGGGCACGCCGTCGTCGTGGCGCACCACCGCGCGGGTGTAGTAGTTGACGCCCAGGAAGTCGAGCGGCTCGCGGATCAGGGCGAAGTCGCCCGCCGGGTGGTCGGGCCAGGCGTCGCCGTAGATCGCGTGCATCTCCTCGGGGTAGCGCCCGAGCAGCAGCGGGTCGAGGTACAGGCGGTTCATGGCGGCATCGGCGCGGGCGGTCGCCGCCACGTCGGCCGGGTCGGCGCTGGCGGGGTCCTTCGGCTCGATGTTGATGACGACGCCGACCTTAGCGCGCGTCGACTCACCGCGTAGCGCGCGCACCGCGGCGCCGTGGGCCAGCAGCAAGTGGTGCGCGGCGCGCATGGCCGCGGCGGGGTCGCGGCGGCCGGGCGCGTGGACGCCGTGCAGGTAGCCGGCGTCGACCACGACCCACGGCTCGTTCAACGTCGACCACAAACCCACACGGTCGCCGAGCGCGCGGCCGAGGATGCGCGCGTAGTCGGCGAAGCGGTCCACGATCTCCGGGTTCGTCCAACCTCCGGCCGCCTCGAGCGTCTCGGGCAGGTCCCAGTGGTACAGCGTCAGGTTCGGCATCAGGCCGCGATCGAGCAGGGCGTCGACCAGCCGGTCGTAGAAGGCGAGGCCGGCGGGGTTGACCGCGCCGCGGCCATCGGGCTGCACGCGGCTCCAGGCGACGCTGAAGCGATAGGCGTTCAGACCCATCCCGGCCATCAAGTCCAGGTCCTGCCGCCAGAGTCGGTAGTGGTCGCAGGCCGTGTCGCCGGTGTCGCCGTCGTGGGTGCAGCCGGGCGTGTGCGAGAAGACGTGCCAGTTGCTCGGGCCGGCGCCGTCGGCCAGCGGCGAGCCCTCGATCTGGTAGGCCGAGGTGGCCGCCCCCCACAGGAAGCCGGCGGGGAAGCCCGACCCTGGCGTCACGCCGCACCTCCGGGGACGTCGCCGAGGACCGCCTCGACGTGGTGGGCGCGGCCGTCGCACGCGACCGGCACGCGGACGCCGCCGTCCGCACAGGCCAGCGGTTCGCCGTCGAGCGTGGCGGCGACCACGCCGCGGGCGTGGCCGTCGGGATTGAGCACCGCGATGTCGTAGGTCGTCGCGCCGTCCGGCGCGCGCCAGGCGATCCCGTAGCGCGGCCAGTCGTCGGGCACGCACGGGCGCAGCTCGAACGCGTCGCCGCCCGCGAGCCTGAAGCCCAGGATCGACTCCAGGGCGGTGCGGTGCATCCAGCCCGAGGAGCCGGTGTACCAGGTCCAGCCGCCGCGGCCGACGTGCGGCGCGGCGCCGTAGACGTCCGCGGCGACGACGTAGGGTTCGACCTGGTAGGCGGCGACGCGGGCCGCGGTGTCGGACAGGTTGGCCGGGTTGATCGCCTCCAGCAGGGCCAGGGCGCGGTTGTTGCGGCCGGCCTCGGCCACGGCGCGCACGTACCACAGGGCGGCGTGCGTGTACTGGCCGCCGTTCTCGCGCACGCCCGCGACGTAGCCCTTGATGTAGCCGGGGTCGCGGGGCGTGTCGACGAAGGGCGGCGTGAGCAGGCGGATCAGGCCGTGCTTCTCGTCCACGAGATGCTTCTCCACCGCGTCGAGCGCGGCGGCGGCGCGGTCGGGCCGCGCGGCTCCGGAGAGCACCGACCAGGACTGGGCCAGCGCGTCGATGCGGCACTCGCTGTCGCCGGCGGTGCCGAGCGGAGCGCCGTCGTCGTAGTAGCCGCGGCGGTACCAGGCGCCGTCCCAGCCGTCGCGCTCGACGGCCTCGCGCAGGCGCGCGGCGTGATCGCGGTAACGACGCGCGCTGGCGGCGTCGCCGCGCTCGTCGCAGAACGGCGCGAACGCTTCGATGACCGCGCAGAGGAAGAAGGCCATCCACACGCTCTCGCCGCGGCCCTCGCGGCCGACGCGGTTCATGCCGTCGTTCCAGTCGCCGCAGCCGAACAGCGGCAGGCCGTGCGCGCCGACGGACAGGGAGCGGTCCAGGGCGCGGCAGCAGTGATCGTAGAGATCGGCGCTCTCGCCGGACGGCACGGCTCTCACGAAGCGTTCGTCCTCGCCGGGGTCCAGCGCCGGCGCGTCGAGGAACGGCGCGACCGCGGCCATCACGTCGCGGTCCCCGGTGGCGCGCACGTAGTCGGCGGCCAGCAGGGGCAGCCACAGCAGGTCGTCGGCGAAGCGGGTGCGCAGGCCGCGGTCGTCGGGGGTGTGCCACCAGTGCAGCACGTCGCCTTCGCGGAACTGGTGGCCGGCGTGCAGCAGGATCTGTCCGCGCAGCGCCGCGGGCAGCAGCGGCGCCAGTGACGAGGCGTCCTGCAGCTGGTCGCGGAAGCCGAAGGCGCCGCCGGACTGGTACAGCGCCGTGCGGCCCCAGATCCGGCACGACAGCGTCTGGTAGGGCAGCCAGCCGTTGACCATCAGGTCCAGCGCCGGCGCGGGGGTCTCGACCCGCACCGCCGACAGCAACTCGCGCCAGAACCCGGTCACCGCATCGAACTCGCGGCGCCAGGCGCCGGCGACGGTCATCGCCGCCGCCAGCTCACGGGCCTCCGCCTCGCTCGCGGCGTCCCCCAGCAGCAGCACGATGTCGGCGCTCTCGCCCGGCATCAGCTCGAAGGTCGCCTGGTGCGAGAAGCAGGCGTCGAGACCCGCGCCGACCAGGCCCGGCAAGTCGCCGCGGCGCAAGACTTCGGGGCGGGACGGGTCGCCGCCGGCGCCCAGGAAGGCGGTGCGATCGCCGCAGCGGCGCAGCCGCGCCTGGCCGCCGTCCGCGTGAACGGCGCCGAAGGCCGCGCGTTCGGCGTGCGGTCCGGCCTGGCGGTTGCGCGCGAACAGCAGGCCGTCGCCGTCGCCGCGCGCGGTCACCACGTACCGGCCGTCGGTCGCGGGCCGGTCGCCCAGGACCAGGCGGCTGTGGGCGAAGACGGACAGCCGGCGCAGCGACGGGCCGCGGTTGGTCACGCCGACGCGGACGAAGCGCACCGGCTTGTCGCGCGACACGAACAGCAGCGTGTCGAGGGCCAGGCCGCGGCTCTCGTGGAGGCAGCGGCTGTATCCGAAGCCGTGGCGCATCTCGTAGTCGCCCTCGCCGGGCCGGGGCCCGGGCAGGCAGGACCAGAAGACGCCGTCGTCCTCGTCGCGCACGAAGAACGACTCGTCGTGGGGGTCGCCGACCGGGTCGTTCGCCCAGGGCGTCAGCCGGCGCTCGCGGCTGTTGACGCTCCACGTCGTGCCGGCGCCGGTCTCGCTGACCAGGAAGCCGAACGACTCGTTCGCCACCACGTTGACCCAGGGTTGCGGCGGCAGGACCGGGCGGCCGTCGCGGCCGCGGGCGAGCCGGATCACGTACTCGCGCCCGTCCGGAGCGAAGCCGCCGCAGCCGTTCCAGCGCTGCAGCGAGTCGGCC
Organism: Gemmatimonas sp.; assembly: GCA_013824755.1. GTDB lineage: Bacteria > Krumholzibacteriota > Krumholzibacteriia > LZORAL124-64-63 > LZORAL124-64-63 > PNOJ01. The sequence goes on from PNOJ01000029.1 coordinate 17,140, forward strand.
GCGTCCGGCAGCGGCGGCGCGGGGGCGTGGGTCGTCGCGGCGCGTGGCCAGACCGGCGGCGCGGCCGGCTCCGCGGGGATCCCGGCGAGGTCGGGCATGCGGTCCCGGACCACCAGGCGGGCGCGGGACAGGATGAGGTCGAGGTCGTTCCCGTCCAGGTCCTGAACGTCATCCAGTTCGATCAGCGACACCGCCAAGCCGAGCGACCGCCAGTAGCGACACGCGGCGTGCAACCGCTCGCGCAGGGCCGGGTCCGCACCCGACCGCGCGTCCAGCACGACGAGGATCGCTTCGCCGTCCAGGCCGAGCCGGGCGAGGTCGCCGGGTCCGGCCGCCGCGCGCGCCAGCGTGTCCGGCGCAGCCCGCAGGCGCGGGTCGCCGTAGAGCATCGCGCCGGCGAGGTCCTGCAGGTAGGCGGCTTCGGCGGTCGTGAGACCGGCCCGCTTCAGATCGCGTCGCGCCGACTCGCGGGCGCTCGCGATGACCGCCGCCGCGCGGCGACGGCCGGCCGGACCGCAGACCAGGGCCAGGGCCGCGTCCCGGTCTCGGGCGGCGCCCAGCAGGGTGCTGCAGATGACGCTCTCGTCGGGATCCAGGGTCAGGGTCCGGCGCAGGGCGACCACGGGGTCCAGCACGTTGCCAGTGGTGCCGGACAGGGAGCCGGTCGCGGTCAGGGCGGCCGGCTCGAGCAGGCTGCCGCCGCGGCCGAGGAAGCGGTGGCGGTCCGTCTCGTATTCGGGGGTATCGTCACCCAGATCGGCCAGGACCAGCCAGGGTGGGGATTCGCCCGCCCCGCGGGGGCGGCGGCGGACCAGCAGGACCCGCGACGAAGCGTCGAACTCCGTCTGCAGAAACAAGTTGGAAAAAACGGGGTGCGAGGCGTGGGCCGCCGCCGGCGCCAGGACGACCTCGGCGGCGACGGTCAGGTCCAGCCAGCGCCGCCGCCCGGACCGGTTGGTCAGTGTGGCGCGCCGGATCTCACAACCATCGGGGTCGACGCAGACCTCCAGGCGGGCGGCGATCCCGGCCTGTTCGTGCTCGATCGTGTAAACGCCTGGCTCCCAGACGGCTCGCCGGACAGCGCCCGATCGGTCCGCTCCTGGTTTTCCCAGGACCCAATACTGAAAATTCTCACGATCCCTGATATAATGGAACAATCCATCGCCATCGGTGATGCGGTCGCTTCGCCAAAGGGTGAGGTTCACGCCATTTTGGGCCGTGAAACCGGTCCCTTGGGCTGTGATCAGGGTGGTCGTGCCGGCGGCCGACAGCAGGGCGGCGGGAGGGGAAGGTCGGCAGGGGTCTGGAATGCGGGGCAACCGACCGTCGTCCATCTGCAGCAACTCCCGGCACGGGGTACGGCGAGGCGGATCAAGTCGTGGTCCCCTCGGATTCCAGGCAACGATTAGGTGATTTCAGCTCATTTGTCAATTGGGGGGTTGACACCTGGTTGAATTTATGAAACCGTTTACATCGTGCTCACGGAAACCACATCCGCAGCGCAGTTCACCGGTGCGCGCGCGACAGGGATGGCGCGCGGTCGTCAAGCAGGAGGCGCGGTCGGGAGAAGATAGATGGCCACGATCCGAGATGTCGCCAAGACAGCCGGGGTATCGATCGCCACCGTGTCGCGGGTCTTCAACGGCAACACCGCCGTCAGCGAGGACACCGCGACGCAGGTCTGGACGGCGGCGTCGGCCCTCGATTACTGGCCCAACGGCGCCGCCCGCAGCCTCACCACCAGCCGCTCCAACACCCTCGGTGTCCTGCTCCCCGACCTCTACGGTGATTTCTTCTCCGAGGTCATCCGCGGCATCGACCAGCTGGCCAAGCGCGAGAAGTACCAGACCCTGGTCTCCGGCTCCCACGCCAGCGTCGAGGACGTCCTGATCGCCACCCGCGCCATGCGCGGCCGCATCGACGGCCTGGTCATGATGGCCCCGGACAGCATCACCGTCGAATCGGTCACCAAGATCCGCCGCCGCCTGCCGGTGGTGCTGATCAGCCCCCCCTTCGCGGTCGACGGCTGCAGCTCGGTGTCCATCGCCAGCTTCTCGGGCGCCCGCGCCGTGGTGGCGCACCTGGTCGGGCTCGGCCACCGAGAGATCGCGATGGTCGCCGGGCCCGCCGGCAACGTCGATGCCGAGGAGCGCCTGCGTGGCTACCACCGCGGCCTGGCGGAGGCGGGGATCCCGCCGCGCGCCGAGCTCGTCGTGCAGGGGGATTTCCGGGAGTCCTCGGGCTACGCCGCCGCCGCGGCCCTGCTGGACCGGCGGCCGCGGCCGACCGCCGTGTTCGCGGCCAACGACTGCATGGCCATCGGCCTGATGAGCGCCCTGGGGAACGCGGGCCTGTCGGTGCCGCACGACATGGCGGTCGTCGGCTTCGACAACATCACCATGGCCCAGTACATGCGCCCCCCCCTGACCACCGTCCACGTCGACGCCTACGCCCTCGGCCAGAAGGCCGTGCGGCTGATGCTCGACATTCTGTCCGACCCCGAAGGCGAGAAGGTGACCGTCCAGACCATCGATGTCGTCCTGAAGGTGCGCTGCTCCTGCGGGGCGAAACCCGCCGTGGCGACGAACACCATGCTCGGTGCGGAGGCGGACCAATAGCGATGAATACCCATCGGCACGCCAACGTCGCAGTTACCCAGGAGGTCCCAACCGTGAAACGCATGACCATGTTGTTGCTGGTGGCTGCGACGTGCCTGTCCGCCGCCGCCGTCCAGGCGCAGGCCGTCCGCGAGGACGCCATCTGGGCCCGGACCACGTCGGCCGCGATCGCTCTCGACGGCGTGCTGGACGAGGCCGCCTGGGCCGCCGCCGAGTCCAAGACGGTGGAGTTCGGCCTCGATGCCGGCATCCCCGGCAGCGGCTGGAAGATGGAGGCGGGCTGGCCGCCCGTCGACGCCACCGTCGCGAACATGAAGTTCCTGGTCAACGGCAACCAGCTCTACGTCGGCTTCGAGGTGCAGGACAAGTCGGTGGGCGGCTCGGTGGAGTTCAACCGCTTCGACGGCTTCATCATGGGCCTCAAGGACCACGCCGTCCTGGGCACCTACAAACCCGTCGCCGAGTACGTGTACGCCTTCTGGAACCTCAACGGCGCCCCCGACCCGCAGCCGGCCACGCAGCAGCCCAGGTTCTACGGCCGCTGGGGCAGCTTCGACCCCGCCGTGCCCCGCACGCCGGAGCAGATCGCGGCCTGGGACGCCGTCACCGTCGTCCACGGGATCAAGAACAGCGATACGGTCGACGACACTGGCTACACCGTCGAGATGCGCTTCGACCTGGCGGTCATGGGCTACGACGTGACGCAGCCCGGCGGCGACATCGTGGAGTGGAACGTCTCGGTCTACGACTGCGACTGGTTCTGGCCGATCGACCCGCTGCGCTTCAGCGCCGCCCGCGTCTGGTGGCAGGGCCCCTGGGGCAACGCCGCCTGGTACAACGAAATCCGCATCCACGCGAGCCCCGACGTGACGACCGCGTCCGGTCCCGTGCCCGACGTCGAGCCCGAGTTCGTCATCACCGAGATCAACGCCACGCCGACGATCGACGGCGTCCTGAACGAGGCGGCCTGGTCGGATGCCGGCATCTTCTCGGTCGACATCCGTCACGGCGACGACGCGCTGCGCGCAAGCTACCCCGGCGTCGCGTCCGCCCGCGCCGGCGAGTACCAGCCGGCGGTGAACGGCGGCACGGCCTTCGTGCTCGACCCCGCCGACGTCACGGTCAAGATGTACGTCAAGGGCGACATGCTCTACGTGGGCCTCGAGGCCCGCGACATGGTGGTCCAGTACCACCCCGAGTTCAGCCGCTGGGACGGCCTGCTGCTCACGATCAACGACCGCGACAACCGCGGCGGCGACAACAACCTCATCGGGCGGCGCCTGGCGTTCCAGGTCGGCGCCGACGGCTCCGCGGTCCCCCAGGACTACCTGGCCAGCATGGTGGCTGCGACGACCGCCCAGGTCGCCGTGTCCCTGATGGCCGGCACGTCGGTCGACACGCTCGGCCTCGAGCCCGACACCGGCTACACGGCCGAACTCGCGATCGACCTCACGGCCCTGGGCTACCCCAGCGGCCTGGGCGACCGCGCGTTCTTCCCGGGCCTCACCGTGCTCGACGGCGACTCGTTCCTCCCCGCCACCGACAGCTACGGCACGCGCACCTGGTGGTTCCGCGAGTACGAGGGCACCTGCTGCGCCGCCTGGGTGCACCTCGCCCCGAACGCCACGGGCGTGAGCGACGGCGGGCAGGACGGGGGCTACGCGTCGGCGCGGTCCTCGCAGAACGCCTCGTCCCGGCCGCTGATCATGTACGCGATGCCCCAGCGCAGCCAGGTGACGATCGAGGTGTACGACGTCATGGGACGCACGGTCGAGCGCCGCCGGCTCGGCGTCCAGGGCGACGGCGAGCACGAGGTCCCGCTGTTCGAGGACGGCGACCACGCCGCCGGCCTGTACCTGTACCGGCTGCAGATGGTGGATCCGGAGACCGGCGCCGAGCGCGGGACGCTGCGCGGCAAGATGATCTTCCTGAAGTGACCGCACGCGGGCGCGGCGGCGCGGGGCGGACCCCGCGCCGCCGGGTCCGCAACCACGGAGGATGACCAGACGTGAGTTGTTCCGCCCCGGCGAGATCCATCCGTCTGACCCTGGCCTGCCTGCTGCTGCTCGCCGCCGCGGCGCCGGTGCTGGGCGGCACCACGGGCCGCATCGCCGGCCGCATCCTCGACGCCGACGGCAAGCCCGTGGCGGCCGCCACCGTCGTGGTGGTCGGCACGCGGCTCGGCGCCTACACGGACGCCGAGGGGCAGTACAGCATCCTCAACGTGGCGCCGGGCGCCTACGACCTGAAGATCACGCGCCTCGGCTTCGACCCGCTGACGATCCGCAACGTGACCGTGTCCTCGGACAACACGACCCGCCAGGACGTCAAGCTGGGCGAGACGACGCTCCGCGCGGCCGAGGTCGTGATCACCGCCGAGCGGCCGCCGGTGGAGCTCGCCATGACGAGCTCCCAGACCACGCTGACCAGCGAGGACATCGAGGCCCTGCCGGTGCAGGAGCTGAACGACGTCGTGAACCTGCAGGCGGGCGTGGTCGACGGGCACTTCCGCGGCGGGCGCACGGGCGAGGTCCAGTACCAGGTCGACGGCGTCAGCGTGAACAACGCCTTCGACAACAAGTCCATCGTCTCGGTCGACCGCTCGCTCCTGCAGGAGGTGCAGGTCATCAGCGGCACCTTCGACGCCGAGTACGGCCAGGCCATGAGCGGCGTCGTGAACGCCGTGCTGAAGCAGGGGACCGAGGAGTTCGCCTGGAGCGGCGAGGCCTCCACCGGCGGCTTCGTCTTTCCCGGCCGGGGCGACGACCGCCGCGCCGACGAGACGATCCACCCCACGGGCATCCTGAACTTCCAGGCGTCGGCCAGCGGGCCGACCCCGCTGCGCGACACGGTGTTCCTGGCCAGCGTCCGCCGCTCGATCTTCAACGACTACATCTACGCCACGCGGCGCTTCCTGCCCACCGACGACAACGACTTCGCGCGGTTCGAGTTCAACCCCTCCGGCGACAACGAGTCGGTCCCGCTGGGCTACAACCGGGAGTGGAGCGGCGTCGTCAAGCTGACCAACACCGCCTTCGCGGGCCTGAAGCTCAACTACCAGGCCCTGTTCGGCTGGAACGAGAGCCGCCGCACAACCTGGGCCTACCGCTTCAACCCCGACGGGCTCTCGGTGCAGGACCGCTTCTCCATCACCCACGGCCTGGACCTGACCCGGACCTTCGGCGACGCCACGTACCTCGACCTGAGCATCCGCGAGAACTACGTCGAGTACGAGGACTTCGCCTTCAGGGACGTCTACGACCCCCGCTACGACGCGGGCGGCGGCGCCGAGGGCACCGTCAACTACGAGTACGGCGCCGTGGTGGAGGGCTACGACTTCACGCGCTTCTACCAGAAGACCGACGACTGGGTGATCAAGAGCTCGCTGGTCAGCCAGGTCTCGCAGGAGCACCAGCTCAAGACGGGCTTCGAGGTCAGCGCGCCCGAGGTCCAGTACGGCACGCCCGGCCACCTGGTCTTCACCAGCGAGAGCGTCAACGGCGTGGTCGTCGAACAGCTGACCCGCTACCTCAACCGGCCGCCGACCTTCCTGCCCGTGCAGACCTACCACCCGCGGATGGGGGCCATCTTCCTGCAGGACCAGGCCGAGTACCCCGACATCACGGTGCGCGCCGGCCTGCGCCTGGAGTACTTCGACGCGAACTCGACCATCCCCAGCGACCTCGCCAACCCGGCGAACGCGATCGAGGGGGCCCCGCTTTCGCACCCGCAGGACACGACCGTCAAGATGGCCGTCTCCCCGCGCCTCGGCGTCGCCTACCCCATCGACGACTACGCGGCGATCCACTTCGCGTACGGCCACTTCCGGCAGTTCCCGGCCATCGGCACCATGTTCAACAACGCGAACTACGACGTCGTGGCCAACTTGCAGGCGGGCGACGAGGCCCGCATCGGCGTGCTCGGCAACCCCGACGTGCGGCCCGAGACGACCGTCCAGTACGAGATCGGCTACAAGCACGCCGTCAACCAGGACTTCGGCTTCGAGGTGACGACCTTCTACAAGGACATCCGCGACCTGCTGGGCGTGGAGTTCGTCGACACCTACATGGGCGTGCCCTACGCCCGGCTGACCAACGTCGACTTCGGCAACGTCTTCGGCGTGACCGTCGGCATCGATCACCGCCGCCTCGGCCCGGCCAGCGTCTCGCTCGACTACACCTGGCAGCGGGCGATGGGCAATTCCAGCGACCCCTACGAGACTTTCACGCGGGCGACCAACGGCGAGGACGCCAACCCGCGCCTGGTGCCCTTCAACTGGGACCAGCGCCACACGCTGAACATGACTGCCTCGCTGGCCGCGGCCGAGGACCTCGACGTGAGCGCCGTGGTGCGCCTGGTCAGCGGGCAGCCCTACACGCCGGTGATCGAGCGCGGACACGGCAGCGGGCTGGACACCAACTCCGCCACCAAGCCGACCGGCATGATCGTGGACCTGCGCGCGGAAAGGCGCCTCGGCGCCGGGGCCAGCGCCTTCCTGCGCGTCTTCAACGCGTTCGACACCCGGTACTTCAACGGCTCGATCTTCGCCGACACCGGCAGTCCCTACTACTCGCGCTTCTCCGACCTGGACCGCGCCATCCTCGCGGACCCGACGCGGTTCTACCCGCCGCGGCGGATCGAGATCGGCGTCAGGATCACCGGAGGTCTGCTGTGATGCGCGAACGGAGGCTCCGCAGCATGTTCAGACCCGCCGCCGCGGCTCTCGCGGTCCTGGTCCTCGCCCTGGCGGCCGCCGCCGACGTGCCCACGCCCGTGCCGCAGGAGCAGCGCGGCCGGCACACGCTGGAGCGCTCGGGCCAGCACGACGCCAATAACATCCGCACCATCTTCTGGAACTACGGCATGGTGGGGGACTACCCGGCGAACCCGTCCAACGTCGACCTGAGCGTGTTCCACTCGGCCGAGGTGCCCAAGGGCAGCGGCATGAACTACAGCGACGGCATCACGCCGTTCGTGCTGACGAAGATCGTGCAGGGCAACGGCGTCGAGTCGTACATCATGGAGACCGGCTTCCGCGAGCGGCAGGGCATCAGCCCCTACACCAACCGCATGATGCGCTTCGAGCCGCGCCCGGGCTACCTGCAGTCGAATCCCGACCTCAACTCCGGGCTCTCGCCCGCCATCAGCAACGACCCGCGGACCTGGCCCGCCTCCTGGCCCGACCGCCTCGACGACCCGACCGACCCGGGCTGGCCGGGCAGCTGGAACGGCTACTTCGGCAAGCAGGTCGTCGCCGACCAGGAGAGCTACGTGGTCCTGGACGACGACTACTACGACGCCTGGTACTTCTTTCCCGACGCCCGCGACTCCACGCGCAACGGCCTGGGCCTGCGCCTCGAGGTCCGCGGCTTCCAGTGGGCCAACCCCCAGGCCCGCAACGTGATCTTCTGGCACTACGACATCACGAACGAGGGCACCACCGACTACGACGACAACGTCGTGTTCGGCCTCTACATGGACTCCGGCGTGGGCGGCTCGGCCCTCTCCTGCGACGGCATCTACGAGTCCGACGACGACAACGCCTACTTCGACCGCACCTTCGACGACCAGATCCTCAACCTGGTCTACACCTGGGACCGCTACGGCCACGGCCGCGACCTCAGCAGCGCCTGTGCCCGCACCGGCTACCTGGGCTACGCCTTCATGGAGACGCCGGGCAACGCCCTGGACGTCATCGACAACGACGAGGACGGCTTCGTCGACGAGCGGCGCGAGGGCGGCCCCGGCGTGCTGATCGTCGGGCAGCAGGCCATCGCCGACCACGTCGCGGCGAACTACGATCTGGCCCGCTTCGAGATCACCTACGGCCCGCTCGCGGAGATGCCCGCCTACGTCGCCGGGCTGTGGTGGACGGGCGACGAGGACCTGGACTGGGTCGCCGCCAACCACGACATCGGCGCCGACGGCCTCGACGACACCGGCGACGAGGGCGAGCGCGATGGCATCCCGACCGAAGGCGAGCCCAACTTCGACGGCACCGACCTCAACGAGTCCGACCAGATCGGCCTGACCGGCTTCCGGATCAACCGCATCCGCGCCGGGCAGGGCAACCCCGACCAGACGACCGACGGCATCGTCTTCTTCACCAACAGCGACGACTGGCCGCGGCGCCTGTACGAGCAGTTCACCGACCCCGACCCGGAGGTGCGCTTCGGCGAGCCGCTGGCCTCCAACTACAACATCGGCTTCTTCTTCGCCTCGGGCCCCTTCAAGCTGCGCGCCGGCCAGACCGAGCGCTTCAGCCTGGCCCTGGCCTACGGCGCCGACCTGGAGGAGCTGCGCCGCGGCGTCCGCACCGTGCAGCGCATCTACGACGCCAACTACCGCTTCGCCGTGCCGCCGCCGCTGCCGACCCTGACCGCGGAGGCCGGCGACGGCTTCGTGCGCCTGTCCTGGAACGACGTCTCCGAAAGCAGCGCCGACCCGGTGACGGGCGAGTTCGACTTCGAGGGCTACCGCGTCTACCGCTCCACCGACCCGGACTTCGTCGACCCCCAGGTGATCACCACCGGCACGGGCAGCGGCCCCATCGGCAACGGCCGGCCCATCGCCCAGTTCGACCTCGACAACGGCCGCAGCGGCTTCTCCACCCAGATCGTGGACGGCGTGGCCTACTACCTCGGCACCGACAGCGGCCTCACCCACACCTGGACCGACTACAGCGTGACCAACGGCCAGCGCTACTACTACGCGGTGACGGCCTACGACTACGGTTCTGAGGCGTTCGAATTCTACCCGTCCGAGAACGCCATCGCTCCCTCGCGGACCCCGCGGGGAGGGCTCGTGTTGCCGCCCAACGTGGTGGACGTGCGGCCCAATCCACGCGCACTGGGGTACGTGCCCGCGACAGCGGACACGGCCACTCAGGTGGCCGGGCGCGGCTTCGGCTCCGTTTCCGTCGCGGTCCTGAACTCGGACATCGTCCCCGACGGGCACTTGTTCAAGATCCGCTTCGCGTCCCCGTCCCCGGACAGCCTGCGCGCCACGAGCTACGCGCTGGTCGACAGCACCACCGGAACGCTCCTGTTCGACTCCGGCTCGGACTTCGACGCCCAGGGCATCGGCCAGGTCGGCGCCGGCATGATGCCGCTGGTCGCCTCGCAGCGGATCGTCAAGCCCGACACGCTGCGCACGGGCTTCGCCGACGGCGCCACGACCGACGCCCGCCTCGCGGTCCTCTACCAGGAAGTGCTGCCCGTCAACCGCCTGCGTCCGGGCTTCCCCGACGACATCGTGATCCGCTTCGCCGAAGCGAACGCCGACACCTCGATCGCGATGCCGTTCTGGCCGGCGCGGCCCGCCAAGTTCACCGTCGCGGCGCTGAACGCCGAAGGCGAGCTGCCGCTGAACTTCCGCTTCCGCGACATCGACGGCGACGGCACGCTCAGCCACGCGAACGACATCGTCGATGTGGTGACCTACCTGCCGGGCCAGCCGACCGCGCCGCAGGTGACCTGGCGCTTCCAGCTGGCGGCGGGCTCCCCCGCCCCGACCTCGCCCCCCGCGGCCGGCGACGAGTTCGTGCTGCGCCTGACCCGGCCCTTCGCGGCCGACGACGTCTTCGTCTTCACGACGACGGGATCGCGCATCGACGAGGCGGCCGCGCGCGTCGGCTTCGCGCCGTACGTCGTGCCGAACCCCTACATCGGCTCGGCGAGCTTCGAGCCGGAGCGCTACGCGGTCTCCGGCCGCGGCGAGCGACGCCTCGAATTCCGCGGCCTGACGTCCAGTTGCACGATCCGGATCTACAACGTCCGCGGCGAGCTGGTCGACACGCTGCGCAACGAGGGCTCACTGGACGGCTACGTGGCGTGGAACCTGAGGACCAAGGACAACCTCGACGTCGCGCCGGGCCTGTACATCTACCACGTCCGCACCGACGACGCGCAGGAATACACGGGCAAATTCGCGGTCATCAAATGAGCGCGAGGAGAGACATGAAGCGAGCGGCGCTTGTACTGCTGACGGTGCTCATGAGCGGCCAGGCCCAGGCCCAGTCGAAGATCGGCACGACCATCGGCCAGTTCCTGCGCATCGAGCCCGGGGCCCGTCACGCCGGCATGGGCAACGCCGGCGTCGGCCTGGCCGGCGGCGTCGAGGCGGTCTACTTCAACACGGGCGCCATCGGCCTGCCGGAATCCGCCGAGATCCAGTTCACGCACAGCCTCTGGTTCGCGGACATCAGCTACGACTACGCGGCGGTGCTGCTGCCCGCCGGCGGCGGCAACCTGTTCGCCAGCATCACCTCGCTCAAGTCCGGCGACATCGACGTGCGCA
>PNOJ01000030.1 GCA_013824755.1 Gemmatimonas sp.
TCCTGAAGAACGAGACCGTGGCCATGACCGCGGCCGATCGCGACAGCGTCACGGACGCCTACCTGGGGAGCCTGGAGCGGCGCGTCTCCCTGCTGGCGGGCATCGTCGCCGAAGAGCAGCAGTTGCTGAACCAGACCGTCGCGGCCGACGACTCCCTGGTCGCCCTGGTGTACGACGAGATGCGCGGCCTCTCGCTGCCCGACTCCCTGATCCCGGTCACCGTCCCGGAACGCACCGCCATCGAGCAGGACCTGCAGATCCTCGACCACGCCGAGGTCCAGCGCTGGGTCGACCACTTCACCGGCCCCGGTCGCGGCTTCATGCAGACCTGGCTGACCCGCAAGGCCGCCTGCGACTCGCTGATCTACAGCCGCCTCGACGACGCCGGCCTGCCGCGCGAACTGATCTGGCTGGCCGCCATCGAGAGCGGCTTCAACCCCCGCATCCGCTCCAGCGCGGGCGCCGTCGGCTGCTGGCAGTTCATGGCCGGCACGGCCCGCCACTTCAAGCTCCAGTGCGACTGGTGGGTCGACGAGCGCCACGACCTGGAACTCGCCACCACCGCCGCCGCCAAGTACCTCACGCAGCTGTACCGCATGTTCGGCGACTGGTCCCTGGTCATCGCCGCCTACAACACGGGCGAACACCGCATCGAGCGCGCCATCAAGGCCGCCGGGCACGACGACGTGCGCCGCCTGCGGATGCCCGAACAGACCCGCAACCACGTGCTGAAGTTCGCGGCCGCCCTGCAGGTGGGCCGCGATCCCGCCGCCTACGGCTTCGACGAGCCGGCGGTGCCCGACATCTCCTTCGACACGGTCCCGGTCACGGACGCGACCGACGTCGCGCTGATCGCCGAGTGCGCCGGCGTCGAGCGCGACGCCGTCGCCGCGCTCAATCCCGGCCTGCTGCGCGGCGCCACGCCGCCGGAACGCAGCGATTTCCGCGTGCGCGTCCCGACCGGCACCGGCGAGCGCTGCGCGGCCGAACTCGCCGCCGTCCCGCCCGAGAAACGACTGACCTGGCGCCGGCACACCGTGGGCCGCGGCGAGACCCTCAGCCAGATCGCCACGAACTACGGCACCCGCGTGCGCGACATCGCCGACCTCAACAAGATCCGCGACGTGTCGCGCATCCACCCCGGCGACAAGCTCCTGATCCCGATGCCCGGCGCCCGCGCGCCCCGCGATCCCGAGCGCGCCGTCGTCGCCGCCGCCGTGAAGGAAGCGCCGCCGACCGTCGCCGCGACGACGCCGACGACCGCCTCGGCGGCGCCCAACCGGACCGGCGCCTACACGCCTCCCGCCGGCTACGAGCGCGTGAGCTACCGCGTGAAATCCGGCGACACGCTGTTCGAGATCGCGCGGCGGCTCGGCGTCACGTTGAAGCACATCATCAGCGTCAACGGATTGAGGGCTTCGAGCGTGATCCACCCCGGGCAGCGCCTGCACGCCTACCGGCCGCCGCGCCCATAGGGTGCGACGGCCGGCGCCGGGGTCGGCGCAGCGCGCCGTCAGAAGTGTGCGGTGATGCTGACCCGGTGGGTTTCCTCGTCGTTGCCGAGCGTGTCGCCCGCATAGGCGTAGTCGACCGTCAGATCCGCCAGCCGGAAACCGGCGCCCGCGGTCAGTTCTTCCGTGCCCCAGCCCCCGCTGAACCCTCCACGCAGGAACACGCGACGGTCCAGCGCCAGTTCGGCGCCGGTGTGGAGGTTCGTGCTGAAGGCGCCCGAAGCGTACTGGTCGGCGTCGCCGCGGTCGTCGAAGCGCGACTCGGCGCTGGCGGCCAGCGTCAGCTCGGCCCGCCAGCGTTCCAGCGGGAAGCGGTAGGCCAACGCCGGCACGATCGTCGGGGTGATGAGCTCGGTCGTGCCCGCGTAGTCGCCGGGGCCCGACCAGGCGAGGAAGGTCGTGGTGATGTCCTGGAGCTTCAGGCCGAAATCGAGGCCCCGCCAGACGCCGCGGCGCAGCAGGCCGAGATCGGCGCCCAGGCCCAGGCTGGAATAGCCGGCCACGCTCTGGCGCACGAACTTCACCGTGCCGCCCAGGAGCCAGTCGCCGTGCCGCTCGGCGTAGGAGGCGAAGAGCGCCAGTTCGGAGTCGCTGACGTAGCGGAACTGGTCGCGCAGGTTGAACAGGCCCGCGAGTTCGGGATCCGTCACCACGCCGTCGCCGTTGGTGTCGAGCTGGTCGTGGAGGTGGGCCGTGAGCTCGATGTCGTCGACGCCGAGCCGGATCGCCGAGATCGCGAAGCCGGCTTCCGTCCCGCCCATCAGCGACCAGTCGACGGGGCGGGCGTAGGCCGCGTAGTCGCGGTCGACGAGGTCGCCGAACTGTTCCGCGTGCATGACCAGCAGGCCGCAACCCTCCAGGCCGCTCAGGCCGGCGGGGTTCCAGAAGGCCGCCGAGGGGTCGTCGGCCACGGCGGTGAAGGCGCCGCCCATGCCCAGGGCGCGGGCGCCCCCGCCGTCCTCCATGAAGGACCCGGCGTACTTGGCGGCCGAAGCGCCGCTCGGCGCGAGCAGCAGGGCCGCGACGAGCGCCGCCGCGACGCGCGCCCGCTCCTTCGTGCCGGAAAGTCCGGATCTGTGCATCGTTTCCTCGCATCCCAGGGGGTGGGTGACGGCCGCGCCCCTGCGGGCGTCGACCTTCCATAAACTACCACAGTCCTGTCAGGTCAGCCAAGGCCCGTGTCCCGGCCCGCTCAGCTCAGGCCGTACTTGAGCAGCTTGCGGTAGAGCGTCCGTTCGCTGATGCCGAGCCGCTCGGCGGCCCGCCGGCGACGGCCGCCGGTGGCGCGCAGGGCCTGGTCGATGAGCGCCCGCTCCGCCGATTCGAGGTCCACGGGACCGGCCGCCTCCGCGGTGTAACCGTGATCGACCGGAATGGTTTCCACGAAGGTGCCGTCCAGGGGCACGGACCCGCCGTGGGGGATGCGCTCCTCGCCGCGCAGCAGGCCTTTGATCTCGTGCAGGTCCTGGCGCATCTCCAGCAGCATGGCCGAGAGCAGTTCCAGGTCCAGGCCCGCGAAAGGGCGCGCCAGTGGCACGGGCAGGCGCGACGCGCGGGCGCGGCCGCCGGTCACGATGTCCTGCGGCAGGTCGGCCGCCTCGATCATGCCGTCGCGCTTGAAGACCACCACGGAGCTGACGAGGTTCCCCAGCTCGCGCACGTTGCCGGGCCAGGGGTGGTTCAGGAGCATCTCCAGGGCAGGGCGCGAGATGCCGCGCACGTTGGTGCCGTGCCGCTCGTTCTCCTGGTCGAGGAAGTGCTGGACCAGCACCGGCACGTCCTCGCGCCGTTCCCGCAGGGGCGGGGTCGGGATCACGACCACCCGCAACCGGTAGTAGAGATCCTGGCGGAACCTGCCTTCCTCGACGTCGCGGGCCAGGTCGCGGTGGGTCGCCGCCACCAGGCGGATGTCGCTGCGCTCCAGGCGCGAGCCGCCGACGGGCGTGAACTCGCCGGTCTCCAGGGCCCGCAGGAAGCGGGTCTGCATCGGCAGCGGCATCTCGGCCACTTCGTCCAGGAAGAGCGTGCCGCCGTCCGCGCGGCGGAAGACGCCCTCGTGGCGGCTGACCGCGCCGGTGAAGGCGCCGCGCTCGTGCCCGAAGAGTTCGCTCTCGAGGACGCCCTCGCTCAACGAGCCGCAGTTGAGCGACACGAAGGGGCCGGCCGCGCGCGGCGAGTGGTCGTGGATGGCGCGGGCCACGAGCTCCTTGCCCGTGCCGCTCTCCCCGAGGATCAGGATCGTCACGTCCAGCGGCGCCGCCTGAGCGATGAGCGCGATCATCTGGTTGACCGCGCGCGAACGCCCGACGATGCCGCTGCGTTGGCGGACGTTGCGCAGGCGCAGCAGGCGCTCGACCTCCTGGCGCAGCGCGTCGCCGCCGGTGCCCGCGTCCAGCCGCCGCAGGGCGCCCCGACGCGGCTTGTCCTGCAACCCTTCGAGCACCTCCTCCCCGCCCAGGACGAGCAGGTCGGCGTCGCCCTTGGAGGACAGGAACTTCTCGACCACGTGGCGGGTGCGGGCGAATTCGTTGGTGTCGAAGACCAGCAGGGCGCCCCGGCCGTCCGCGAAACGGGCCAGGGCCTCGGACGGGGAATCGTGGACATAGAGATCGACGCCGGCGAGGCGCCAGTCGGCGGCGGTCTTGAACAGGGCCGGGCGGCGGCTCAGGATCACGACATCGTGGGGCACGTCCCACCTCCTGCGGATCTGTCACACCTGACAGTCACGTGCCCAGGATCCCACCGATTGGCCGATTCTGCCACGATTATTGCGCGGGGAGCCGGCTCAGGCCTGCTTGTGGACGAACTCGACGTCGATCGCGGCCGCCAGGCGCGCCAGGTCGTCCTGCTCGTGGGAGCGGTGCGCGTGGCGGCGCATCAACTCCTCCAGCCGGTCGCCGGCGTCCTGGAGCCGCGCCAGCAGGGGATCGAGCCGCGGCGCGGGCGCCGGCGGCAGGGAGGGCGCCGCGACGAGGTCCGCCGTCGCGGCCGATGGCGCCTCGGCCTGGCGACGGTAGGCGGCCACGCCGGTGGCGGGGGCCGGTGTCCGCGGCGCGCTCGGGGCCGGATTCCCCGACGTCTTGACCTGCGGTCGCCGGGCCGCCGCCTTCGCCGCGGCGGCCGTCCGCCGGGCTTCGCGACGCCTCGCGGCGGCCGCGCGCCAGCGCTGCCACTGCAGGTAGAAGGCCACGAACAGGGCCGTGCCGCCGGCGGCCAGCGCGACGGCGGCCGCCCAGGCCAGCGTCCGGTCGGCGCCCTGCAGGAAGGTCAGGATCCCTAGTTCCACGTCGCGTCCTCCCCGCTCAGGCGGTGGTGTCGATCCGGGAGACGGGAGCCGTGTCCGACGTCCCTGCCGCCGGCGCGTCGTCCGGCGCCGCTTCGGCTTCGTCCCGGTCCCGGTGTTCCCGGTCGTCCCCGCGGCGGCGGCGGTCGGGATCCACGTTCGATTTCTGGGCCTCGTCCGTCGGCTGGAGGCGGTCGACCCGCTTCTCCCCCTTGAGCAGGTGGCCGGCGGCGGCGCTCTCGGTCTGGGCGATCTGCTGGCTCTTCTGCAGCGCGCGGGCCACGTTGGTCATCTGGGAGATCGTGCTCTTGACCGAGAATCCGTCGCCTGCCATGGGACCGACCTCCCTCCGGCCTCAGGTGCGCAGCGGCACCTGCAGGTCCAGCAGCACGGCCGCCAGCTTGAGCATCGGCGGCAGGGCCAGACCGGCCATGATGTTGACGCGCTCGAGCAGGGCGTCGCGGGTGGACTCCTCCCGCGATGCCTCCTTGCGGCGCTGGGCCAGCCGCTCGCTGCCCAGCCGGTCGATCGACTTGCGCCCCTCGCCGCGCTGGATCTTGCCGCGCAGGCGCAGGATCGCCTTGGTGTGGATCTGGCAGACCCGCGACTCCGTCACGTCGAGGATCTCGCCGATCTCCTTGAGCGTGAGCTCCTCGTAGTAGTAGAGGACCAGGACCAGCTGCTCCTTCTCGGTCAGCTCCTCGAGGCTGCCGGCGATGAGGCCGCGCATCTCCTCCTCCGAGACGACCGTCTCGATGTCGGGCGTGCGCGTGTCGGCGATGTAGTCGCCGAGGCAGTTGGACTGGTCGTCGTCCTCGGAGCTGTCCGCGTCGAGGGACACGATCGTCGCGACCGCCACCTCGTCCATCATCTGCTGCAGCTCGTCGCGGCTGACGCCGAGCTCCTTGGCCAGTTCCTCGTCGGTCGGCGTGCGGTTGAGGCGGGACTCCAGGCCGTGGAGCGCCGTCTCGAGCTGGCGCGCCTTGCGCCGCAGCGAGCGGGGGAACCAGTCCTGGCTGCGCAGCTCGTCGAGGATCGCGCCGCGGATGCGCGGGATCGCGTAGGTCTCGAACTTGTTGCCCCGGCGGAAGTCGTAGTTGTCGACGGCCTGGATCAGGCCCAGCAGGCCGGCCGACACCAGGTCCTTCTGGTCCACGTAGTGGGGCAGGCCGATGGCCATGCGCCCCGCCACGTATTTGACCACCCGCGCATAGAACTCCACCAGCGCGTGCCGCGCCTGCTGGTCGGTCTTGTCGCTCATGCGTTCCCAGAGGTCCAGGTGCTCGATCCGCTCGATGGTGTCGGTCTGCTGCATGGAAGTCCTCGTTCCCTGGTGTGATCGCTAACCGGGTTGATGCGGTGGTGTGATTGCAGGATCCATGCCTCCGCCGCGGGCCGGATCGCCGCCTAGGCGGCGGCCGCCGGTTTCCCCTTCTTCGCCGCCTTCTCCGCCTCGCGGCGCTTCTTCTCCTCCAGGCGATGGAGCTCCTCGGCGGCTCGCGCCTGCTCCTGCCGCGCCTTCTCGGCCCGCCGGCGTTGCCAGTCCTCGCGGACCCACTCGTCCTGGATGCCGGTCTTGAACATCAGCGACAGCAGCGAGCCGACGGCGAAGAAGGCGAAGTAGGCCAGCGCCGCGCGCTTGCCGGCGGCGAGCGCACCGTAGTCGCGCCAGATGTCGAACATCAGCGAGGTCAGGGCCGCGCCCAGGGCCAGCACGTTGACGAACTTGTTCACGACGCGCCTCCGGACTCGGCCGCGACGGCCGTCGGGGCGGCGTTCCCCGCCGCGCAGAGCTCGACCAGGCTGCCGGCGTCCGCGATCCGCGGCAGTTCCCCGGGCCAGGCGCCGGTGGCGCGCAGGGACACCGGGAACGGCGAGGTCAGCAGCACGTCCAGCAGGCGCCCGGGGCGCGCGCTGAGGTCGCCGCGCGTCAGCGCCAGCCAGTCGCAGTTCCAGTTGCGGCCGGTCTCCCACAGGCGTTCGCGATCGCCCAGGTCCAGGTCCAGGGGCAGCACCAGGTGCCGGTGCAGGTCCTCGTTGTCGGCCACGGAGCGCCGCAGGGCCTCGTCGCGCAGCGACGGGCCGTGCCAGCACGGCGTGTCGACCAGCACGGCGTCGTAACGGGGCAGCAGCGGGAGGCTGCGCTCGAACTGGGCCGCCTCGCGCAGCACGGCGGCGTCGTAGCCGCGGGCGGCCGCCTCTTCCTGCAGGCGGCGGACGTCGCCCTGGTGGCGCGGGGTCAGGGCCAGCACGAGCACCTTGCGGCCCGCCGCCTTCAGCGCCGCGGCGCTGCCCAGCACCAGGTCGGACTTGCCGGCGCCGGCGCCGCCGAGGAAGACGTGGACGCCGGCCAGGTCCTGCCAGCGCCCGCCGGCGGCGCGCAGCTGCGCCCGCAGGTGGGCGCGCGGGTCCCGGCCGCCTTCCGCCTCGCGCAGCCGCCGCAGGTGGCGGACGGCCGCCGGCGACGCGCCGGCCGCCAGCAGCGTGCGGTCCAGGGGATCCTGGACGTGCGTCGGCTCGGGCGCGGCGGCGGCCGCCGCCTCGCCGGCCAGGCCGGCCACGAGCTGCTCGATGCGCTGCACTTCGGCTTCCAGGTCGGCCACCGTGGCCGACGGGCGGACGCGCCGCTCCGGCTCGGGCGCGCCGTTGGGCAGG
Organism: Gemmatimonas sp.; assembly: GCA_013824755.1. Taxonomy (GTDB): domain Bacteria; phylum Krumholzibacteriota; class Krumholzibacteriia; order LZORAL124-64-63; family LZORAL124-64-63; genus PNOJ01. The sequence goes on from PNOJ01000030.1 coordinate 7,450, forward strand.
GCCACGACGACCTCGATGTGCCGGCTGCGCCCCAGCCCCTTCGCGTCGCGACGCTCGACGCCGTGCGTCTCGGAGATGCGGACGTCGTCGCCGTAGAGGCGGCGCGCGTTCTGGAGGGCTTCCTTGAGCGTGCGGCCGGTCACCCGGCTCGTGCCGTGCTCAGGCCTTGGCTGCGTGGGCATGATGGACTCCCTGGGTCGAGACGATCCCCGCGGACTGGATGCTGGTGTTGGGCGTGACCTCGGTGTAGCCCATCACCGGCAGCGCCGGGAACGTCGGTTCGATCAACCGTTTCAGGAACAGGCGCATGGGCGTCGGCACCAGCAGGACCGGCGGCTTGCCGCGGCTGTAGACGGCCTGGAGCGTCTTCTCCAGCTTCTCGAGGAAGGTCTGCGCGAACAGCGGCTCCAGCACCACGGCGCCGGCCCGCTCGGAGTCGGACGCCGCCTGGGCCATCACCGCCTCGGTCTCCGGGTGCAGGGACACGACGTAGACGTGGCCGTCCGGCTCGACGTAGAGGCCGCTGATCGTGCGGCGCAGCGACTCGCGCACCTTCTCCAGCAGGTGGTCGATGCCGCCGCCGGCGCCGACGTGGTTGGCCAGCGTCTCGAGGATCGTGACGATGTCCTTGACCGGGATGCGCTCGTGCAGCAGCCCGCGCAGGACGTTGTGCAGCGTGTTGACCGGGACCTTGTCCGGGATCAGGTCCTCGATCAGCGCGGGCGCGAACTCGCGCACGCTCTCGCACATGTCCTTGATGTCCTGGCGCGTCAGCAGCTCGTCGGCGTGGGCGCGGATCGTCTCGGAGAGGTGCGTCGCCAGCACGGCGGTGGGCTCGACGACGGTGTAGCCCTCCATCTCGGCCACGGTCTTGCGCGCCGGGTCGATCCACAGGGCGGGCAGCTGGAAGGCGGGCTCGACGGTCGGCAGGCCCTCGATGGCCTCGCCGCCGCCCGTGCTCATCGCCAGCAGCCGGTCGGGGCGCAGCTCGGCCCGGGCCAGGGCGACGCCCTTCAGCTTGATCACGTACTCGTGGGCGCCGAGCTGCAGGTTGTCGCGCACGCGGATGGGGTGCACCAGCACGCCCAGCTCGCTGCCGATCTGGCGGCGGATGTTGGTGATCCTGGACAGCAGGTCCCCGCCCCGCGCCTGGTCGACCAGCGACAGCAGGCCGTAGCCGAGCTCCAGCTCCATCGCGTCGGTCACGAACAGGTCGTGGCCCGGCCCGCGGTCCGGCGTCGGCGCCGCCTCCTCGAGCGACAGGGCCACGTCGGCCGCGTCCTGGCGGTCGATCGTCTCCACCCGCGAGCTGACCAGGCGGCCGACGATCCCGAACACCGCGCCCAGGGTCAGGAAGGGCAGGGTGGGCAGGCCGGGGATCAGGCCGAACACGATCAGGGAGCCCGACGCCAGGTAGATGGCCTTGGGCTGGCGGAACAGCTGCATGGTCAGCGACTGGCCCAGGTTCATCGAGCTGCTCTGCCGCGTGACCACCAGGCCGGCCGCCGTGGAGATCAGCAGGGCCGGGATCTGGCTCACCAGGCCGTCGCCCACCGTCAGGCGCGTGAACTGGCGCAGGCTCTCCCCGGCCGTCATCCCCATCTGCAGCATGCCGATGATGAAGCCGCCGACGATGTTGATGATGGTGATGATGATGCCGGCGACCGCGTCGCCGCGCACGAACTTGCTGGCGCCGTCCATGGCGCCGAAGAACTCGGCCTCCGAGGCCACCTGGGCGCGGCGGCGGCGGGCCTCGGCCTCGTTGATCAGGCCGGTGTTCAGGTCGGCGTCGATGGCCATCTGCTTGCCGGGCATCGCGTCGAGGGTGAAGCGGGCCGCCACCTCGGCGATGCGGCCGGAGCCCTTGGTGATCACCACGAACTGCACGATGACCAGGATGGCGAAGACGATGACGCCGATGACGTAGTTGCCGCCGATGACGAAGTCGCCGAAGCTCGCGATGACCTTGCCGGCGCCGCCCTTGGCCAGGATCAGGCGCGTCGAGGCGACGTTCAGGGCCAGCCGGTAGAGCGTCACGATCAGCAGCAGGGAGGGGAAGCTGGAGAACTGCAGCGGCTCCTTCAGGTACAGCGAGACCAGCAGGATCACCACCGCGAAGGCGATGTTGAAGGTGATCAGCAGGTCGAGCACCGCCGGGTTGACCGGCATGATCATCAGGCCGACGATCGCCAGGACCGCGAGCGCGCTCAGGATGTTGCTGTTGGCCAGCAGGAGGTCGCGGTCGATGCCCTTGTTCACGTCCACTCAGCTTCCGGGCCTCAGGCCCGCTTCAGGCGGTACACGTAGGCCAGCACCTCGGCGACGGCCTGGTAGAGGTCGTCCGGGATGTAGGCCCCGACCTTGACGAGCTTATGCAGGGCCCGTGCCAACGGCTTGTTCTCGATGACCGGAACACGGTTCTCGCGGGCGATGCGCTTGATCGTCTGCGCCAGGTGGTCCTGGCCCTTGGCGACCACCCGCGGCGCCGCCTCCCCGTCCTTGTAGCGCAGGGCCACGGCGAAATGGGTCGGGTTGGTCACCACGACGTCGGCCAGCGGGATCTCGGCCATCATGCGCTTGCGCACCGCCTCGATCTGGATGGCGCGCATGCGGGCCTTGATCTGGGGGTCGCCCTCGACGTCCTTGTTCTCCTCGATGACCTCCTGCTTGGTCATCTTGAGGCTCTCCTCGTGCTGCCACTTCTGGAACGACCAGTCGACGGCGGCCAGCGCGACCATCAGGGCGGCCAGGCGGTAGACGAGCTTGGCGAGCGTGTCCCAGCCCACGGACGCCGCGCCGGTCAGGGGCAGCATCGCGATCCCCATCAGCTCCCCGCCGAGCGAAGCGACCGTCCACCAGGCCACGACGCCGATCAGCAGGATCTTGACCAGGCTCTTGACCAGTTCGAAGGCCATCTTGCGGCTGAACATGCTCTTGATGCCGTTCAGCGGGTTGATGTTGTCCGACCGGAAGGCCAGGGCCGAGAGGTTCACGTGCCAGCCGACCTGCATGAGGTTGGCGAGCAGCCCCACCACCATGATCCCGCCGGCCACCGGCGCGACCGCCTTGAGCAGGACCATGACGTTGGCGGCCGCGAACTCGGCCAGCGCGAAGGGGCTGTCCAGCCGGAAGAGGTGGGCCTCGCCGAGCAGGTAGCGGGCGTTGTCGTTGAGGATCCGGCCCATGGCGCCGGTGCCGACGAACAGCAGGGAGAAGCCGGCCAGGAGCACCAGGGCGCTGTTGACCTCCTGGCTCAGCGCGATCTGGCCCTTCTCGAGGGCCTTCTCGCGTTTTCGAGGCGTCGCCTTCTCGGTCCTCTCGCCTCCCGGAGCGTCCGACATCGTCCCTCACCTCCCCGCGTCGGCGGCCGGCGTCGCCGGCCGGATGGATCAGCCCTGCAGCGCGCCGAGGACGGCGCCGAAGCGCCCCTCCAGGTCGGCGAAGAGCGAGCCGAGGACCTGGCCGAAGAAGACCAGCGACAGCCCCATCGTCGCCAGCCCGACGGCGATGGTGATGGGGAAGCCCACCACCAGGATGTTGATCTGGGGCACCGTCTTGACCACGAAGCCCATGGCGACGCTCACCAGCAGCAGCACCACCGCGACCGGCGCCGCGAGGCGCAGGCCCAGTTCGAAGAAGCCGGCGAACTCCTGCACGACGAGCCAGGAGCCCGCCTCCAGCGAGATCGGCTGCAGCGGCGGCACCAGCGCGCAGGACTGCGCGCACACCGCGATCAGGGTGTGATGCCCGTCCACCGCGAAGAAGATCATGACCGCCAGCAGGTAGTAGAGGTTCGCCAGCACCGAGACCTGGCCCATGCCCTGGGGGTCGATGGTGTTGACCATCGAGAAGCCGATCTGGACGCCGATCAGCTCGCCGGCGAAGCGGACCGCGGCGAACGGGACGCCGGCCGTGAAGGCCAGCAGGGCGCCCACCGCCAGCGAGCGCAGCCCCTCGGCCGCCAGCGCCTCCCAGGAGAGGTCCAGCGGCCCCGGCGGCAGCTGGGCCGCGACCGCCGGCGCGGTGGCGCCGGCGATGACGACCGCGATCGCGACGCGCCACAGCGGCGGCACCGTCGAGCCCGACAGCAGCGGCAGCATCGCGACCAGGATGGACAGGCGCAGGGCCAGCGCCAGGGTCAGGACCAGCCAGGTGAAGTCGAGCTGCACCGGCGGGTTCATGTCACATCGCCCCGATGCGCTCGAAGATGTCCAGGGTGAAGGAGGTCATCTGCTGGATCATCCAGGGCAGCGAGATGATCAGCACCAGGAACACGGCCAGGATCTTCGGCACGAAGGTCATGGTCATCTCGTTGATGTGCGTCGCCGCCTGGAAGACGCTGATGATCAGTCCCACCACCATGCCCGCGGCCAGCATGGGGCCGGCCACCAGCAGGGTGGTCTTCAGGGCGAACTGCCCCAGTTCGACGACGGTCTCGGTGGTCATGGCGTCCTTTCGCCTCCGGCGTTCAGTTCTGGAAGCCCATCACGAGCGAGCGGACGATCAGGTACCAGCCGTCCACCAGCACGAAGAGCAGCACCTTGAACGGCAGGCTGATCAGCACCGGCGGCAGCATCATCATGCCCATCGACATCAGGACCGAGGCCACCACCATGTCGATGATCAAAAACGGCAGGAACAGCACGAAGCCGATCTGGAAGGCCGTCTTCAGCTCGCTGATCACGAAGCTCGGCACCACCACCAGCAGGGGCAGGTCCTCGGGCTTCTCGGGCGCGTCGCGGTCGGTCAGCTCCAGGAACAGGGCGATGTCCTTCTCGCGCGTCTGCCCCAGCATGAACTCCTTCAGGGGTCCCTCGGCGCGCTTGAGGGCCTCGCCCTGGCCGATCTCCTCGGCCAGGTACGGCTTCAGCGCGTCCTGATGGATCTTCGTGCCGACGGGCGCCATGATCACGAAGGTCAGGAACAGGGCCAGCCCGATCAGGATCTGGTTGGCGGGCATCTGGTTGGTGCCCATGGCCTGGCGCAGGAAGCCCAGCACGATGATGATCCGCGTGAAGCTCGTCAGCAGCACCAGCAGGGCCGGCGCCAGCGAGATCAGGGTCATCAGCAGGACGATCTCGACCGCGACGTCCAGGCGGGCGCCGCCCTCGGCGCCGCCGAGGGTGAGGCTGAAGTTGGAGCCGGGGCCGGCGGCGGCGGTCTGGGCCCAGGCGACGCCGGGCGAGGCGAGCGCGGCCGCCAGGGCGAGCCCCAGGACGATGGCGAGTGGTCCGATCTTCAAGTTCCCTGCCTTTGCGGTGTCGGTGGCGCACACGGTATCGCAATGGCCGTGCCAGCGCGCCCGGCCCGCCGGCGCGGTCCCGGGGGCGGAAAACGGCGCCCGTGGCCATCTTGCGGCCACGGGGCGGTCAGGAACGATTCAGCGGCGGGGCGGGGGATCGGCTCAGGCGTCGTGCCGGCGCCGGGCGCGGAAGCGGTCCAGCAGGCCGCCGACCGGCAGCGCGGGCGCCGGGGGCGCGTGCCGCACCGGATCGAAGGGCGCGCGGTCCAGCAGGACGACGGACTGGTCGTGCCGGTACAGCGTGAAGACCTCGTCGCCGCAGCGCAGCAGCTCGACGGCGCGGCGGGGACCGACGGCGTGGACGGCGATCATCGCGGCGGCGGCGCCGGAGCGGCCGCCCTGGAACCGCCCCAGCAGTTTCAGGAACAGCAGCAGCAGCGCGAAGACGACGACCAGGCCGCCGACCGGCTTCAGCCAGGCCAGGGCGCCGGCGGCGGTCTGGACGGCCAGGAAGGGGATCGCTGCGTTCGCGGCCGGCACGTCAGGTCAGCCTCTTGATGCGCTCGGAGCGGCTCAGCAGCTTGGTGATGCGCACCGCGAACTGCTCGTCCACCACGACGACCTCGCCGCGGGCCAGCAGCACGCCGTTGACCATGATGTCCACGGGCTCGTTGGGGGCCTTGCCGAGCTCGACCACGGCGCCCGGGCTGAGGTTCATGATGTCGCGGATCTTCATGCGGGCCCGCCCCAGCTCGACGGTCAGCTTCATGTCGATGTCGAGCAGGACGCCGATGTTGCGGATCTCCGGCGCGATGGCGGCGAGATCCTCCTCGGGCTCGGCGGGGCGCATCTGGTCGGGATCGAGGCCGTGCTGCCGGGTCGCGGAGTCCGCGTCGACCACGGCCGTGGCGCCGCCCCCGAAGACGTTGTTCTGGATGCCGTCGGCCATCTCCCTACTCCTCTTCTTCCAGTCGTTCGGTGAGCTTCAGGGCGCGACACTGGTTCAGCTTGCCGGTCAGCCCGCGGAACATGGGCTTGCCCTGGACCTCCAGCACCAGCGGGGACTGCAGCGACTTGTACAGCGGCAGCACGTCCCCCTCCTTCAGCTCCAGGACGCTCTCGAACGTGAGGTTCACGTCCGCCAGGTTGACCACCACGTCGGCCGTGGCCCCCTTGACCACTTCGAATAGCAATTGCCGGTCCCGTCGCACCTCTTCCGGCGTGCGGAATTCGGAATTCTCCTCCGGGTCGAAGCGGTGCCAGACCGGTTCGAAGGCCGTCAGCGGGATGCACAGGTCCAGCGGCCCCTTCAGATCATCGATGCCGATCTCGAACCGGATCAGCAGGACGGGCTCGCCGCTGGTCACGGTCGTGATGTAGGACGGGTTGTTCTCGAGATGCACGAAGGTCGGCTGCATCGAGACGAGCTTCTCGGCCCCTTCGGCGATGTGCGCCAGCAGCTTGTCGATGACCAGGCGGGAGACGCCCAGCTCGATGTCGCTGAACTTGCGCTCGACGCGGCAGGCCTCGATGGGGCCGCCGAGCAGCCGCATCATCATCAGGTAGACCATGCCCGCGTCCAGGTGGAGCAGGGACAGGCCGTTGAGCGGCGCCAGCCCGATGTTGACGGCGCAGGTCACCGGCGGCATCGCGCCCACGAACTCGCCGAAGTTCATGACCTCCAGGCCCCGGAAGCCGATGCCCGTGTTCGCCCGCAGCATGCTGGTCAGGCCCAGCGACGACGACTTGGCGAAGGCCTCGGCGAAGGTGATCAGGTTCTTCTCGAACTGGCGCGAGATCTTGGTCGGGCGGCTGAAGTCGAAGGAGGACGAGCCGGACACGCCCTGCACGAGGGCCGCCGCCTGCTCGACCGCCGCCTGCTCGCCGCCGGCGTCGTCCTGCCCGAGAAGCTCGTCCAGGGCGTCCTGCCGCCCCTGCTGCGGATCGCTCATCTCATCCCCCGGCTCGTCCCGGACCGGTCACTGCACGACCAGGTCGGAGAAGTAGATGTTCATCAGCCCGGCTTCCGGCAGGGCTTCGCCCAGCTTGCGCATCAGCTCGGCCTTGAGGGCCTCCTTGCCCTCGAGGCTGCGCAGGTCGGCGGCGTACTTGTTCGACAGCGAGGCGATGACGATGTCGCGCAGGTGCGGCAGGCGCTCCTCGACGAGCAGGACCTTCGTCTGGTCCGGGACCTCGAGGTCGACGCTGATCCGCAGGTAGCTCGTCACCGAGCCGTCGGAGCGCAGCGAGACCGTCACTTCCTTGAGACCGACCAGCGCACCGCGCCCGCTGAGCGACGCGGCCTCGCCGTGCTTCCCGGGCTTGCCGTGGCCGGACTTGCCCTTGGCCGCGGGCTGGCCGTGCTCGCCGGACGCCTCCGCCTCGGCCACGGCCGCATGGTCCCCGGCGCCCAGGTTCTGGAGCTTGGGCACGATCACGAACTGGGTCACCCCGACCGCCAGGGCGGCCTGCACCACGATGATCACGGCCAGCAGCACGAGCTTGTTCTCGAACGGCTTGAAGGCCGCCTTCTTGGGCTTCTCCTGCGGCTCCGTCTTGGCTTCCTCTTCGACCATGTCCCTCTCCCGTCGTTAGTGGCTGCGCGTGCGGCGCCGGTAATCCAGCACCTGCCGCACGATCTCCTCGACCGGCTCCCTCACGGTGATCAGGCGTCCGGTGGTCAGGCCGATCATGGTGTCGGGCGTGCGCTCGACGAACTCGATCAGTTCGGCGTTGACCACGATGCCGCTGCCGTCCAGCCGCGTGACGCTGATCATGGGCTCCGGCTCCTCTCCCGCCGCTCAGGCCCGCTAGCGGACCATCGAGACGATGTCCTGCAGGATCTGGTCCCCGGTGGTGATGACCTTGGCGTTGGCCTGGAAGGCGCGCTGGGCGATCACCATGTTCGTCAGCTCCTGGGTCAGGTCCACGTTCGAGCCCTCCAGGGCGCCCGAGGTGATGAAGGTGTCCGACTCGCCGCCGGCGAAGCCCTCGACCGCCAGGCCGGAGTTGCCGCTGACCTGGTAGGTGTTGCCCTCGGTCCGCAGCAGCCCCTGCATGTTGGAGAAGCGCGCCAGGCCGATCTGGCCGAGCGTCTGCACCGTGTCGTTGGAGAACCGGCCGATGATGATGCCGTCGGCGTTGATCTCGTAGTCCAGCAGCGAGCCCACGGTGTGGCCGTCGGCAATCGTCTGCAGGGTCTCGTTGGCGGCGTACTGCGTCAGGCCGCTGAGGCCGCCGAACTGGCCGGCGTCGATCTGCAGCGTGATGGGCAGCGCGCCGGTCGTGCCGTCGGCCTGGGGGCGGAAGGACAGCCCGCCCGCGTCGTCGGTGTAGCGGAAGGCGATGATCTCGCCGGTCTCGGCGAAGCTGGCCGTGCCGGTGTTGCCGCTGACCATCACCTCGTCGCCCTCCATCTCGGCGACCCAGTTCCACTCGTTGCGGCCGATCACCTTGCTGAAGGTGAACAGGACGTTGTGCACGTCGCCGAGCGAGTCGTAGACGGTGGCCGAGGCGGTGAACTCGCTGCCGTCATCGGCTTCCTGCGTCTCGACGAAGCCGAACGAGGTCTCGAGGGTCGGGTTGATCTCGCCCACCTCGCGGATGTCCACCTGCCCGAGCGCGTTGTCGATGCCGACCTCGCCGCTCATGACGATGCGGCCCTCGTCGTCCAGGCTCACCGGCGTGGTCGAGATGCCCAGGGCGATCTGCAGCCCGGTCATCAGGTCGCCGAAGGTCGTGGCGGCGTCCACGGACATGGTGTTCGACGGCGCCTGGTGCTCGCCCACCGAGCCGCCGATCATGATCGTGGTGCTCGGGTTCGTCGCCGACACGTTCAGGCCCAGGGACTGGCCCCGGCTGTTGTAGACGCCCGTGAGCAGGTCGTCGGTGGTCGCCGCGGCGCGGATCTGGCCGGCCGAGCGCGTCGCGTCGTAGGTGGTGCCGGTCTCGCCCGCGCCGATGCTCGGGCTGAAGCGGAAGGACTGGTTGAAGTCGAGGCGGCCGGGGATGGTCAGCTGCAGGTTCTGCAGCACCGTGCCGGTGCTGGTGTTGCTCAGCGAGATCGCGCCGTCGGCGGCGATGCTGACCGTCACCTCGCCCGGCGCCAGGTCGGGCAGCGACTCCAGCGAGGTCTGGACCCAGGCCGCGAGGTCGGCCAGCGTGGTGCCGTCGGTGCCGACCTCGAAGGCCGGCAGGTTCAGCGTGTTCGAACCCGAGGCGCCGGTCACCAGGCCGGTCAGCGAGATCTGGTCATCGTCGATCAGGTTCATCGCGCCGCCGCCCTGGCCGTAGAGCGCGGTCAGCAGGTCGGTGCCCGTGGCCGCGGCCATGAAGTGCGTCGATTCCATGATCGTGCCCTGGGCCTCGGCGTCGGAGTTCAGGTTGCCGTACAGGCGCACCGAGGTCGACGACAGGGCCGGGACCGTGCGGCCGGGATCCAGGTACAGGTCCTCGTAGGCTCCCGCCTGGACGACGCCGTTGTCGTCGGCCATCAGGCCCTGCAGGTGCAGGCCGGTGCTGGGATCGACGAAGTAGTTGTTGGCGTCCAGGCCGAACGCGCCGGAACGGGTGTAGTAGCGGCCCGCGCCGTCGCTCAGCACGAAGAAGCCGTCGCCCTGCAGGGCGAGGTCGTTGACCAGGCCCGTGGTCTCGAGGTGCCCCTGCGTGAAGCGCGAGTCGATGCTGGCCACCGACGACCCCAGCCCGACCTGCTGGGCGTTGACGCCGCCGCGGCTGCCGGAGACCGGCCGCTGCGAGGGACGCACCGTCTGGGTCAGCATCTCGCGGAAGGTCACCCGCGACGACTTGTAGCCCACGGTGTTGGCGTTGGCGATGTTGTTGCCGATCACGTCCAGCGCGATCGAGTTGGCCGACAGGCCCGTGATGCCGGAGTACAGCGAACGCAGCATGTGGTCCTCCTTGTCAGGGTCGCCCGCGGGATCAGATCCCGACGCGGGCGATCTCGGAAGCGAAATAGTCACGGCCCGCGATGTGCAGCAGGGCCAGGTTGTTCTCGAAGCGGATGCTCTCGACCAGGCCCGACATGTAGACCACCGATTCGACCTCGGCGCCCTCGCTGTCGGCCACCTCGACGCTCAGCGTGTACTCCCCGTCCGGCGCCGCCTGCCCGTTCGTGCCCAGGCCGTCCCAGGTCAGCTCCGACCAGCCTGCCGCCACCGTCTGGGTGAAGGTGCGCACCACGGCGCCGCTCTCGTCGCGGACGGTCACGGTCGCCACGCCGGCCGCCTCGGACTGGAGGTGGCTGGACGAGGGCTCGCCGCCCGTCACGGCCACCTGGTCGCCCTCGACCACGGCGGTGCGGCCCACCAGCCCCAGCATCATGGTGTTGTTCAGGGACTGCGTGTACACGAGGTCCTGGGTCATCGAGTCGTTCATGGCCTGCAGCTGCTCCAGCGTGGACAGCTGGGCGAGCTGCGAGGTGAACTCGGCGTTGTCCAGGGGCTTCAGGGGGTCCTGGTTCTTGATCTGCGTGATGAGCAGCTTCAGGAACTCGTTCTTGAGCTCCTCGGCGCTGCCGGTTCCGGCCGTCGAAGTGGTCGGGGTCGTGCTCACCGAATTGACGATCATCTGCGGGCTCCTTCCTCGCCGTCGCGTTCGTCGCGATCGCGGCGGCCGTCCCGGCCGCGGCGGTCGTCCCGTCCGTCGTCGTGCTTCTCGGGCTCCTCCCGCTCCACGTCGACTTTCACCCGGTCCCAGCCGGCCTGCTTGTCCAGCAGGGCGGCGGTCAGTTCGTGGGCCCCGTCGCGCAGCGCGCGGGCGGCCTCCGCCGATTCGACGCGGAAGGTCAGGTGCAGTTCCTGGCCGTGGCGTTCGAAGCTGACGTCGACCTTGCCGAGCTGCGGCGGGGTGAGCTGCAGGCGCAGCGAGCCCTTGCCGCCGGGCCCCGCCAGTTCCCCGGCCAGGCGGGCGACGACCTGGCGCCGCACGCTCTCCGGCACGGACGCCTCGCTCCCGTCTTCGATCCGGAGGTCGTCGCCGGCGGCGTTCGCCGTCCTGACGGCGAGGTTCGCGAGATCGTTCGCGCTTCCCGGCGCGGCGCCGGCGCGACCGCCGACCGCCTGGGCCGGCGCGCCGCCGTCCGGTCCGCCGGCGGAAGCGCCCTCGCCGCCCTGCCCGGGAGCCTGCCCGCCGGTCCCGGCGGAAGGTGCGGGCGGGGTCGCCGATTCGCTCCGAGCTGCGGCCGCGGACGTGCCGCCGTCCATCGTCGTCCCGGCATCGACAGCCGCGTCCACGACGGCCGCATCGGCGGCTGCAGCCGCAGCCGTTTCCGGGGCGCCCGGCGGCGGCGCCGGCACGGGCGCGGCCTTCGTGGCGGCGGTCGCCGTCGCGGTCGCGGCCTCCTCGACGGCGAGCGCGGCGGCGAGATCCCCGCCCGCGGCGCCGGCGGCGCGGGAGGCGGCCGCCGCGGCGGCCGTTCCCCCGTGAAGTGCGGCCTCGGCGCCGGCGGCGGCGCGGACCGCCGCCGTTCCGGCTCCGGGCCGTGAGTCGGTCTGTTCGGGGCGGCCGCCCGCCGCGCCGCGGTTCGGCTCCCGGTGGTTCCCGGGTGCGTCCGCCGTGCGGGGTTTGCGGTCCGCGCTCGATTCCGTGCGGCCGCTGCCGCCGGTCCGAGCCTCGTGGGCCGGCGCCGTGCGCCGGTCCTGGGCCGCGAGCGTCGACGCGAAGGGCGAGCCCTCGGAGCCGTCGCGGGGCTCGTCGCGCCGGGAGCGGGTCGCCGTCGCGTCCGTGCGGAAGGTGGCCGGCAGGATCGCGGTCACGAGCTGCCTCCCGCGGGGCTCATGCGCGCGCTGATCTCGGCGGCGAGGGCCGGGGTCATGAAAGTGAGGATGCGGGCGGCCTGGCGGTCCTTCAGCCGGCTCATGATTTCCAGGACGATCTCCATGTCGAGGCTGGCGAGGATGGGGGCCGCGCTCGCCGGCTTCATGGCCTCGTAGACCTTCGCCAGCTTCGCGATCTCCACGTCGTGGGAGGCGTCGAGGGCGCCCTGCGCCGCGCGGATGTCCGTGGCCAGGGCCTGCAGCCGAAGCTGGGCGTCGTCGAACGCCTTCTGCTCCACGTCGAGGGCGGCGGTGCGCAGGACCAGTTCCTCGCGCTGGCGCTGCAAGGCGTCGCGCTCGAGCGCCAGGCGGCCGAGGGTCTCGTCGATCTCGTCGTCGCGCGCGCCGGTCACCGGAGCGAGCAGCTCGCCGAGCCGTCCCTTGACGACGTTCTCGAGCATGCCGCTGGTCATGATGATCGTGCCGAACAGCACCAGGAACGTCAGCGTCGAGACGATCAAGATGGTCTTCATGGCTCCGTCCCGTACCTGAGTGTGGCCACTTCGTCCATGCGCTTGCGGTCCTCGCGGCGGTCCTGCTCCTGCCAGGCGGCCAGCTGCCGCTCCCGCAGCTGCTCGAGCACCTTCTTGTCCCGCTGCGCCGCCAGCAGGATCTGACGCTGCTGTTCCGCCTCGGCGCGGAGGCGCCGGATCCGTTCGGCGTTGCGCCCGATCAGGCGCCGCCGCTCTCCGGTGTAATCGTTGAGACGCTGCATGCGGACCAGGTCGAACCCGCAGCCGCCTTCCCGGCGGGACGCCGCCTCGCACTCCGCGTCGATCCGCGCGTTCTCGCGCTCGAGCAGGAGGGCCGCGGACAGGATCCCTTGCAGCTTCCGTGCCTCACGGTCGACGACCCGCTCGCGGTGGCGGAGGACCTTCTCAAGCCTGAAGCGGAACATTGATCACGCCCCGTTAGTCAAAGCCAACAAAGACGATACCGTGTCGCCCCACGAGGAGCGCTGGGCGACCTCCTGGCAGAGGAAGCGCCGCACGGGTTCGCGCTTGGCCAGGGCCGTATCGACCAGGGGATCGGAACCGGCCACGTACGCGCCGATGTTGATCAGGTCGCGGTTGTCCTCGAGCGCCTTGAGCCAGCGCATGAGCTTCGTGCCGGCGGCGCGCACCTCCGGCGCGACGACCTCGTTGCGCAGGCGCGAGATGCTGCCGAGCACGTCGACGGCCGGGTAGTGCCCTTCGCGAGCCAGGTCGCGGCTGAGCATGACGTGGCCGTCGAGGATGGAGCGGACGGCGTCGCCGATCGGGTCGTGGATGTCGTCGCCCTCGATCAGCACCGTGAAGAAGGCGGTGATGGCGGCCTCGGCGGAGCAGCCCGTCCGCTCGCACAGCTTCGGCAGCATGGCGTAGACCGACGGGGTGTAGCCCTTGGTCGTGGGCGGCTCGCCGGCGGCCAGGCCGATCTCGCGCAGCGCCATGGCGTAGCGGGTGACCGAATCCATCAGGAACAGGACGTTGCGGCCCTTGTCGCGGAAGGCCTCGGCGATGGTGAGGGCCGTCTCGGCGCCCTTGATGCGCAGCACCGCGTTCTCGTCGGAGGTGACCACCACGACCACGCTGCGGGCGAGGCCGTCGGACCCGAGGTCCCGCTCCAGGAACTCGCGGACCTCGCGGCCGCGCTCCCCGATCAGGGCGCAGACGATCACGTCGGCCTCGGCGTGGCGGGCCAGCATGCCCAGCAGGACGCTCTTGCCCACGCCGCTGCCCGCGAAGATGCCCATCCGCTGTCCCTTGGCCATCGTGACCAGGCCGTCGATCGAGCGCACCCCGGTGGTCATGGGTTCGGTGATGCGCATCCGCGTCAGGGCCCGCGGCGGGTCGGCGCGCACCGTCCGCTCGCGCATGTGGTCCAGGGGCAGCCCGCCGTCGATGGGCGTGCCGAGCCCGTCCAGGATGCGCCCGAGCAGGCGTTCGTCGGCGGGCACGGTCAGCGAATTGGCGACGACCACGGCCTTCTGGCCGGGTGCGACGCCGTACATGGTGCGGTAGGGCATGGCGACGGCGCAGCCGTCGCGGAAGCCCACGACCTCGGCCAGGACGGGCACGGCCGCGCGGCCGACGTCGATGCTGCAGACGGTGCCCACGGCGGCGGCCAGGCCGAGGATCTCGACCGACAGGCCCTTGATGCCCGAGACGGTGCCGTTGCCGCGCACCACATCGGTGCGTCGCACCGTCTTGATGGTCTCGGCCCAGGGCAGGCTCACGTCTCTGCTCCCGGGTTCTCCTCGGGCGGCTCCAGCATGCTCTCGCGGACGACCTCCGCCAGGCGCTCGAAGCGGCCGCCCAGCGTGTAGTCCCACTCGCGGCCGCCCGCGGTGATCACGCAGCCGCCGCGCTCGATGCGGCGGTCGGGGTTGACGCTGACGATGTTCAGTTCGCGCAGCGTGTCGGCGTGGTCCTGGAGCGCCGCCACGTCGGCCGGGTTGGCGATGAGGTTGAAGCTGGTGCCCCGCTCTGCGCGGAAGATGATGGTCTCGACGGCCTTCAGCAGGACGTCGCGGTCCAGGACGACCGCCCGGCGCAGGACCTGCTCGGCCATGGCGATGGACAGCTCCACCGCGTTGCGGGCGACATCGTGCAGCTCGTCGGCGACGCGGGCCTGCAACTCGCTGGCCAGGCTGCGGATCGTGCCATCGATGCCCAGGCGCCACTCCTCGTTCTCCAGGCGCAGCTGCCGGGAGACGTCGCCCCGCACCTCGGTCTCCACGAGCTTGAACAGGGTCTCGCGCTCCTGGGCGTCGAGGCGGTGCAGGAAGCCGCCGAGCCCGTCGGCCGGGAAGTCCTCGACGAAGCTGAGGCTGCGCTCCGCCTGGAGGCGTCCGTCGCCTTCCGCCGGCGCCTCCAGCACCGCGACGGCCCGGGCGGCCTCGGCGAGGAGGTCGTCAGGAGACCATGGACGCACTGGCGCCGCCCTTTCCGAGCGTGATGACGCCCTCGTCCATCAGGCGGCGCACGACGGCCACCATCGTCGACTGGGCCGCCTCGACGTCGGTCAGCGGGACGGCGCCCATGTACTCCATGTCCTCCTTGATGCTCACGGTCGCGCGCTTGGACATGTTGCGGAAGATCTTCTCCTGGATGTTCTGCGGGGTCCCCTTCAACGCCATCGCCAGGTCCTTGCCCGGCACCTCCTTGAGCACGTCCTGGATGTAGCGGTCGTCCAGGTTGATCAGGTCCTCGAAGACGAACATCAGGTTCTTGATCTCGTTGGCGCACTCGTCGTCGATCTCGCGCATGTCGTCGATGATCTCCAGCCAGCTCTCCTGGTCGATCTCGTTCAGCAGCGCGGCCACCTGCTTGCGGCCGCCGAACTTCTTGGTGTCGCTGGAGTACTCGCCCTGCACGGCGGCGCTGACGATGTTCTCCACCACGCGCAGGGCTTCGCGGCTGGGCTTGTCCAGGATCGCCATGCGGTGGGCGATGCTGCCCTGCACGGACGGCGGCATCAGCTTCATGATCGGCCCGCTGAAGCGGGGGTCCACGTGGGACAGGACCAGGGCGACGGTCTGCGCGTTCTCGTTCTTGAGGTAGTTCATGACGGTCAGCGCGTCGACCTTCTTGAGGTTGTCGAAGCCGGCCAGCTCGCTGTAGCCGGTGGCGCGATTCATGACCGAGTCGGCGGAGCGCTTGCCGAGGGCCTCCTCCAGGATCTCCAGGGCCGAGTTCTCGCCGCCGAACTCCACGCCCGCGGCCTTGCGGCGCAGGTCGACGAAGTCCTCGATGGCCTGCGCCTTGTCCGCGGCGTCGACCATCTTGACCTCGGAGATCTCGGCCGTGATGCGGTCGATCATCTCCTCGGGAAGTCGCTTCATGATCTGGCCCGCCACCTTGGGGCCCAGGGAGATCATGAGGATCGCGATCTCGCGCATCGTGGTCACGTCGACACCTTCCTAGCCGCGCGGGGACGCCGTGGCGCCCTCGGCTTCGTGGACCCAGGCCTGGACGAGGTCGGCGATCTCCTGCGGGCTCGCGCCCGCGTAGTCGCGGATCTCCTTCAGCTTGTTCTCGGTGCTGGTCACGCTCTCGTCGGTGTCCAGCAGGTCCGACTTCGTGTCGGCGAACTCCTCGCGGGTCACGCCCTGCGGGATCAGCTGCTGCCCCATCATGTCGCCGAGGGCCTTCTTCAGCCGCAGCGCCATGAACAGGGCCAGGCCGAACAGCAGGACCTTGCCGATCACCTGCGGCAGGGAGCCCGGCAGCGGCAGGCCGCCCATGCCGCCCAGGCCGCCCTGCTCCGCCTCCTCCTCTGCCGGCGCCTGGAACTGCATGTTGACGACCTCGATGCGGTCGCCCCGCTCCGTGCTCAGGCCCACCGCGGAGGTCACCACGCGCTGGATCTGCTGCAGTTCCTCGTCGCTCAGCGGCGAGTAGACGGGGGGCGCGTCGCCCTCCGCCTCCCCGTAACGGCCGTCGACGAAGACGGCCACCGACATGGACTTCACGTCGCCGACCTCGCCGACGACGGTTTCCACGATCTCGTTGATCTCGTAGTTGGTGACCGACGTCTCGTTGTTGCCGTCCTGGGCGCCGCTGGTTTCGTTGCGCTCCTCGCTGCGCACCACGGTCTTCTCGGGGTCGAAGCTGTGGCGCTGCTGCTCGAGGCGGTCGAAGTCCAGCGTCGCGTCGACCCGGACGATCGAGCGGCCCGGGCCCAGGACGCGGGCCAGCATGGTCTCGGCCTTCTCGGTCAGGTAGGCGTCGACCTCCTTCTTCAGGGCGAGCTGCCCCTCGGACTGGCCGTAGCCCTCACCCTCGTAGCTTTCCGACAGCACGACGCCGTACTGGTCGAGCACCGCGACGTTCGGCAGTTCCAGGCCCTCGACGCTGCCGGAGACCAGGCTCTGGATGCCGCGGATCTGGTTGGGGGACAGCACGCTGCTCTGGCCGAGGGTGAGCACGACCGAGGCCGTGGCCGGCGCCTGCATCTTCTTGAAGATCGAGGGCTTCGGCATCACCAGGTGGACGCGCGCGGCGCGGATCCCCTGGATCGACTCGATGGTCTGGGTCAGCTCGCCTTCGAGCGCCCGCTTGTAGTTGACGTTCTGCAGGAACTCGGTCATGCCGTACTGCTTGCCGTCGAAGATGCCCCAGCCGACGGTGCCGCTCGAGGGGATCCCCTTGGCGGACAGGTCGACCCGCAGCTTGTGCACCAGGCCCTCGGGCACCAGGATGGTCGTGCCGCCGTCCGTGAGCTCGGATTCGACGTTCTTCTTGTTCAGTTCGGCGATGGCCAGCGACGCGTCCTCGGGCGAGAGGTTGGTGAACAGGACGGTCTTCTCCTCGCTCTTGAGCCACGCCCCGAACATGCCCACGCTCAGGACCCCGGCGGCGACGATCGCCAGCATCAGGATCTTCTGGTTGAACGTGAAGCGGTCCGTGAAGACCTTCAAGGAGTCCAGCAGTTGCCTCATGACGCGTCCTCAGCTCCTCCGTGAGCGCCGCCGCGGCGCGGTGTCGTCGATCCGATCACATCTGCATCTGCATGACCTGCTGGTAGCTCTCCAGCAGGCGGTTGCGGACCTCGAGCATCAGCTCGAAGGCCAGCTGGGCTTCCTCCGCCGCGACCATGACGTCGTGGACCTCGCCCACCTGGCCGGTGACGGCCCCCTCGACCATGTCGTTGCGGTGCGTCTGGGCGCGATCCACCGACTGGACCGCGCTCTTCAGGGCGTCGGCGAAGCTGGCGCCGCCGGTCGCCGGCGGCGCCGCCGCCGCGCCGCCGTAGGCCAGTCGCGGGTCGATCGTTCCCGGCATCCTCACGCTGGTGATGGCCACATCGTTCCCCCCGGTCAGATGTCCAGAGCCTTGCCGAACATGTCCTTGGCCGTCTGCACCGCCGAGACGTTCGCCTCGTAGGCCCGGCTCGCGGTGATCATGTCCACCATTTCGGTGATGACGTTGACGTTGGGCATCAGCACGTAGCCGTCCTGGTCCGCGTCAGGATGCCCGGGGTCGTAGACGACCTTGAATTCCGAAGCGTCGGGCGAGATCTCGACGCCGGTCTCGACGCCGCGCGGCATCAGCCCGCCGCCGACGGCGTCGGCGCCGGCGAGGTGGGCGCGGTGGGTGCGGGACAAGCCGCCGGTCGCGCGCAGTTCGGGGGACGGCAGGGCCCGCTCGCCGAGCCGCTCGGCCAGGGTCTGTTCGAAAACGACGCGCTCGCGCCGGTAGGGCGTGCCGTCGGCGGTCCGCGTGGTCTCGGCGTTGGCAAGATTCTTGGCGACCGTGTCCATTTTCGTGCGCATGCCGGACAAGCCGGTGCCGCTGATGTGGATGGATCGGAACAGTCCGTCGCTCACGTCACCCTCCCCTCGCGCTAGCGGACGCGGCCGCCGATGGCCTCGCGCAGCTGCGTGTACCTCATGCTCAGGACCCGGGTCGCCAGGCGGTAGGACAGGTCGGTCGTCGCCAGGCGGGTCATCTCCCGGTCCACGTCCACGTCGTTGATGCCGTTGTCGTAGCCGTCGTCCTGCACGGCGACTTCCCCTTCGGTGTCTTCCAGGCTGCGCCGGCCCACGGGCAGGTGCGCTTCGTGGGTCCGGGCCCCGTCCAGGTTGCGGCCCTCCGCCTTGCGCAGCAGGTCCTCGAACCGGTATTCCTGGGCCCGGTACCCCTGGGTCTCCACGTTGGCGATGTTCTCCGAGACCACCCGCTGGCGGCGCGAGTAGACGGTCAGCGCCTTCTTGAGGTCGCCGAGATGGGCCCGGTCGAAGATCGTGGTCGCCATCATGGTGGTGCCTGCCGCCTCCTGCGCTCGGGGATCCCGGTCCCGCCGGGTCCGCAGCCTCTATCAAGTTCCGTTCCCGGACGCCGTCAGGCGGCGCCGTGGGCCAGTTCGAGGAACAGCCGGTCGTTCTCCGCTTCGACCAGGAGGATCTCCTCGATGAGCCCGCCCAGCTCCTGGAGCAGCCGCTGCAGGTCGGCGGCCGCCGGCTGGCCCCCGCGGCGTCGCCGGTCCTGCCAGCTGCGCCGGGGTGCGGCCAGGAGCCGTTCCAGCCGCGCGACCTCGTCGAGACGGTCGCGCTTGGCGGTCAGGACCCGGCGCACGGCGGCGAGACTTTCGCCGCGGCGGATCATCGCCGTCTGTTCGCGCGAGAGGCGCAGGATCTCGACGTAGAGCTCCCGTTCCCTGGCGTAGACCTGCAGCAGCACGGGGACGGGCGATTCCCGGTCCGCCGCGCCGTCAGGGCCGGCTGTCGTGTGCGTCGTCATGACGGACGACCCCCTTCCCCACGCCGACGAGTTGTTCGGCGCTGCCGGCGAGCGCCACGGCCCGCAGCTGCCAGGCCGCGACGGGGGCCGCCCCGGCGCTGCGCCGGTAGAGTGCCGCCGCTCCCGCGTAGTCGCCGTCGCGCAGGGCGAAGTTGGCGAGCTGGTAGCTGGCCCAGAGCGGCGCCTCGCCGGTCGGCTGGACGGCCAGCATGCCGTAGAGGATCGCCGCCGCGCCGCCGCGGTCGGCCATGTAGAGCCCGTCCGGCAACGCGCGCACCACCCAGATCCGCTGCCAGCCCGCCAGCCCCGCCGCGGACTGCGCGCCCGAGACCAGCCGCAGCAGCGGCGGCACGCTCTCGGCGTGCCGGCCCTCGGCCACCAGGCAATAGGACTGCCAGAACAGCAGCTCGGGGGTGAGTCGCTCGGGCTGGGCGGCCGCCTGGGCGAGCAGCCGCCGCAGGCCCGGGCGGTCGTTGCGGGCCAGGTAGTGACGGAAGGCGACGATGGCCGCGCCCTCGTTGTCGGCGAGGTCCCCGGCCGCCAGCAGGTCGCGGCAGCGCTCGTCGATGCGCAGGGAGTCGCCCGACAGCACGGCCGTGGCGAACATCTCGTGGGCGAGCGGACCGGTGGGCAGCGGCAGGCCGGCGGCCTGCTGCGCGATGGCGTACCAGCGCAGGGCCAGCTCGTACTGGCCGACGTCGCGGTAGTCGCGCGCCGCCGCCAGGGCGGAGGCTTCCGTCTTGAAGCTCGAGGCGTCCCAGGCGTCGGTCAGGGCGTGCTCGCGCACGCGCAGCTCGCGGGTCAACGCGGCCAACCGCACGGGGTTGTCCTGGACCAGGGCGTCGTGCGGCGACAGGCCCAGGGGGTACAACCGGGTGGGGACGCTGTCCGCCGCCGCGGCGGCCAGGTCCTGGACCCAGCAGCCGTAGCCCAGGACCGTCAGGGGGGTCAGGTCGTCGGCGGCGCGGGCCGGGCCCGGCGGCAGCACGGACAGGAAGGCGAGCCACACCAGGGTGACGATGATCCGGCAGGGAATTGGGCGGCGACGCATGATTTCCGTGCTCCTGGAAGGGGTACCACGCCTTTCCCCCTCCCGGTCGCAAGGGTCATGCCCT